>JANXXC010000261.1 GCA_025350765.1 Holophagaceae bacterium | reverse complement strand
AGACGAGCTTGCGGAGTTTGCCGTTCAGTTCTCCGCGCAGTGGTTCGTAGGTCGCACCCTTGTCCGTGCCACCCAGCAGGAGCACCAGCGGGCCTTCCATGGCGCGAATGGCGATGACCGTGGCGTCCACGTTGGTGCCCTTGGAATCGTTGTAGGCGCGGACGCCTTTCTTCTCACCGCAGAATGCGATGCGGTGGGCGAGGCCCGGATAGCTGCCCAGACCTGAACGGATGGCCTCTCGCGAGGCGCCGCCGTGCTGCGCGAGTAGCATCGCCGCTTGGGCGTTTTCGACGTTGTGATCCCCGGGAATCTTCAAGTGCGAGCGATGCAGAATGTCCGAGATGCGGCCATCGAGATCCTTCAGGCACAGCATTCCATCCCCACGGCAGAAGGCGCCCGCGCCTGTGGGCTCAGACCACCCAAAGGTAGCCGTGACGCCCTTTCCCGGGGCATCCCTCCACCACTCGCTAGTGGCGGCGGGCACCACGCGGAGATCTTTTTCGGTCTGCCTTTCGAAGATCCGCCGTTTGGCCTGGCCATAGGCTTCAAGGGTTCCGTGGCGGGCCAGATGGTCGGGGGTGAGATTCAAAAAGGCGGCGCCTTCGGCGTGGAATTCCTTCACGGTCTCCAGTTGGTAACTGGACAGCTCCAACGCAAACACGGTGCCGGGGACACCTTCCTGCACCGCCTGCAAAAAAGGCGTGCCAAGGTTCCCGCAGGCAATGGTGCTGACACCCGCGCCGCGCAGCAAGTGGGCGAGTAGATCTGTGGTGGTGCTTTTCCCGTTGGTGCCGGTGATGGCCAAGATGCGGCCTCCATCGGCCTTGGCGCGCAGCGCGCGATGGGCCAATTCGATCTCGCCGATGACCGGAATTCCGCGTTGAATTGCCGCAGCGGCGAGGGGAATGCGCGGGCTGACCCCTGGGCTCAGGATGATCTCGGAACAATCATCGAGCAGGGAAATAGGAGAATCGCCCCAAACGGCTGGAACGCCGACTTTGAGGAGCGCCTGCAATTGGGCGGGGCTTGGGTGGGGTTCCCGATCTATGAGTACCGCTTCTACTGCCTGGGAGGCTAGGAAAGCCGCCGCCGCCAACCCGGATTTTCCCGCCCCAATCACCACGGTTCGAGCCATGTAGCCTCCGGGTCTAGCTTAGGGGCCCTTCACATTACTTAACAGGCTCCAAAGTGGGCGGCGATGGACAGGAGGTATAAGCTGGGCACCACACCCGTGGCGCAGCGTCACGATGCGGTCCCGGAGCCCAATTGAACGCGGACATTCTCCAGAGCCTCCTCAGCCACCAGCGGGCCTTGGTCCCCTATGCCCATCCGATCTACAGCGTCCGGAGCGCACGGGTCATGGCTCAGGAAATGCTTTTTCGCTTCACGGATGACGAGGGAGAGCTCCGCGCGGTGGGGACGATCTTCGCGAACAATGAAATCCCCTATGCGCACAAGGTGAGTCTCGATCTGCTCTGTCTGGACTCCGCCTTCAGACTGCTCTCAGGCACGGTGCCCGTGGACCGGATGCACTTCATCAATCTGGAACCCAGCACCTTGGCCCATCCGGATTTCTGGGACCATCTGCCCCGATGGGTGGGCGGGTTAGAAGTGAACCCCGGCCAAGTGGTGGTGGAATTCACCGAGAGCCATTCGATCCACAATCTCGATGAGCTCCAGGTCTATGCGAAGCGCTTGAGAGACCACGGTCTGAAGATCGCGGTGGATGATCTTGGCGCGGGCGTCGCGTCGCTCACCCACATGGCGAGGTTGGCGCCAGATTTCATCAAGGCTGACCGCAGCCTAGTGGAGCAGGTGCATCGGCGTCCCTATCAGGCGGCCCTGCTGAACGCCCTGGCCCATTTCGCCGAAAGAATGCGGGTCGGATTCATCGCCGAAGGTATCGAGCTCTACGAGGAACTCACCGCCGTCATGGATGCGGACGTGCCGTGGGTGCAGGGTTATGTCTACGGACGACCCGAGCCCATCCTGGATCTGGGCGCAGCCATCAAGGCCACCCAGAGCCAGCGCGAACGGGTGTCATAGGACTACAGTCCTCCGCGCAGGTTCGCGAAAGTCCGCAGTTGGCCCTCCTCTTCCCGCAGCAGGGCCGTGAGCCTGCCTTCGTGCAGGGCCCGAATCGGGCCTGAGGGATCCGGAAAACCATCGGGCAATTTCCAGGTGGGGGCTTCGGTTTCACCCATGGAAATCGCGCGGCCGTGCCCGAGGTGAATGGCCTCATCGTCAGTGATCCTGCGGGAGGAGCACCAGGGCACCAGCGCTTCGCCCTGCACCAGAATCCGCGCACCTTGGCCCGGGTCCTTCCAGGGGCCGATGGCCGTGCGGTGCAGACCCGATAGGTGGGCGCCGCAGCCCAGGCGGCGGCCCAGATCCCGGGCCAGGGCGCGCACGTAGTAGCCGCCGCGGCAGGTGATTTCAAGACGACTGCTCTTGGGCAGGTCATGGTCCAGCCACCGGGCTTCATGGAGGTATACCTTAGAGGGCGGCAGGATCACTTCCTCGCCGCGATGGGCCTTCCGATAGGCCGCTTCGCCGTCGATCTTCTTGGCACTGGTGGCCGGTGGCACCTGGTCCTGCCAGCCCAGGAAAGAGGCCAATGCTGCATCCAAGGCTGCCAAGGAAAGGGTTGAAGCATCGCCTTCGGAAATCCCTTGGCCCAAGTGGTCGCAGGTATCGGTTTCGACGCCCCAGGCGATATCCGCCACGTAAGTTTTTGGAATCGGATGCATCAGTTCCATGAGCCGCGTGGCCTGGCCCGCGAGGATCAAGAGCAGGCCCTTGGCGAAGGGATCCAGGGTGCCGCCATGTCCCAGTGGATATTTCTTGAGACCCGCTTCCCTCGCTTCGCGCGTGAAGCCGCGAACCACATCAAAGCTGGTGCCGCCCACCTCTTTGTGGACCAAGTAGACGCCGGGCTCCATTAAAGTTCCGTAGCTTCAGAGGACTCGGGTTCCGCGGGCCGGGCGGCGCGTTCTTTTTCGAGCTCCGCCAGGATGTCCTCCATTCGATTGCCTTCGGTGAGAGAGGCGTCCGGAAAGAATTTCAGCTCCGGCACGCGTTTCATATCCAACACCTTGGCCAGGTGGGTGCGAAGGAATCCCGCCGCGCGTCCCAGGGCCTTTCGACTTTGGGCAACCTGATCCCCATCCGACAGACCCGCGGTCGGCAGCGCCGTGAAGTAGACCCGCGCCTGGCTTCGATCCGGCGTGATCCGCACCGCGGTGATGGTGACGAATCCCAGCTCTGGGTCCCTCAGTTCCCGCAGCACAAGGGTGGATAACAGGAACTGGATCTGATCTTCAAGGCGTTCAGGGCGATTCATGGTGCGATTCCTTTGGAATGTCCAGTGTAACGGCACTCGGGTTGACTCGGAGCTGCGCCCCTCGCCCTTTCGGGGCCGTCCGCTTCGCGTACGGTCCTATCCTCCATTCGCTTCGCTTCTGTCGGATGGTCGGGCTTCCCAGGGCCCTCACTCCTGCTAGTTTCGACAGATGGCCGATTGGTTCAACGACTGGTTCGACGAGGATTACTTGGCGCTCTACGCCAATCGCGACGATGCGGAGGCGCGCGTGGCGGTGGCGACGGCGCTAAGGGTCGCGCCGGAGCTGGCGG
This sequence comes from Holophagaceae bacterium, assembly GCA_025350765.1. GTDB lineage: Bacteria > Acidobacteriota > Holophagae > Holophagales > Holophagaceae > JANXPB01. The sequence goes on along the minus strand of JANXXC010000261.1, from coordinate 28 downwards.
CGGGGCCCGTGCTGGATCTCGCCTGCGG
>JANXXC010000256.1 GCA_025350765.1 Holophagaceae bacterium | reverse complement strand
CTTTCTTTTTCCAACGGCGTCCACGCCACGGCCAATATCTGGATCCTCGCCTACCGCGCCACCGGGGATCTTTGGAACTTTCCCCCTAGCAAGACGGTCAAGTGATGGAACCATCCCACTTTGAATATCTCGTGGTCCTTGGGTTTTCCGCTTTTCAAGACTATCTTTAAAACCTCATCTGGAGCCCCCCATGTCTACCTACTCACGGCTTGGTTCCTTCCTCCTGGCTGGAGAACTGACAGCGGATCCCATCGGACGCGTGCAGCGCGGCTTGTCCATTGTCGGCAGCGCCTTCGATCATCACTGGCTCGTGCGTACATTCTCGGAGGAATTGCTGCAGGCCGGGCTGGCCTCCAAGCTGGGTGAAGCTAGCAAGCTCCTGCCACAACTGAGCGGTTCCAAAGCCTTCGGCCAGGGCTACCGCATCGAGGCCGGCGCCCACCCCCACGTCGCCTGCGATTACGTGCCCGGGCGCACCTTGGCCCAGATGATCGAGAAGGCCAAATTTGAACAGATCCCGTTGGGCGTGGACCACGCCCTGTCCGTCCTCCAGGGCATCGCCCAGGGGGTCATCCAATTGCACAGCAAGGGCCTGAGCCACGGACTGCTCACGCCGCATAGCGTTTGGGTGAGCTTTGAAGGCGCCACGGAAATCCTGGACGCACCCTACTCCCAGGCTATCCGCCAGGTGCTGCCGAAATCGCCGGTGACGAAGGGCTCGCTGGAAACCTACCTGCGCGACATGGGTGGAAACGCCTTGCAGCAGGATTTCTTCTCGCTGGGTTCGATTCTCTACGAACTGCTCACCTTCGAGAAGCTACCGGTGATGGCCGAGCCAGCCTTCGCCGCCAGCAAGGCCACCCTCAAAGCCGCGCAGGAGGACACGCCGGTCCCCCCGGAAATCTTGGAATTGCTGAAGCGCCTGATGGGCGTGGGCCAGACATTCGAGAGCGTTCAGGCCTTCAGCACCGAAATGGATCACGTCCTCTACGACGGCGACTACAGCCCCACGACTTTCAACATGGCCTTCTTCATGCACACGCTCTTCCGGGAGGAGAACGACCGGGACGGCGCCGCCATGAAGGCCGAGCAGGCCGACAACTTCGCAGCCTACTCCTCCGAGGCAGACAGCATCCACGCGTCCCGTCCGCGATCCGAAGTGGGTGAGGCCGAAGACGCCGAGACCACCCGGGTCAGCAAGAAAGGGCTCTACGTGGGCGGCATTGCGGTTCTGGCCGTGGTGGCCGTACTCGGTTTCTTCGCGCTCAAACCCAAGGGCGAAAGCGAAGAGTTCATCAAGATGCGCACGGAGCTCGCGAAGATCCAGGCCCAGCAGGCCGAAAAAGAAATGGCGCTGGCTGGGGAAGTCCAGGCCAGCCAGGACAAAAAGAACAAGTTGCAGGAGCAGCTCTCCAAGACGACCTCCGCCGCGGAGCAGGCCAAGCTCGAACAGCAGATCAAGGAAGAAGAGCGGAAGAAGCAGGAACTGGATCAGAAAAAAGCCGATTTAAAGAAACAGCAGGATGAGACCCGCGCCAAGGCCCAGCAGATCGCCCAGGCCACGCCCGCCCTGCCCAAGCCGGAGCCTCCGCCAAGGATCGAGCCACCCAAGCCCGCCCCGGTGAAGCAAGAGGATCCGAGACCCGCGCCGGTGCAAGAATCCCCCAAACCCGCGCCCGTCCAGGAAGTCCCGAGACCGACTCCGGCGGTCACTCCGTCCCCCTCGGCCGCGGGGCCCTCGGTCGTCCAGGAGACCTCGCCACAGCCTCTGAGCAAAGCCCAGCCTATCCCCCCGGCCCGCGCCCGACAGATGCGCTTCGAGATCGACAGGTCTCACTCCGTCAAGGTGAAGGTCTTCGTGGACGCGCAAGGCAAGGCTCAAAAAGTCACCATCATCAGCGGCGTGGAGGGCGCCTGGGGCTTCAATGAAGCCGCCATTGATGCCGCGGAGCGCACCACCTTCACCCCCGCCACCCGGGATGGAAAACCAGTCGCCGGATTCATCAACATGGAATACATCTTCGGCGCCTCTGGCCGCCGTTGATGGAATGAAGATCTAAAAAAGCACCCCGCGAAGGTGGGGAAGGGAAAGACGACGAAAGCAGTTTGTTGGGTAGGTGACCCTTTCCTTCTCAACCTTCGCGTTGCTTCCCCACCTTCGCGTAATTTTTTTCCTTAGGGACCGTTATGGAATTATCAGCGCTTTTCTGATGATTCCGTTACGGCCCCTTAAGCCGTACTTGCCCTCAGCGTGGCGAGATTAATTTTTCCTGGTTATCGGCATCTCTCAGCCAATTCTCTCGCGCTTTCAAACTGCTGAGACGCGGAGATCACGGAGAAAAGCGCGGAGAACGCGAAGAGAGTCGTGCAATGCGACGCAGGGATCGCCCGCGATTCGCGGGCACAGGCGCGTCGCGCCTGAGGATGAGGGCGCGACCGGCCACTCGCCCTCAAAAGCGATCGAGGTCGCGCCCACATCCAAATGACCCCCGTTGTTCGCGGTCCCGAACTTGCGTTTCCGTGGTCCTCAGTGAGATTTCTGCGCTTTCTGTGTTCGTTTTTTTTGGGCTGAGACATGCCGATAATCAGGTAATTTTTAACAACAGCTTAGAGCGATCGCGCCGCCTGGTTCGCCAGACTGTCCACTCTTTCATTTTCGGCATGGCCGGCGTGGCCCTTCACCCACCGCGCTTCCACGCGGTGCCGCCCCAGTTGCGCGTCGAGCGCCTGCCAAAGATCCACGTTGAGCACGGGCTGCTTATCGGCCTTGCGCCAGCCGTTCCGCTTCCACCCCGCCAACCAAGTCTGGACACCCTTCACCACGTATTGGCTGTCGCTGAAGATCAAAACGTCGCAGGGCTTCGTCAAGGCTTCAAGGCCGCGGATAGCCGCCAGTAATTCCATGCGGTTGTTGGTGGTATCAGGCTCGGGTCCGCTGCCTTCCTTCTCCTTCGAGCCCATGCGGAGGAGGTAGCCCCAGCCGCCCGGTCCTGGATTTCCCAGGCAGGCGCCGTCGCAATAGAGCTCGACCTTCGGATGGGGTTGCACCGGATCAGACCGACACAGCAGCGGTCTTCGGATCCAGGGTCTTCACCACCTCCGCGAAGCTCTGCCGAAGCAGATCCACGCCGAGATCCAGATCTTCCGTCGCGACATTCAAAGCTGGGCGGAAACGCAGGCCGTGGCTGCCGCTGGTGAGGATCATCATCCCCAACTCCTGAGACCTTGAAACGATGCGGTTGCGCAAGTCAGGAGAGGCCGTGTCTAGGGCGCAAAAAAGCCCCTGCCCGCGCGGATTCGACGTGAACTCGGGGAAGTCCGCGGCGATTTCCTGAAGGCCTTTCAACAAGCGCTTCCCCTGCTTGGCGCAGTGATCCAGCAGCTGCTCCTCCACAAGAATGTCGATGATCCGGGTGCCCCGCACCATGTCCACCAAGTTGCCACCCCAGGTGCTGTTGATGCGCGAAGGCACCTTGAAGACACTCTCCACTTCGTCCAGGCGCGGGCCCGCGGCGATGCCGCAGACTTGGGTCTTTTTCCCGAAGGCGAGGATGTCGGGTCGCACGTCGGAATGCTGGTGCGCCCACCATTTCCCGGTAGTGCCGAAGCCCGTCTGGACCTCATCGAAGATCAGGAGAAAGTCGTGGAGGTCCGCCAGGCGCCGCAATTCCCTTAGGAATTCGGGCCGGAAATGGTTGTCGCCACCCTCGCCTTGGATGGGTTCGATGATCAGGCAGGCGATGTCATCGGGATCCAGGGCCACGGCGGCTTCGATGGCTCGGATGGCCTCTTTTTCTGCGGCTTCCACACGGTTGAGCTGATCGGCATCCAGGGGGAAAGTGATCTTCGGATTGGAAACGCGCGGCCAGTCGAATTTAGGAAAGTACTGGAACTTCCGCGGGTCCGCGGTGTTAGTAAGCGACATGGTGTAGCCGCTGCGACCGTGGAAAGCCTCCTTGAAATGGATGACCTTGGAGCCCATCTCACCCTTGCCCTTGGCCAGATTCTTCCGGACCTTCCAATCGAAAGCCGCCTTCAGCGCGTTCTCCACCGCCAGGGCGCCACCATCAATCCAGAAGAGGTGAGGCAAATAGTCCGGCGCCGCGTGAATGGCGAAGGCTTCGACCCACTCCGCATATTCCGTGGTGTAGATGTCGGAGTTGGCGGGCTTGTGCACGGCGATGGCGCCGAGCCTGGCTCGGAATTCCGGCGTGTTCAGACTCGGGTGGTTGTGCCCCAGGGGCGCCGTGGCGAAAAAGGTATAGAAATCCAAATATTTCTTGCCGTCCCGCGCGTCCACGATCCAAGATCCATGGGATTTTTCGAGGTCCATGACCAGATGAAAACCATCCACGAGAATGTGGCGCTGCAAGGTTTCGAAGACATCCCCAGGCTGAATGCGGTGCTGAGTCATGGTGTCCCTTCCAGAACACTCCAGTGTACCTTGGGAGCGGAGGTTCCTGAACCGTGATTCCTGATGTGGCGGTGCTCGACCAAGCCCTGGATGCGGCCGCCCTGCGGATCTTGGTGGCGGACCCAGGTGCCGGTGCCGTCGTGATTTTCGAAGGCACGGCGCGGAACCACCACGACGATCAGGTCGTGGAGGCCCTAGCCTACGAAGCTTTCGTGCCCATGGCGGAAGCGGAGCTCCGACGCTTGCGGGACGAAGCCGTCCTGCGGTTCAACCTTCGCCGCTGCGCCATCCACCACCGCATCGGCCAGGTCCCCTTGCTCGAAGCCGCCGTGGTCATCGCCCTCTCCAGCGCGCATCGCGGAGAGGCCTTCCAAGCGGCGGCGTGGCTGATGGATCGCATCAAGGAAAGCGTGCCCATCTGGAAGCAGGAGAAGTACCCGCAGGGCGGCGATGCGTGGGTCGAGGGCCAGCGACGCCATCCTTGAGAATCGTAAATTTTCCTGGTTCAAAGGGACCGTTACTCTTACCCTGGAAGCTTGCCCAAGGAGTACCCCATGGCCCACGAAGGACACGAGCACGGTCCCGATTGCAACCACGAGCACGACGACGATGCCTTCGAAATCGAAGTCGTAGAACTTGAAGACGAGAATGGCGAAAAAGAAGAATTCGCCATCCTCGAAGAAGTGGACTTTGAAGGCCGTCATTTCTGCGTTCTCGCGCCCCTGGCTGAAGTGCAGGCACAGAGCGAAGGCAAGGAGAGCGAAGAAGGCCTGAGCCTGGAGATCTTCGAGGTGAAGGACGATATGTTCACCGCCCTAGAAGACGAGGATATGGCCGAGCGCCTCATGCAGCACCTCGATGAGGTCGCCGCCAAGCTGGAAGCCGAAGAAGAGAAGGACTGACTTAGAATCAGTCCTGACAAGCCCCGGCTTGCCGGGGCTTTTTCGTATCGAAGAATTCGAGGATTTCGTGGCGCATCTATGGGTGGATCCCTTTTCAGGCCTCTCCGGAGACATCTGGATCGGTGGCTTCCTGGCCCTGGGCGTGCCCGAGGCTGAGCTCCGCTCAACCCTGGCGCGGCTCCCCTTCAACGACCTCGCGCTGCGGACGGACACCGTCATGCGCTGTGGCATCCAAGGCCTCAAGGCCAGCGTGGTCATCGGCGGCCGCGTGGACGAGGGCCTCACGGAGCACGTGGATCTCCAATCAGGGACGAAACGCGCGACCTTCCGCCGCAAAGAAGCCAAGCCCGGCGGGCACGTCCATGGCTTCACGTGGAAAGAAGTGGATGCCCTGCTGAAGGAGAATCTACCGGCGCGCCTCAGCGAGATCGCCCGGGGCGCCTTTGAGAAATTGGGCCTTGCCGAAGCCCGGATCCACGGCCTTCCCCTGGATAAGGTCCACTTCCACGAAGTGGGCCTGAAGGATTCCATCGCCGACGTGGCGCTGGCCTCCGCAGGCTGGGCGGCCCTCGGCGAGCCCACGGTTCACGTCGGTCCCATCGCGGTCGGCAAGGGCCGCACCCGCATGGCCCATGGGGACTATCCCATACCCGCCCCGGCCGCCTTCTTGCTGCTGGAAGGATTTGAAACCATCCCCGGCGTGGCGCCCATGGATAAGGAGCTCACCACGCCCACCGGCGCGGCCCTAGCGGCCCAATTCGCATCCCATCGCCAAGCCCCGGCCCGCTTCATTCCGCGTAGGGTCGGCTTCGCGGCTGGCGGATGGGATTTCCAGGACTCGCCCAATGTCTGTCGCTTCACGCTCGGTGATCTTCCAAACGTTGGCGTCGCGCTTTTGCAGTTGGAAACGAACCTCGACGACGCCACGCCCCAGCAGGTGGCCCACACACAGTCACGGCTCATGGAGGCGGGCGCGCTGGATGTTTGGATCACCGCCGCCACCTTCAAGAAGGGCCGCAGCGGCTGGGTACTGGGCATGATCCTGGAGCCCTCCGCCCTTGAAGCCCTTTCGCAGATCATCGTGTCGGAACTGCCGACGCTAGGACTTCGTTTCTGGCCCTTGCAGCGACTGGAAGCTTCGCGCAGCTTCTCGACCGCAGATGTGGAAGGCGAGTCGGTATCTGTGAAGCAAGGCCAATGGCCCCTCAGCAGCCTCCGCCAACCGGAGTTTGAAGACGCCAAGCGCGCTGCCGAAAAGCTTAAGAAACCGCTGCGCGAAGTCCAGAAGAAGGCGAAGGAGGCCAAGTGAGGCTCACCGACCCCATTCATTTCAATGGCCGCATCCTTTTCCTTAGCGAGAATTCTGATGCGATGTCCCGACAGCTTCAAGGCAAGGACATCTCCCTCGAAGAAGCGCTGCCCTTGCGGGATCAGATCAGCACCGATGAAATCACACCGGCGTGGATCTGCTATCACTTTGATGAAAAACTGGGCGATTACCCCTATCTCGGCCTGAAGTGCGGCGATCAGTTCCCGTTGAAGGAAGGCCTCGTGAAGGCCGGTGGATTTGCGGTTTCAGTGGCAGGCAAACGGCGAGGCAAGGGCAGCAGCCGCGAGGCCAGCCCCTACGCTGAAATGGCCGCGGGCATCCGATTGGTCATCGCCGAAAGTTTCGAACGGATCTACCGCCAGAACTGCCAGAACCTGGGCTTGCTGACATCCCTGGAATTTGGACTGATCGAGCGCATCCGCCAGGGCGAGGGCATCCCCATGGACGAATTCACGGAGGGCCTGGATCCCATCACCACCATGATCGTCCAGCGCGGCGGACTGTTCGCCTTCAATGCCGCAAGGCTGAAGGGCGATATTTTGGTGACGCTGCCGGATCGTGGACCCAGGCCTTTGACGCTCGCGGAAAAAATCATCGCCCGTCACGCCGTCGTGGATGCCTCGAAGAACCGCATTGGCATTGAATTTGTGAAACCCGGCGACGGGCTCTTTGTTCAGGCCGACTGGCGCTTTTCCCACGAATACGTGACGCCCATGGCCGCGAGTTTTCTTCAGCAAGCGCTGGGAGACGAGGTGGCTCTCCGAGATGTCTCCAGCATTCTCGCCTTCCGCGATCATCTGACCTTTCTGCACCACACCATGAGCGAAGCGCGCAAGCAATCCGGCCTGCTCGACGTGGCTCGAAACCTAAAAACCGTGCAGGAATCTTTCTGCGCAAAACACGGAATCCGCCTCCACGGCGAACTGCCCAATGGCGAAGGTTCCGAGGGCATCTGCCACTCCATCATGGCGGAGCGCTACGCGGAGCCAGGCCAGGTTGTCGTGGGCACGGACTCCCACACGCCCCACGCCGGGGCTCTGGGTTGCCTCGCCTTCGGCGTGGGCACCACGGATATCGCCAACGCCTGGATCACCGGTGACGTGCGCGTGACCGTGCCGCCGACGCTGCGCGTGACATTGAACGGCCGTCTGAAGCGGGGTGTCGCCGCCAAAGATTTGGTGCTGCACCTGCTCGCGCTGCCCTTCATCCGCGAAGGCAAGGCCATCGGACAGGTGGTGGAGTACCAAGGCGAGGCCATCGCGCACATGAACACCGACGAGCGCGCCACGCTCACCAACATGGCCGCGGAAATTGGCGGTTTCACGGGGCTGGTGGCGCCCGATGAAGAAACGGTGCGCTTCATCCGGGAAAGGCGAGGCGTAGAAATTCACTTGGAAGACTGGATGCGCGGCGATCTCGATGCCGAGTACGCCCACACCATCGAAGTGGACTGCGATGCGCTTGGCCCCATGCTGGCGCGGCCCGGAGATCCCGGAAACGGGGTTCCCTTGAAGGACCTCACCGAGGACATCCCTATCCACATCGCTTACCTGGGAAGCTGCACCGGCGGCAAGCGGGAGGATATTCAGCGCGCCTACGAAATCGTGGAGGCCGCTCGGATCTTGGGTCGGCGGGTGCCGGAAGGCGTGCGTTTTTTCGTCCAGTGCGGCAGCGAAGACGTGCGCCAGTACGCGGTGAAGCAAGGTTGGATCGAAGCCTTCGAAGCCGTGGGGGCCACCGTTCTCGGCAGTTCTTGTGGCGCCTGCATCAACGCAGGCCCTGGTGTCAGCGCCTCGGCGGAGCAGGTCACCATCAGCGCCATCAACCGCAACTTTCCGGGGCGGAGCGGGCCAGGGCAGGTGTGGCTAGCGAGTCCCGCCACCGTGGCGGCTAGCGCGCTGGCGGGGAAGCTGTGTGGGGCTGAAAATTGACGGTAACTCATTAGGTGCTGACGTGACTTCCACTCCGACTACGCTCCCAGCTCTCATGTCCGCGCTCCGTAAACCGGAAACGGGCTGCCCTTGGGATTTGAAACAGGATCATCAGACGCTGGCGAAGTATTTGCGAGAAGAAGCCGCGGAGGTTCTAGACGCCCTGGCGGCGCATGTTCCCGGCGATGCGGCTACTGAGGCTCATCTGTGTGAAGAGCTGGGGGATCTCTGGCTTCAGGTTGTTTTTCACGCGCAAATGGCTTCGGATCGGGGGGCCTGGGATTTGCGCGATGTGGAAAATTCCATCGTTACCAAGCTGGTGCGAAGGCATCCCCATGTTTTCGGAAATGAATCGGTGGACGGCGCCGAACAGGTGCTCGTGAATTGGGACGCGATCAAACAAGAAGAGCGAATCGCCAAGGGCCAGGCCGCAGAAAAACGGCTGCTGGAGGGCATTCCCGCAAGTTTGTCGCCCATGGAGGAGGCCATGGAAATCGGTAAGCGCTGCGCCAAGGTCGGCTTCGAATGGCCGGATATGGAGGGCGTTTTAGACAAGGTGATCGAAGAAATCGGCGAGCTTCAGGCGGAAAGCGATGAGCTTCGGGTGGAGGAAGAATTCGGCGACGTGATCTTTTCCCTGATGCAGTGGGCCCGCAAGAAAGGCGTGGATCCCGACCGCGCCTTGCGCCGCCAGATGATGCGATTCAAAGGCCGTTTTGAGAAAGTCGAGGACGACGCCAAAGCCCATGGGGGGTGGGATCAGCGCAGCCTAGAGGAAATGGAAGCAATCTGGCAGATAGCGAAGAAAACCGCCGATTCTCAAAAATAGTGAATCCCATGACCTCCCTTCCCTTCTTCATCGTCACCCTCACCCAACCCACTTGGGCCGCGGCCCTGGCCTGCGCGGAATCGTTGCCGGAGGACGCGCTGCCGGAGCTTCGGCTTGATCTTTTTTCAGATCGGGATGCGGCCCAAATGGTTCGGGATCTGAAAGGTCGATGCCTCGTCACCTGCCGGCGCGCCTCTGAGTACGGGCGTTGGAGTGAATCCGAAGACGCAAGGCTGGCGCGGCTTGGTGAGGCGGCGGAAGCTCTGCCTTTGTGGGTTGATCTGGAATGGGAGCTTGAGGTTCCGGCATGGTTGCAGGCGTTGCGCCCCGGAGTGAAAGTGCTGCGCTCGGTGCATGTGCAACCTGGAATATTCGATCTCGATGAACGCTTAAATTCCCTCCCCGACGGCGATGCATTCAAGTGGGTCGGCCACGCCGCGCAGCTGAGCGACAACGCGAGGATGAAAACATCTTTGCATCGCAGGAATGAAAAGGGCGTCGCGCTTTCGGCCTTTCTCATGGGTCCAAAAGGCATTGCGAGCCGCTGCATGCAGCGGGCCTGGGGCGGGACTTTCACGTATGCCGCGCCGGACGACGGCATGGCCGCCGCGCCAGGCCAGGTGCGGCTTTCCACCCTGAAGGAATGGGGCTGCGAGCTTGCAACAGCGGCGACCAAGCTCTGCGCCGTGATCGGCGATCCGGTGCTGCATTCCCGCAGTCCGGCCTTTCACAATCGACGATTTCGCGAGGCTGGAAAGAATTTTATTTACCTTCCGCTGGAAAGTGGCGATGCCGATGAAGCCTCGCGATCCTTGGACGCGTTGGAAATCATGGGGCTCAGCATCACCGCGCCCTTGAAGGAATCGCTACCTTCAAAACTCGAATTGCAGGGCCCCCTCAACACGGTGTGGCGGCGGAGCCTGGAGGATCGCTGGCACGGGGCCAATACCGATGCGGAAGCCCTGTGGATCGCGCTGGAGCAATTGCCTCCCGGCCCCATTCTTCTGCTCGGCAATGGCGGCGTCGCGGAGAGCACGCGGTTGTTGCTGGAGCAGGAGGGACGGCCCTTCATGCAGGCCTCCCGAAAGAAACCTGCCGATGCAAGGACCGTAAGTGCCTTCGCCCCCATCGGTGTCATCCAAGCCACCAGCCTGGGGATGAACGCGGGTGATCCAGCGCCTTTCCCCGATCTGTTGGAGGCCGCGCGCCCTTCGCTGCGCTGGGCGGTGGAATGGATCTACAAAGAGGACACGGCCTTCGCGAAATGGGCACGGAGTGCGGAACTGGCTCTGGTGGAAGGCTCAGCGCTTTTCGAAGCGCAGGCCGAAGGGCAGAACCATCGATTCATCGAGGGTTGCGGCTGAACCTGTCGGGAGCGGTCTCAGCCATTCACGATTTTCCAGATGACTCAGAGCGTGTCTTAAAAATCCCCTGTGCCGCGACGGAGGTCAGCCGCGATGCAGCGCAAGGAAGGGGCCGCAGACGCATATAGGTGATACGCGCAAGGCCGGTGACGCCGCGATGTCCAGGCCCTGAG
>JANXXC010000122.1 GCA_025350765.1 Holophagaceae bacterium | reverse complement strand
AAAACTTTGCGCATTCCATAACGGCCCCTAACACTAGCCGCCAGGGGGCTGGAATGGGACGCATGGGGGATTGGGTGAAAACCCTGGCCGAAGGAAAGGCCTCGATGCCGCCGGTGGCCAAACTGGTGGGCTTCACGGTGGAAACCGCCGAAGTAGACAAGGTCGTCATAGTCCTGGAAGCGGGCCCCCAGCACGCCAATCCCATGGGCACGATCCATGGCGGCATTCTTTGCGACATCGCCGATGCAGCCATGGCGATGGCCTACGCGGCCGGATTGGAAGACGAGGCCACCCTCACAACTTTGGATTTGAACATCCATTTTCTGAGGCCTTTTTGGACCGGGCGCCTGCGAGCCGTGGGCCGCGTGGTGAAGCGGGGACGCACCACCGGACTCACGGAATGCGAGGTGCTCGACGACCAGGACCGCCTCATCGCCCGGGCTTCGAGCACGCTGATGACGCTGACTGGAGAGCAGGGAAAGGGGCGTTGACGGAAGGGCCCTGCGCCTTGAGTTCATCGGATCGGCCGGATACGCAGTTCGACCTTCTGCCCGAGTTTCAGCGGCGAGGCTTGGTTTAGCGCCACTTTCACCAAGAGGACGCGGATGTCAGTGGGACGGGCCGGGTCCTGGGGTTTGAGGCGACGCGGCCCCACGCCTTCGGGCAGCTCTTCCACCCGGCCAGGCCAGACGCTTGGGGTTCCTTCGGCGCTCACCTCCACGGCGCTGCCCACCTTCAGCCTGGACACATCGAACTCGTCCACTTCCGCTTCGATGCGCGTCCGGCTCAAATCCGTGAGGCGCAGAATGCGCGCGCCGGGGGCCAGGGTTTCGCCGGCATTGGCATAGCGCTCCATCACCAGGCCGTTGATGGGCGCGGTGATCTGGCGCTTTGAAATCTGCACGCGCAATTGGTCCGCATCACCGCGAGCCGCGTCCTGGCGCGCTTGGGCGAGGTGTAGCTGATTCTCCGCATCCTCCACGCTGCGGCGGTCCAGGGCGCCTTCCCCAAAGAGTTGACGACGACGCGCCACATCTTTTTCTTGAAAGGCTATTTCGGCGCCCTGTTCGCGGATGCGCGCTTCCGCAGCCGCTAATGAGGCCCGCTGTTCCCGGTCATCGATGCGCGCGAGCACCTGGCCTTTGCGCACCTGATCCTTCTCATGGATGGGCAAGGCGTCCAGGGTCCCGCCCAAGTCCGTGCCGACGGTGACATCGAAGCCCGGATAGGCGGCCACGCGGCCTTCGCAGCGGACCCAGCCGCTGTCGGGGGAGGGCGGAGGCGCCGCGATGGGCGGGGTTCTAGAGTCCCTTCGCATCACGGCCATGGCGGTGAGCGCCACGGCGGCGGTGAGGGGAAGCAACAGCTTGAGGACGGTAGAGGATTTCATTTTCTTCTCCGATTTCAGGGCCGCAATCGGCCGTCATGGATTTGCAGCACGCGATCCGCGATGGTGCGGACGATGGGATCGTGGGTGACGATGAGCAGGGCGCGGTTCTCGCGTTTGGCGAGGTCGCGAAACAGGTGGAGAATCGAAGTTCCCACGGCGCTATCGAGGTTGGCGGTGGGCTCGTCGGCCAGCAACACGGCGGGTTTGCAGGCCATGGATCGCGCGATGGCGACGCGCTGTTTCTGACCGCCGGAAAGATCCCGGGGCAGGTAATTCGCGCGATCGGAAAGCCCGACGGCATCGAGCAAGCCTTCGGCCTCATGTTTGGCCTCGGGACCTTTCACGCCCTTCAAATTGATGGCGTACTGGACGTTTTCCCGGGCCGTCAAAGAAGGGAAAAGGTTGTACTGCTGAAACACGAAACCGATGTGGCGACGACGCACCGCGGCAAGGTCTTTCTCCACGGGTTTTTGATGAAGGTGCAAGCGCCCGCCGCTGGGGGAAAGAATGCAACCGAGGATCTGCAAAAGCGTGGTTTTGCCCGAGCCCGACGGCCCTTCCAAGGTCACGATTTCGCCCGCCTGAAGATGCATGGAGACGCCGTGCAGCACTGGCGTGACCTCGCGGCCTTCCTGGTAGGTTTTGGTGATATCGAAAGCTTCCAAAACAGACATCGTCAACTCCGGAACACGAGGCCTGGATCCACGTTGGCCACCTTGCGGAAGCTGACCATGGCCGAGGCGAGGCAGAGCAAAAGGGTGCCCACCGCGACGATGGCGATGGTGGAGGCGGGCATGATGAGTTTCAAAGCCATGGCTTCGATGGCGGGTTTCTGCGCGTAGGCCAGGCCCAATCCCAACACGAATCCAAGCACCGCGGCGATGGTGGCTTGTCGCGCCAGAATGCGATAGATGTCGGCGTTGCTGCCGCCGATGGCCTTCACGGTGCCGAATTCTTTGATGTGCTCCATGGTGGAGGTGTAAAGGGTCTGGGCCACCACGACGACGCCCACGAGAACGCCCAGGAACACCGCCAGAAAGGCATTGAGGCCGATGCCGGTGTTTTTGATCCAATAAGCTTCGGATTTCGAGGCCCATTCGTTGCTGGTGTAGACATCGTTGAAGGGCAGGCGCTTTTGGATCTCGGCCTTCACGGCAGCCGTATCGGCGCCGGGCGCCAGCTTCACCAGGATGTAGCTGGTCTGACCCTTGAGGAGATCCGGGTTCATTTCCTGGGCCCGCCGGAAATCCATGAAAGAGACCGGCGTGGTGGTGAAGGATTTGGCTTCTTCCGAAATACCCGCGATGCGCAAGCGGTTGTGCTGGACCTCGCGATAATCACCCGTGGAGAAAGCGCCCAGGCGTCGTTTGGCGCTTTCATCCATAAAGATGAATTCTCCCCGGCGCAGGTCGTTGAGGCTCCCCTCTTTCACGCGCCACGGCAGGTTCCAGGCGCTGAAATCCTCCAGGGCGTAGAAGACGCTGCCTTCCTCGGCGCCGTTGGGCAGCGTGATATTCATGAAGGTGACGATGAGATTGTCCGCCTTGGAAACGCCGGGTACCGAACGCACGCGATTCACGTAAGTCTCGGGAAACTGATGGGCGAAATCCACGTTGGGGGTGTTGTGGGAGGTGACCCAGAGGTCCGCGCTGGCGTGGCGGATGGTGAGCGTCGCGTTGTTCAGCAGGCCGAAGAATAATCCAACTTGGGAAAGCACCAGGGCCACCGCGAAAGCCACGCCCGCCACGGTGATGGTGAAGCGGAGCTTGTCGTGCAGCAGAATTTTCAGCGCGAGATCCACCATTGTCAGCGACCTTTCTTTTTCGTCGTTATGGGTTGCGCCAACAGGCCGTCCACGAGGAGATCCACCATGGTTTTCACGCGTTTTTTGAGCGGCCTCCATTTCACCCAAGGGTCATTGCACTTCGAAAAATGAAGCGCGAGAACGCCATGAACCCCGGCCCACATGGTCTGGGCCAGCAGCTCGGGATCCTTGTGTACGGGGTGAAGGCGCCCGGTGGCGATGGCTTCGGCCGATGTGCCCAGTAGGAAGGCGTAAGAGTCCACCTCGGGATTGCCCTTCCATTCCTCTTCGCCGTGGCCTTCGTAATCGGGGCACTCGGACATGAACATCAGGCGGTAGTGGTTGGGGAATTCCTCCGCGAATTTCGCGTAGGCCAACCCCAAAGCTTTCAATCGCTCCACGGGATCTTTCATCCCCGCCAGCTTCGCGAAGCCCTGGCCGAATTCCTGAAAGTCGTGACGGCAGAGCTCCCGCACCAGGTCTTCCTTGTCCTGGAAATGGAGGTAGAGGGTGCGGGGGCTGTACTCGATGCGCTCGGCGATGGCCCGCATGGTGACGGAGTCGTAGCCGTCCCGGGCGAATAGGTAGCGCGCCGCGTCGAGGATCTGGCTCTTCAGCTCCTCCTTTTCCCGCTCCCGCCGGTTGGTGGGTCCCATGGGTCCTCCAAAGATCAACAAGGTTCATTTTGTAAACATCGTTTACTTTGTCAACCATGAATTTTAAAAAATTCTGATTGTCGACATCTGTCAGCCAAATCTCACCGGCCTTCGAAAAGCTGGGACACAGATGACGCACAAAAAGGCCGGAGGACATGGACGCGGCCATTGACCTGCGTTTCCGTGGTCTTCGGTGTGATTTCCGCGACTTCTGAGTTCCCCCCCTGATTACCAAGGATTCTCATCTCATTTTTCTCCAAATAAATCGAGCGTTTGAGATGAAGTCAGCAGAAAAACACTACGCGGAGGAGCGCGGAGAAGCGGAGGCTCGCGGAGCTGCCCCTTTTGAGATCCGTTCAGCAGGGGCCAAGGATTCGGACGCGGCCGATGACTCGCTCTCAAAAAGGCGATCAAGGCCGCGCCCGAATCCTCACCGCGAAGCGGTGATGCCCGCAAACGCAGGCACCCCTGCGCGCAACGGACGAGCCCCTCTGCTTCCCTCTGTTATCCTCCGATTCCCTCCGCGTGGTGCATTTTGATGAGGTTGGCCATTCGGCTGAGTTTCATTGGTGATCAGGTTTTTTTTGAAATGCGAATCCCCGTGAGTGCTGCTTTTGTCGAACCACCTCGTGCCTTGACCCTGGCCATGGAACTCTACCTGGCCGGGCCCTACCGGAATGCCTATCGCTCCATGCTCGCCATGCGGGTGACGCCGGGAGCCTGGCCTACTTCATCAGTTGCCGAGCCACGACCATGCGCTGGATTTCGGTGGTGCCTTCGTAGATGGTGGTGACGCGAACGTCGCGGTAGAGGCGCTCTACGACGTATTCCGCGGAGTAGCCGTAGCCGCCGAAGATCTGAACGGCGCGATCGCAGACCCAGACGGCGCTTTCGGTGGCGAAGAGTTTCGCCGTGGCGGCTTCCAACGTGCAGGGCAGGCCCTCATTCTTCAGCGTCGCTGCGCGGTAGACCAGCAGGCGCGAAGCCTGCACCTTGGCTTCCATCTCCGCCAGATAGGTCTGGATAGCCTGGTGCTCGCCGATGGGTTTGCCAAAGGTGAGGCGAGTCTTGGCGTATTGAATGGATTCGTCCAAAGCGCGCTGGGCGATGCCCACGGCCTGGGCGGCGATGCCGATGCGCCCGCCGTCGAGGCCGTTGAAAGCCACCTTCAGGCCATCGCCCGGCTCGCCGAGCAGGTCGCCATCCGCCACAATGGCACCCTCCAACGCGACCATGACGGTACGGGAGGAACGTAGGCCCATTTTGTGTTCGGGTTTCCCCATGACCACGCCCGGCTGGTCCGCGTCCAGCACGAAGGCGCTGATGCCCTTCTTGCCTTTTTCGGGATCGGTGATGGCCATGGTGACGAAGTATTTTCCGACGCCGCCGTTGGTGATCCAGGCCTTCGCGCCGCTGAGGCTCCAGCCGCCATCTACCTTGGTGGCCTTGGTTTTCAGGGCGCCCGCGTCACTGCCCGCGTCGGGCTCAGTGAGCATGAAACCGCCCAGGACTTCTCCCGATGCGAGCGGCTTCAAGTATTTCTGTTTTTGCGCCTCGGTGCCGAAATTCAGGATGGGGGCGCAGGCCACGGAGTTGTTCACGCTCATGGTCACGGCCACCGAGGCATCCACCCGTGCGATTTCTTCGAGGGCCAGGATGTAGCTCAAATAATCCACCCCCGCGCCGCCATAAGCTTCGGGAATGTTCATGCCCATGAAGCCCATTTCTCCGAGCTGCTTGATGATGTCCGTCGGAAATTCCGAAGCATGATCCCGGGCCATGGCACCGGGTTCGATCTCGTGCAGCGCGAATTCCCGCGCGGCGTCGCGGATGGCAAGCTGATCCTCGGTAAAATGGGGGAACATCTGAAACTCCGTAGGGACAATTCAAGAGGCACAGAGATGGCATCTCCGTGCCTCTTCCTTTGGGATTGTAGCGATGAAGGCTTAGCGGTGGTAATCGGGGAAGGCTGGCACCACGGGCTTGGGCAGAGGGTGTTCCTTGAGCTGTTGCATCACCACTTCAATGGCCTTAAGCAGTTGAGGATCGCCTTTGGTGCGGACTTCCGATGGCAGCCAGTCCACTTCAATATCCGGGCCGGTGCCGTGATTTTCAACTTCCCACTGGCTTTCGGGATTGAAGAAGGCCACCCGGGGCGCGGTGACGCTGCCGCCATCCATCAGGTTCGGATAGTCGTAGATTCCCACCAGCCCGCCCCAGGTGCGCATACCGATCAGGGGTCCGACATTGGCGCGACGGAAGTACCAGGGCAGAGCATCGCCGCCGCTGCCAGCATACTCGTTGATGAGCATGGCCTTCGCGCCGAAGATGGCGCCCACAGGCGTGTTGAAGACCTGGCCTTGCCGCGTGAACCAGTAGTTGTAGAGGGGCCGTTTCATAACCTCGATGAAGTAGTCGGCCGCGGATCCACCACCGTTGAATCGCTCATCCAGGATGGCGCCCTCTTTCCCGACTTGGGCGAAATAGTAGCGGTTAAAACTCGCGAAGCCTTCGCCGCCGGTGTTCGGCAGATGAACGTAGGCGATGCGCCCGCCACTCAGCTTGTTCACCAGGCGGCGATTGTCCTCCACCCAGGCTAGGTAGCGCAGCGGCCGGTCGTTGGGAATGGGCACCACCGTTACCTCCCGAGAGCCTTTGCCATCCGAGGTAGGGCCCACTTTCAGGCGCACCTGCTTGCCCGCTTTGCCCACCAGCAGCGCCGCTAATTCGTCGCTGGATTTCAAAGAGCGGCCATCCACGGCCAACAGGAACTCGCCGGTTTTCACATCCACGCCGGGCTGGGTGAGGGGCGCGTGATTTTTGGGGTTCCAGTTTTCGCCATCAAAGATCCGCGAAAACCGATATCGGCCCTGCTCAGAGCTGAAATCCGCCCCCAATAGCCCTCCCGCCACGGGCTTGATGGCGGGCTGATCACCGCCACTGATGTAGAGATGGCCCACGGTTAACCCGCCCATGGCCTCGGCGAGCAGATAGTTCAAATCATCGCGGCTGGCTAGGGCGCCAAGGTAGGGCTCATAGGTTTTTTCGGCGGCTTTTAAATCCATCCCGTGGGTGCTGGGATCGTAGAAGAAATCCCGCTGGAGCCGGAAGGTTTCGTGGAACATCTGTCGCCACTCGGCGCGCGGATCCGACCAGACCTCCATGGAAGCTAGGTTCAAGGTTCCGCCTGAGGGCTTGTCGGTCTTGACGATGGACCAGCTTTGTCCCTTGCGGAGCAGCATCTTCTCGCCCTTGGCGGCGAGAGTGAAAGCGCTGAACCCATCCGTGACCTTCTCTGTTTTTCGGGTGGTCAAATCAAATTTGTGAAGGACGAGCGAGGGCTCCTCCTCGGCCGGATCAAGGGGTTGTTCCACCAGGTAGGCTTCCCCCTTCTTCCTGGATTGAAGGCCGACATAAAGGCGCGGAGGAATGGGCAATGCCAAGACGCGCTGACTCAGACCCTCCGCATCAATGCGCACCATGGGGACTTTGTCTTCATCTTTGCTCTCATCCTTTTTCTCTGCGGCTTTCTTGGCTTCCGCGTTTTCTTCATCGCTCTCCGGCGCCAAAGGCGAGGCTTTGTCCTTGCGCAACACCATCAGGTAGGCGTTGCGCGTGACCGTGTGATCGAAGGCGCTCATGTCCAACCAACCGCTGGTGGGGCCGACATCGGTGGAAGCCAGGAAATAAAGGTAATCGCCCGAGGCGTCGAAGGTAGCGTGGCGGGCGTCGCTCATGCCATCGGTGAGCTGGAGCTTCTGGCCGCTGGACACGTTGAACGCGAAAACCGCGTGGAGGTGGCTCGGCAATTGACGGGTGTAGGCGATCCAAGCGCTGTCTGGGGACCAGCTGGGATCGAAACTTCGGCTCGGATTCTCGAAGGTGTTGGTGTCCACTTTAACGGGCGTAGCCGCTGCCAGGTCCACGGTCCAGAGGTTCAGGCGCTTGTCCGTATAAGCGATCTTTTTGGAATCCGGTGACCAGGTGGGCGCGTAGAAAAAGGAGCCCTGCGGCCCCAGCGGAATTTTGCGAATTCCTCCATCAGGATTTTGGCTGCGGATGTGCAGCGCGTATTCGCCATCTGCGTCGCTGAAATAAGCGATGCTCTGGCCATCCGGCGACCAGGCGGGATCGCGTTCCGCCGCGCCAGGCGTCTGGGTAAGGTTTCGGATATCGCCCTTCTCCGCGGGCACCGTGAGAATTTCACCGTGAGCTTCGAACACCGCCCGGGTTCCGTTGGGCGAAATATCCGCATTCTCGATGTTCTTGGCTACGTTCACGAGGTGGGGCCGCGTGCCCGGAAGATCAGGATCCACGCGGATAGCCAGGGCCTTCACGGATCCTGACGCACAATCGAAAAGTTGCAAGACGCCGAACTGCTCGAACAGGATGTGGCCGTTGGAATAGGCCGCGGCCTTGATGTCCAGGCCCTTGTTCTCCAGCGATTGGGTCACGGTTTTGGTGGCGAGGTCGTAGGCGAAAAGGGTCAAGGGGCCATTGCGATCCGACAGGAAGTAGACTTTGCCTCCAGCCCACATTGGATTGATGTCGTTGGAGTCCTCGCGGGGGATCTTCTCCACCGCCGCAGTCTTCAGATCGGCGATCCAGAGTTTCGATGTCTGGCCGCCCCGGTAGCGCTTCCACGTCCCGAACGCGCGATCCAGGGGTTCGTAGGCCAGCCGCATTCCGTCGGGCGAAAAAGATCCCGAGTAGGCCCTTGGAAGAGGCACTTCAGAGGCTGGACCGCCCTCTATCGGAACCGTGAAAAGTTTTGAATAGCGGTTGAAGCTGGCGCGGCCCGAGCGGAAAAGAATGCTCTTTCCATCGGCCGTCCAGCCCACCGCCTGGTCGGGGCCGGGCTGGTAGGTGAGGCGTCGGGGCGGGCCACCTTGGATGGAAATGACGTAGACATCCGTGTCGCCTTCGTATTGGCCGGTGAACGCGATGAGAGAACCGTCGGGCGAAAAAATGGGGTCGGTCTCGATGCCCACGTCGCTGGTGAGACGGCGGGCTGGACCTCCGTCCCTCGTCGTGATCCAGAGGTCACCGCCGGAGGTGAAGGCCACATGGTTCGCGCTCAGAGCCGGTCGCCGGAAAAGCGTTGGAGCCAATGGCGCGGCCACCAGGACAAGGGTGGCCAGTGGCAGGCAGAGGGCGGGTCGAAAGCGCATCATTCGCTCCTTGGAATTGAACTCTTATTTTTTCAGCACGAGCCAAAAAGCTTCTCTGCTTATGTTGATGCGATTCTTCTCGGGTGAGGAGGAAAACGTCCTCGCGGTCACCCTTCCGGCGCCGCCAGTGGGATCAGGAGTGAAAAGGTGGTGCCCCGCCCCAATTCACTGTGGGCTTCGATCTGTCCGGCCCAGGCCTCCACGATGGTCTTCACGGATGCAAGGCCCAACCCCGTTCCATGGCCAGGCGCTTTAGTGCTAAAAAAGGGCTCGAAGATTCGCTTGAGCACGTCCGGCGCCATACCCATTCCATCGTCCTGAATTTCCAGCCGGGCTCTAGGGGTCTGGAGGGCAGGGTCCAGGTCCAGCCCCGTGCGGATGAGAATGGTACCGCCTTCGGGCATGGCGTCCCGGGCATTGGATACCAGGTTCACCAGGATCTGTTCCACCTGAAGCGGGTCGGCCATCACGGGCAGATGAACCGGCTCGAATTCCTGGAGTACATCAATATTTTTGGGCACCAGACGCTTCAGGAGGGGTTGGAATTCCTGCACCTGTTCGCTCAGATCGAAGAGGCGGAGCTCGCTGGACAATTCTCGGCCCAGGTCCATGAGATGGCTGGCCATCTCCCCAGCCTGGACCGACGCGGATTGAATAGCTTTGAAATCCTCGGGGTCCGGTGTGCGCCCTTCTTCATAATCGGTCTGCACCAACCCAGACATGCCCCGGATGATGTTCAACAAATTTTTAAAATCATGGGCGAGGCCGGCCCCCAGGGTGGCCACGATGTTCATTCGTTGATTTCGCATCAGCACAGCCTGGCTTTCTTCCAAGGCCCGGGTGCGTTCTTGGACCCTCTGCTCAAGGAACTGGGAAAAGAGCTGCAGATCCCGGAGGGCCAAGAACTGGCGGAGAATCAACAAGACCAGGAGCACAAGCATGATCCAGCCCGCGACCCGGTCCAAGTCCCCCTGGTTCCGCAGCAACTCGATGGCTCCCACCCCCAACGCCCCCAGGGGCGGAAGATAAGGCAGCAGAAGTTCGAGAAGGGGGTGGGTGGAGCGAGCAGGGTCCGCGCGAAAGGGCCCTTCCACGCTTCGTGAAGACCAACTGCTCATGAGAAAACAGAATGCGTAAATGACGGTGGTGTGGTTCCAAGGATGGGTCGAATACCAGCGGCCCCGCATGGTGAGCGCGGCCCATACGAGATGCCCCATGCAGGCCATTAGGGCACCTGCAGTCATCCAGCCCAAGGGGCCGCGGAATCGCTCCGGCGCCTGGGCGCCCAAGTAGACCGCGATGCCCAGCAGAACGCCGTAGGCAAAGGAGAAGAGCAGGAGGTAGCTGCGGGCACCCACGGAGATCGCTGAGCCTTGAAAAATTTTGCCGACCACCAGGCCCCATACGATGAAGAAGAAGGAGGCCCCGAAAATAAGGCCGTCCAGCGTCTTCCGCCGCTTCTCGCGTCCGGTTGACGGGGACAAGGGCCAAGCCAAGAGGCCCAGTGCGAGGAGGCCCGTGTTGCAGAGGAGCACCAGAGCGGCGGGAGGAGTGGTCTTGGGCAGAGGGAAAAGGCCAATGGCGCTTAAGGATGTGGAAAGGCCATCTAAGGCCACGAGCAGAAAAGCCAACCCGAGAATCCGCCAACCCCGAGATTCAGAGGTCTCCGAAAAGCTCCGCCAGAAAGCGCTCAAGCTTGCGGCGAAGACCAGGAGGTCCGTGAGCAGCCTCACCAGATTGTTGCGGAGGGGTTCAGTCACCCAAACCGCGAGGACCGCGGCGATGCACGCACCTCCAATCATGCATATACCAAGGGCCCACCTGAAGCTGGATTTCGAGGGCATGGGGGGCTTAGGAATTTGAAGCATGGGGGGACCGGGGCCCCAAGTATGGACCCTACTCCCTAGGGCGCAATGTCCAGCCAAGACACCAGCAATCGCAGAGCTGCTTTGGAGCCCTCCCACTTCATGAGTGCTTGGGCCTCCTCAAAGCCGCACCACTTGAACTCACTATGTTCATCCAGCGCCAGGCGCACCGGCATTCCAAAGGGAACTTCCACATGGAAGCAGGTCTCGGTGTTGAAACGAGGCTCTGCATCCGGGAAGGCGATGATCTTGGGATCTATCCAGAAACTGTGTTGAAGGGGCATCGGGGTTAATTTTCCCACCAGGCCCGTCTCTTCCATCAATTCACGCAGGGCGGCTTCTTCGCAGCTTTCGCCGGGCTCAATCATGCCGGTGACGCTTTGCCACCACTCTCCATGAGAGGGCACGCGCAGCATCATCAAAATCTCAGGACCCGTTAAGCCGCGCCTCCAGGTCATGGCACTGACGCTGCGGCTGGGCGGCCGTGAAGCCTGAACATCAAGCCCCAGGCACTCGCAAAGATGCAGCTGGAGCCGATCCAGAGCCGTATCGAAATCCGGCGCGGCCTCGCCGAGCAACGAGCGCAACGAACACACACCCTTATCCGTGAACCCGCAGGGGGTGATCCATTGAAAGTGATCCAGATTCGGGTCCACGTTGAAGGCGATGCCGTGGGTGGTGATCCAGCGGCTTAAGTGGAGACCCACGGCGCCGAGTTTTTCGAGGCCGCGCGGAGTGCTCACCCAGATGCCCGGCGCGCCTTTGAGACGATCTGCCACCACGCCAAATTCCGCGGCGGTACGGATCATGGCTTCTTCAAGACCCCGCACCAGACGGCCCACGTCCTCGCGCCCTCCGCAGAGATTGCAAATGGGGTAGACCACGATTTGACCGGGCCCGTGGTAGGTGACTTCGCCGCCGCGATCGGTCTCTTGAATCTCAACGCCCTGCTCGGCGCAGAATTCTGGACTCACGTGGATGTCCGTCATCACTGCATTTCGGCCCAAGGTGAAGACCGGATTGTGCTCCAGCATCACGAGCTGATCGGGGTGATCCGGGTGCTTCACATGCTCCGCCAGGGCCTTCTGCATCCGCAGTCCTGCGGTGTAAAAGACGCGCCTGAACCTCCGCAGTTGCGCCGGGCGGGGAGTGTCGAAACCGATGGAACCCATATCCCCAGTGTAGGCGGGGAGGCGGGGGGATCGAGGCTGACTGCTGTGAAGAAATAAACGCCGGTTCAATACCGAGGGAAAAGAGCCCTTCTTGAAATCCTCAATTTCTTCGTGTGCCTTCGTGTGTCTTAGTGGCTTCTCTTTTTTTTAGTTCATTTTAGGATCAGCACCCAACAGTGCATCGAGATAGTGCCCCAAGGCTCCATCCAGCCAACGATGAAAGAGGTCGCCGTGATTCTTCGCGGCCACGTAGCCCATGTGGCCGCCGGTGGCTTCGATGTGAAGGTGGATTGCATCGGAGACGGGGAAATCCCGGAAGGATTCCACGGCCACGAAGGGATCATCCTCAGCCATCAGGATCACGGTGGGGGTCTTGATTTTCGCCAGGTGCGGTCCGGCGGAGCAACGGGCGTAGTAGTCCTCGCGGTTCTTGAATCCGCTGGCCGGGGCCGTGTAATAGTCGTCGAAATCCGTGAGGGTGCAGAAGCGAGGAATGGGATAAATGTCGGGGATGAGGCCATCCTCCACGCGTTCTCGCACGGCGCGGCGGCAGCGGACCACGAAGCGCAAATCGTAGACGCGGTTGAAGCCAGATTTGAGCAGCAAGGCACAGCGGGCCAGATCAATGGGCGGATTCACGGCGATGGCCACGTCGGGTTTTTCGAAAATGCCGATACCCTCTCCGAGGTTCAGCAGCAGGGCGTTTCCACTGAGCGAAAATCCGATGACGGCGATGCGTTTATCAGGATGAGCCTGCCGCGCGGTTCGAATCACCTCGCCCAAATCATCGGCCCGTCCACTGTGATAGGTGCCCTTGGCTAGGCCCCGGCCCTCGCCGCAACCACGATGATTCATGGCCCACACGGTATGTCCTCGCTTCTGCGACAAGCGCACGGCGCGATTCATGTAAGCCGCGTCATGGGAACCCGCGAGGCCGTGAAAGAGCAGCACTACCGAGTCCGAGATGCCAGCCCAAGCTCGGCCCGCCAGCGCATCGCCATCCTTCAGGGTCACGCGGAAAGGTTGGCCTGGGGTCGTGGGCTGGGGTGACGGCAACTGATTTCCCAGGATGGTTTGCAGGTGCGCGCCGCGGCCCCACCAAGGGGCTACGCAGGGAGGTGGCAGGTCCAAGTCAGCCCTTCCATCGCCGTGGATCGTCTTCGGAAATACCCAACTGATCGAGCACCCGCGTGGCGAAGGTGTCGTAGATGTCATCGAAGGTGGAAGGCTTGGTGTAGAAGCCCGGCATGATGGGCATGACGATGGCGCCGGCGTCGTGGACCCGCAGCATGTTTTCCAGGTGGATACGGTTCAACGGCGTCTCGCGGAGGCAGAGCACCAGGGGATTCCGCTCCTTCAGGCAGACATCTGCGGCGCGGCTCACCAGGCTTTCGCTGATGCCCGAAGCGATGCGGCCCAGGGCCCCGGCGCTGCACGGGATGACCACCATGCCATCGGCGCGATGGCTGCCCGAGGAAATGGCCGCGCCAAGATTCCGCTCGTCGTGATGCTTGATCTTGGGAGAGAGCTCGCCGAGATCCTCGACCTTCATCCGGCATTCGTCCGCCAGGCACCGGCGTCCCGTGGGCGAAATCAGAAGCGCGACTTCCGCCACTAGGTCATTGGCCGCCAGACGCCGCAGCGTCGCCACGCCAAAGGCCGAACCCGAGGCACCGGTGATGGCCACTGTGAATCGTTTGCCGCTCATGGGAACAGTGTGACTAGGGATTTCCGATTTTGGATTTGGGATTTTCGATTTGTGGCGCGCGGCTAAGGCGCGACCATGATTCTCTGAACCGTAGCCTGGAGCTTTCGATGTCCCTGAACCTTCCCATCCGACCCCGCCGAAACCGCAAGAACGCCGCTTTGCGGGGTTTCGCGCGGGAAACCCACCTGGGACCTGAGCATCTGGTGCTGCCCCTCTTTCTTCATGAGGGAGCGGAGAACCAGGAGATCGGGTCTATGCCGGGCTGTTTTCGCCTGAGCCTGGAGGGCCTGCTGCGCGAGGTGGAGGGGGCTTTGAAGGAAGGCGTCGGCGCTTTCGATCTCTTCCCCGCTATCACCGAAGGGCTGAAGACCTCCGATGGGCGCGAGGCTTACAACCCCGCGGGGTTGGTGCCACGCGCCATCCGGGCCCTCAAGAAAGAATTCCCCGAGGCGTTGGTAATCACCGACGTGGCGCTGGATCCCTACAACAGCGATGGGCACGATGGACTGGTGAGGGACGGCAAGATCCTCAACGATGAAACGGTGGAAATCCTCATCATGCAGGCCCTCTGCCACGCAGAGGCTGGCGCCGACGTTATCAGCCCCAGCGACATGATGGACGGCCGCATCGGTGCCATCCGGGGTGGTTTGGACGCGCGGGGTTTCACAGAGGTGAGTTTGCTGTCCTACTGCGTGAAGTACGCGTCGAGCTTCTACAATCCCTTCCGCGACGCCTTGGATTCAAGCCCGAAATTCGGCGACAAGAAGACCTACCAAATGGATCCGTCCAATGCTCGCGAAGCCTTGCGGGAATTGGCTTTGGACGAGGCGGAAGGGGCCGACATCGTGATGGTGAAACCCGCGATGCCCTTTCTCGATATCATCCGGCTCGTGCGAGAAAACACGGCGCTGCCCGTGGCGGCCTACCAAGTGAGCGGCGAATACGCGATGCTCAAGGCCGCGGCCCTGAATGGTTGGCTGGATGAGCGTCGCACGGTGCTGGAATCGCTCCTGGGCATCCGCCGCGCGGGCGCGGACATGATCTTCACCTACTTCGCCAGGCAAGCGGCGCGGTGGTTGAAGGACGGCTGAAGGCGGCCTGATGTGCGGTGGACTGGAATTTCTAAAACGAAAATCCGAGGAGGGCTCCCTGGGCCTGCTGCCGCCGGATTTCGAGATCATCCGCGTGACTTTCCCCAACCCCAAGGCCGCGTTGCGGGTGGATTCAGATAAGGATCTCTGGCTCCCCTGGGGTCGCCGCAAGGAGGAAGCGGGGGATTGGCCCGAGGGAGGCTGGGCGCGGGCGGAGAGTCTGACCAAGGCCTATTGGACCCGCTGGGAGCCTGAACTTATGACCCTCTTTCCCTCCCGCTGGATGGAGAAGGATCGCGGGGGTAAGAGTCATTGGTTTGAGCTGGAATCGGGGCTGGGCATTGCTTGCCTAAGTCTGCAGGCGGCGCCGGGGCGGCCGCTTTACGTGGTGACGGTGGCCGCGCCCCCGGACTTCCTGGACATCCATGACCGGATGCCGAGGATCGTCGCTGGGTTCGAGGTCCGCTGATCGCACACGGGCTGGCGGAACGCCGCCCCGATGCGTATGATCCACAAGAAGCAATCAACCATCAGAATTCGAGGCGGACGTGGTTCAGGATCACCGCGAAATTGAGGCCCAGCTGAGTCAGCTGAGGGTGGGCTTCGCGGGAGTGATTTCTGAAAAGATGGCGGAAATCGAGTCCGCGTGGGCCTCGGCGAGCCAGGACGGAGGCGACGCGGATCTCACCTTGTTTCACCGCCTATGCCACAGCCTCGCGGGGAATGCGGGGACCTTCGGGTTCTTAGATCTTTCAGAATGCGCCCGGGCCCTGGAGGAAAATCTGGTGGACAAGGCCCCTTTGGCCTTGGTGCGGGGTTCCATGGAAAACCTCCGGGAAGCGGCGCTGCGGGCCGCGCGATTCTCGCCACACCTGTCTTCCCAGAACGAATTCCCCTTGCGCCAAGATTCCCATGAGGGGCCCCTGGTGCTGGTGGTGGAGGACGATGAATTCTTCGCCCGTGATCTCATTCTCCAGCTGGAGGGCTACGGCTATCGCGTCGAATACTGCAAGTCCTTGGAAGCATTGTCAGCGGCGCTGGACCGGGAGATGCCGGCGGCGCTCATCATGGATGTCATGCATCCCGAAGGGGACCTGGCTGGACCCAGCTTTCTTGCGGCGCTGGCGCGGGAGCGGAGGCCCCTCCCTCCGATTCTTTTCATGTCTGTCCGGGATGACTTGAGCGCGCGACTCGAGGCTATCCGAGCCGGGGGCTTGGGTTATTTCACCAAGCCTCTCGAAATGTCTCAGCTCATCGCGCGGTTGGAAGTGCTGGTGGGCTACCGCGGCCCGGAACCTTATCGCATCCTCATGGTCGAAGATTCCGCCACCGAATCCACGCACTACGCCCACGTGCTGCGCAAGTCGGGGATGCAGGTGAACGTGGTGGGAAACCCGCTTCAGGTCATGAATCCGTTGGTCACCGAGCGTCCTGACCTCATCCTGATGGACCTTTACATGCCCGGCTGCTCGGGTATCGAACTAGCCACGGTGATCCGTCAGCAGGACGCATTCATGGGCATCCCCATCGTGTTCCTGTCATCGGAGACCGACACGGACCGCCAGATGCGGGGCCTGTCCCTCGGGGGCGACGATTTCCTGGAAAAACCCATTTCGCCGGAGCATTTGGTGGCTTCGCTGGCCGCGCGAGTGACCCGAGCGCGCATCCTGCGCGCCAATATGAACCGGGATAGCCTCACTGGCCTTCTGAACCATGCGAATTTCAAATATCAGCTCAAGCTCGAACTCTCCCGGGCCGCACGTCGGCAGGGAAGGCTGGCACTCGCGATCCTGGACATCGATCAATTGAAGACGGTCAACGATACCTACGGCCATCCCGTGGGAGACCGAGTCATCCGCAGCCTCGCGCGCCACCTGCAACAGCATCTGCGTGAAACGGACATTTTGGGCCGTCTGGGGGGCGATGAATTCGGGGCCATCCTTCTGGATTCGGATGAAGAAGGCGCGTTTAATCGGCTGGAATCGATCCGGGAGGCCTTCGCCACCCTTCACTTCCGGGGGCTGGAACCCTTGGTTGCCGCGAAGCCTTTCGACCTATCTTTCAGCGGCGGTATCTCTGGTTTCCCTGGATTGGTGAACGTGGGCGCGGATTCCGAGGCTCTCCTTCAAATGGCCGACCAGGCCTTGCTGGAGGCCAAGCGTCTGGGGAAGAACCGCATTTACATCACCGGGAGCTAGGCATTCACAAATCAATGGAAATCAACGAATCGGAAGGGGTTTTCGCATGGGTATCATCCTTGGCGCTGGACACGATCTCTCGTCCAGCAAGGTCCTGCTCGTGGATGATGATTCCTTTATGCGCCGGCTCTTCGAAGCCCACGTCCGAACCCTGGGCTGTGACGTGGTGACCGCCACCAACGGCGAGGAAGCCGTGAAGATGGTGCCTCAGGTGAAACCCGACTTGGTGCTCATGGACGTGGTGATGCCGGGCATGGACGGCTTCGAGACCTGCACTTGGATGAAACAGCTCCCTTCGATGAAGGGCGTGCCGGTGGTGTTGCTCACGGCCCTCGGGCGCGATGCCAAGGAGCGCAGTTTTGCCGCGGGCGCCGACAGCTATATGCATAAACCACCTTCCATCACCGAGCTGCAGACGAGGCTTTCCTCGCTTCTGCTCGTGCGGAGCCTGGAACGGGAGTTGGGGGCCGCCGTTCCGGCGGACGAACCCCTGAGCCGGGATTCGGCCTTCAAACCCATGGTGTGGATCACCTGCGGCAATGCCTCGCTCCGATTGCGGCTCATCTCCCAATTGGAGCGGGAAGGGTATTCAGCCAAATCCTTCGACGGATTGGCTTCCATTTCCGAGGCTTTGGAATCGGAGCTGCTGCCGGATTTGCTGATCCTGGAGCACACTTCCGTTGAGGGTGACGCGGTGAAGGTTTCCCGGCGCATCCGAGCCTCCGAAGCCACGGAGCACTTGCCCATCCTCATGCTGGTGGCAGAAGCAGATCTGAAATCCGAATTGAACGATGAGCCCTGCGGGGCCTCTGAATTCCTGGGCAAGAACCCCGATGCCGGGGACGTGCGCCAGAGGCTGAAACTGCTGCTCCGCCTTTCGGTACTGGAATCCGCGCGCCGTTTGAATCGCATGAAATCCTGAGGCTCCATGAGCCTTGACCCCACCACCATTGGCCGCTACAGAGTCCTGGGCACGCTGGGCGAAGGCGCCATGGGCGTGGTGTACCTGGCGGAAGACCCGCTGCTGAAGCGAGGCCTAGCCCTCAAGGTGGTGCGGGGCGCGGCCCTGTCACGGCGGGATGGACTTAGGCGTTTCCAGCGGGAGGCGGAGATTTCAGCGCGCCTCAACCATCCGAACATCGTCATGGTGTTCGACGTGGGGGAGGAGCCGGGAATTGGCCCTTTCATCGCCATGGAGCACGTGGAGGGCGAGGACCTCCGGGATCGGCTTCGGCGCGGGCCCTTGGTTCCGGAGGAGGCCGTCGCCATTCTGGGGCAGCTCCGCAGCGGCTTGGAAGCCGCCCATCGCGCCGACATCGTGCATCGGGATGTGAAGCCGGAGAACCTTCTCATCACGAGGGACGGTCGTCTCAAGTTGATGGATTTCGGCATCGCCAAGGATGACGATCTCGCGGTCACCGCCACCGTCGCCTATCTGGGCACTCCGGCTTACGCCGCGCCCGAACTGCTGGCGGGAGGCCGGGCCAGCGCCGCCACTGACCGTTGGGCCTTCGCGGTCACGGCCTTTGAATGCATTTCAGGCGTGCCTCCCTTCCCCGGTGAAACCATCAGCGCCACGCTTTTTCTCATCGCCCATGAAGCACCGCGCTTTCCTGAGGGCATGGCGGCGTCCCTGAAGGATCTTTTCGCGCGGGCCTTCGACAAGGATCCGGCACGTCGCCCCCCCGATCTTGGAACCTTCATGGCCGACCTGGTAGAGGCCCTGCCGATGGAACCGGAAGTCCGCGCCCGGGCCCGGTTGCAGTTGGGCACCACCACGCTATCTGCGCCGATGGTGACGGCCCTTCCTACCATCGAATCCGTGGAAGAAACGACTTCTCGCCGCAGGTTTTGGATGGCCGGAGGCCTCGTGCTATTGCTGGGAACCGTGGCGGCCTGGTTCTGGTTCGCGTCTCCCACGCGCATTCTCACGGTGATCTCGGATCCCCCCGGGGCAGTCGTTCTGGCGGATGGCAAGCCCATTGGAGAAACGCCAGTGCGTGAGCTCCGTCTGACCGGCCGCGTTCATCGCCTGAGATTGCTGAAGCAGGGATTCCTTTCCTACGACTGTGATCTGGAGCCGGATCAACATGAGCTGCGCATTCATCTCACGGCTTCGCCCTATCACATCCGCGTCGTGAGCGACCCCGTGGGCGCAGCGGTATTCCTGGACGGCAATCCGGCAGGGGAGACGCCGCTGGAGGATCTTGCCATTCCGGGCGAAGGCGCGCACAACCTCAAGGTGCAGAAGGCCGGCTTCCATCCCTGGTCATCCATGGTCGAGAGGGATCAGCCCCTTCCTGAAACCATCCGCCTGCAACGGCAGACTTCCCATAAAAGCGTGGCGCGCGGGAGCAAACCCGAGGATGAGAGCAAGGCGAAAAAATTCTTCAAGAATCTCTTCAAGCGGAAGAAGGGGTGATGGGGCCGATGAATCCGTGAGTTTTTGGCGGACTGGATTTACCTAATTAGCTGCTTCCCTCAGTCAAAAGCGAAACACAGAAGGCGCGGAAATCCCACGGAAGACCACGGAAACTCAAGTTCAGGGCCGCGTCCAGCATGGGGCATTGGATGTGAGCGCGACCACGATCGCTTTTTTTGGCGAGTCGGCGGTCGCGCCCACATCCTCAGGCGCGTCGCGGGCGCCCCTAGCGTGCCACCGGACGACTCCCTCCGTGTCCTCCGATCATTTTTCCGTGTTCTCCGTGTCCCAGCTTTTCGACGGCGAGTGAGAATTGGCTGTGTTATACCGATAACCAGGTTCCGATAGATGAGTCCGTGAGTTTTTCCAGCATTGACCTTATTCTGGGGCGTTGGAGCGAGCGCTATTGTGACCTTCCCCCATGGATCCTTTTTCATCCGCGATATGGAGATCAGCCCCCGGCTGGTGATGGCACCGCTGCACGAGATCACAGATCAGCCTTTCCGCAAATTCATCAAGGAAATCGGTGGCGTGGGTCTGGTGGTGAGCGAGATGATTTCCTCCGAAGCGCTCATCCGCTCCGCGCGAAAAGCCGAGAAGATGATGGCCAGCACCGGCGAACATCCCTATTCCATGCAGCTCTCCGGCGGCAATCCCGACGTGCTGGCGGAAACCGCGCGGCTCTGCGAAGAGGCTGGCGCGGACATGGTGGATCTCAACATGGGCTGCCCCGCCAGCAACGTCACGAAGGGCGGCGCGGGCTCGGCCCTGCTGCGGGACGTGAAGCTCGCAGAGGCCTGTGTTTCCGCCATGGTGAAGGCCGTTAAAATTCCCGTCACGGTGAAGATGCGCGCGGGTTGGGATGCTTCGCAAAAAGAGCGCGGCGAATTTTTGGATTTCCTGAAAATGTTCGAGCAGGCGGGCATCGAAGCCCTGGCCATCCATCCCCGCACCCGCGCTCAGCAGTACGAAGGTAGCGCCGATTGGAGCATCATCGCCCGCGCCGTGGATGCCAACGTGCGCTTCCCCATCATCGGCAACGGCGACGTGGTGAGCGTGGAGGATGCCTTCCGCATGGATCGCGAAACCGGCTGCGCCGCCGTGATGATCGGCCGCGGCGCGCTATACAACCCCTTCATCTTCCGCGAGGTGCTGGACCCGGAATTCCATGTGACCACAGAAATGCGCGTGGATGCCACACTCCGCTTTTTCCGCATCCTGCTCGAATTGCTGGAACCAAGGGAGGCCTTGCACAAGATCAAGAAGATCGGTTCCTGGTTCACCAAAGG
>JANXXC010000220.1 GCA_025350765.1 Holophagaceae bacterium | reverse complement strand
GCCGCGGTGAGGATGGTGCTCGGCGCTCGACCCGGCATCAGCGCGATGGCTTGAAGGCGAGTTTCACGGGTGATGGAAATGGGACCTTCGTAGCGGGGCGAGTCCGCGCCGGGGATGCGGCCGTCCAAGGAGTAGTGGATCTCGGCGCTCGGTTCCGCGTCGCCGAGATCCACTTGAGTGGCGCCTTTGAAGGAGCCATCCCCCGAGGCGACGAAGGGAGCGGGGATGATGAGGGGCCCCAGGATGGCGGTCCTGGGCAGGCCCTTTTGAGCCCAGGCCTTGTTGGGCGAGGGGCTCATGGTGAAGCGCAATTCCCCACCGCGGAGGATGGCCCCGTGATCCAGAAAAGCCTTCTCGTAGGGTCGTTGGTCCAGGGTGGCGCCTTGGATGTAGCAGGACTTCGAGGAAGTCTTGGGCGCCCGGATCACGAAGCGTTTCCCACTCGATAAATGAAGCGTGGCCTTGGGGAAGAGGGGCGTGCCGATGACGTATTGATTGCTGCCGGGGGTGACGCTGTAGAAGCCCAGGGCGCTGAGCACGTACCAGGCGCTCATTTGTCCGCAGTCCTCATTGCCGATGAGGCCATCGGGATCGTTCTTGTACATGGTGTCCAGCAGGTGGCGGACCATGTTTTGCGTCTTCCAGGGCTGGCCCGCGAAGGCATAGAGGTAGGCCATGTGGTGGCTGGGCTCATTGCCCTGGGCGTACTGGCCCACCATGCCGGTGATGTCCGCCTGCTGGGTGCCGGCGATATTGGATTCCGCGGTGAAGAGGTCGTCGAGTTTTTTTGCGAAGGGTTCCGGGCCGCCGTGGAGGCGCATGAGGCCGTCGATGTCCTGGGGCGCGAAGAAGCTGTACTGCCAAGCGTTGGCCTCGGTGTAGTTGAAGTTCACTTCGGAGGGATTGAAGGGCTTGAACCACTGGCCCTCCATCCGCGCGCGCATGAAGCCCGTGGCGGGATCGAAGAGCTGTTTGTAGCTCTGGGCCCGACGCAGGTAGTGGGCGGCCACCTCGGATTTCCCGAGCTTCAACGCCACCTGGGCGATGCACCAGTCGTCAAAGGCGTACTCCAGGGTCTTGGAGACGCTTTCGCCCTCCTGATCCGCGGGGACGTAGCCGAATTCCTTGTAGGCTTTTAAGCCCAGGCGATCCTCCTCGGCGCTGTGGCGCATGGCTTCGAGGGCGAGTTCGAGACCCGCCTCATCGAGGCCGCTGACGCCCTTCATCACCGCGTCGGCGATGACCGGCACCGCGTGATAGCCGATCATGCAATCCGTTTCATTGCCCGCGAATTCCCACACCGGTAGCCTCCCGCCCTCTTGGAACTGGCGAAGGAAGGTGCGCACGAAGTCGGAGCTGCGTTGGGGATGGGTGAGGGTGAGCAGCGGATGCAGGGCTCTGAAGGTGTCCCACAGCGAGAAGACCGAGTGATAGGTGAAGCCCTCCGCGCGGTGGATCTTCAAATCCCGGCCGCGGTACTGGCCGTCCACGTCCATGAAGGTGTTGGGGTTGAGGAAGGCGTGGTAGAGCGCGGTGTAAAAAATGGTCCGCTTATCCGCGCTGCCGCCCTCCACTTGGATGGCGGAGAGTTCCTTTTCCCAAGCCGCTTCGGCGGATTTCCGCAAGTTCTCGAAATCCCAGCGGGGCTGCTCGGCATCGAGATTCTTGCGAGCGCCTTGGATGCTGACGGCGGAAATGCCCACCTTCACCATCACCTCGCCACCTTCGTCGCCAAAACCAGCGAAGGCCTTGATCCCCTTGCCTTCCGCGGACTCCATTCCCCGCTGAACCCGATCCTGAAGGGCGATGCCATGGGTCTTGAAGGGCTTGGAAAAGCGCATCACGAAGTAGAAATGCTGATCCTGGGCCCAGGCCCTTGAGCGGCGCAGGCCTTCGATCTCGTGGTCGTTCACGAAGCGTAGGCTCGAGGCCAGCACCTCGTCCCGATGGACGAGGTCAATCACCACCTGGCCGGGCTTTCCTTTGGGAAACTTGAAACGGTGGAGCGCCGTGCGCAGGG
The DNA here is from genome assembly GCA_025350765.1 of Holophagaceae bacterium. Lineage (GTDB taxonomy): Bacteria > Acidobacteriota > Holophagae > Holophagales > Holophagaceae > JANXPB01. The sequence continues at coordinate 5,624 of JANXXC010000220.1, read as the reverse complement.
TCGCGGTGAGCTCCGCGCTGACGCCCCAATCTTCCAGACGAACGCGGTAGTAGCCGGGATGGGCCGCCTCGAGTTCATGGCGGAAGGTGGATGCATATCCGGGCTTTCCGTCTGCGCCATTGTGGAAACGCAGCTCGCCGGTGGTGGGCATGATGAGCAGATCGCCGTAGTCCGAGACGCCGGTTCCACTTAAATGGGTATGGCTGAAGCCGAAGATCCGCCGGTCGTCGTGGTGGTAGCCCGAGCAACCGTCCCAGCCCTCCAGCCGCGTGTCGGGGCCCGGCTGGATCATGCCGAAGGGCAGGCTCGGTCCCGGGTAGGTGTGGCCGTGGCCGCCGGTGCCGATGAAGGGATTGACGAAGCGGGTCAGACCCTTGGGAGGCGAGGCCAGCAGCGTCAAGGAAGCCCAGGCCATCAGCAGAGATTTAAAACTCATGTTCACTCCGCCTTGAATTCATCCGCGCAGATGAAGCAGGTCCGCCCCTCCCGCCAGGAGCCCTTGGGAATGGTGATGGGCGACGTGGCCACCACGCGCACGAATCGGGCGCGGACCCTGAGATCCAAGGAGTACTCGTGCACCTCCGTCTTTCCATCGTGGAGGTGGGGCCCGTATTTTCTTAATTCCGCGGGCGTCACCAGCCTGCCTGCGGGAACCCAGGCCAGCCCGTCCTCCGAAGTTTCAAAGCTCACATCGAGGGGAAAGTAGGTCCAGGTGTAGGGGTCTTGCATGAAACCAATAGTCAGATGATGAAGGTCCCTCGCCGCGCCAAAGTCTAAAGTTGCCTTCAGATTTTCACCGGCGAACCCTTGCCAGTTCCCGGCACGGAAATCCTTGGTGCCGCGCACGCCATCGATGAGGGCCAGGGGTCCGCTGGCACGGAAGGTAGGATGGATGGGTGTTTCCAAGTGGAGCTTGGGCCAGTCGGGCAATTTAGTGAAGTGAGCCTCTACTGCGGGGCTCCAGGCCCCGCCCCGGAGGGCGCGGAATCGCAATCTGACGCTGCGGTCCAGGGCCAGGGGCGCGGTGTAGACCGGCGAGGCCTCCGTAGGTTCGCTGCCGTCCAGGGTGAAGTGGAGGCGGTCCGAAGCATCGGCCCCGGTCAAAGACAAGGTCGTCTGCCCCTGGAAGAGGGCCTCGCCGCCAGTGGTGGGCGCGGGTACGACGACTTGGTCTGCCATGAGGCTGTGGGGACGATCGGCCTCGGCGCTGCCCCAAGGGGAAGGCCGGTCCCCCATCTCGAAGACCAGTTCGCCGCCTTGAAGGATCTGGGCGTGATTGAGGAAGGATTTTCCAAATTTCTGCCCATTCAAGTTCGCGGATTGGATATAGGGCCGGCCCTCGCCATTGTTTCGCGCGCTGATCACGAAGCGCTTGCCCTTCTCCAGTCGGATCGTGGCCTTATCAAAGAGGGGCGATCCAATGGCGTAGTCCGTGGAGCCAGGGCACACGGGGTAGAAGCCCAGAGCGCTGAGCACGTACCAAGTGCTCATCTGCCCGCAGTCCTCGTTGCCCGCCAGGCCATCGGGTTTGTCGGAGTACATGGTCTTCATGAGGTGCCGCACCCGGGCCTGGGTCTTCCACGGTTTGCCGGCGAAGCCGTAGAGGTAGGCGATGTGGTGGCTGGGCTCGTTGCCGTGGGCGTACTGGCCCACCAGCCCGGTCACGTCCTCTTCCTCCCAGCCCTCGATGGCCGAGGAAGCCGCGAAGAGCCCGTCCAGGCGCTTTTCCAGGGCTTCGGGGCCACCCAGACGGCCCACGAAGGCGTCCATATCCTGGGGCACCGAGAAGGCATACTGCCAGGGCGTGGCCTCGGTGAAATGGAAGGTGACGGCGTTCAAATTGAAGGGCTCCAACCAGGCGCCATTGGCGCGGGGATGGAAGAAGCCCTCCTTGTCCATGAGGTGCTGCCAGCCTTGAGCGCGCTGGCTGTAGGTTCGGTAGTCCTCAAGCTTGCCGATGGATTTGGCGAACTGGGCGATACACCAGTCGTCGTAGGCGTACTCCAAGGTTTTGGAGACGCTCTCGGGCTCCGCGTCCGCTGAGATGTACCCGTGGGCGCGGTAGGCCTCCAGCCCCCGGAAATTCTCTTCGGCGCTGTGCTTCATGGCCGCCAGAGCGAGCTCGGGATCGAAGCCCCGGATTCCCTTCATCCAGGCATCCACGATCACGGGCACGGCGGGGTAGCCGATCATGCAGTTGGTCTCGTTGGCCCACAGCTCCCATACCGGCAGGCGGCCGCCGTCCCGATACTCGGCCAGGAAGGTCTTCACGAAGTCGAGGTCCTTTTTCGGTTCGATCAGGGTGTAGAGCGGGTGCGCCGCGCGATAGGTGTCCCAGAGGGAGAACACCGTGTGCTGGGTCCAGCCCTTGGCTTGGTGGGGTTTCAGATCCCGGCCCAGGTAGCGTCCATCCAAGTCCTGGAACGTATTGGGCTGGATCAGGGCGTGGTAGAGGCCCGTGTTGAAAACGGTCCGCTGCTCCGCCGAGCCGCCTTCCACTTCGATCTTGGAAAGCTCGCGATTCCAGGCTTGGCGTGCTGCGGCGCGGGTCTTCCCGAAATTCCAGCCGGTCAATTCGGTGAGGTTCTTCTTGGCGCCGGCGATGTCCACGGCGGAGAGAGCCACCTTCACCAGCACCTGCTCTCCCGGCTTCGCCTCAAAGCGCAGGACGGCCTTCACATTGACGCCCGAGGCTTCCCGCAGCCCCGGCCTCAATTGGTCATCCACGGCGAGCTCGGCCTTCACCGGCCGGCTGAAGGTGGCCACGAAATGGACAGGCTGGTCCTGAGCCCAGGCCTTGGAGCGGCGCAGGCCCTCGATGGTGTGGTCATCCACGATCCGTAGGCTGCTGGCCAGCACCTGGTCGTGATGGGTGAGGTCCAAGAGGATGTGGGCGTCGCCGCCCTTCCTGAAGGTGTAGCGATGGAGGGCCACCCGGTTGGTGGCGGTGAGCTCCGCCCGCACGCCGTAGTCGCTCAGGGTCACGGCGTAGTAGCCCGGCTCGGCCTTCTCGGTGGCTCGATCGAGATGAGAGCCGTAACCCGCTGGATCGAAGCCGGGCGCATCCTCGCTGGTGCCCTGGTAGCCGTTCTTGACCTTCACGGGTCCGGTGGCCGGGAGCAGGAGGATGTCGCCATAGTCGGGAATGCCCGTGCCGCTTAAGTGGGTTTGTGAGAATCCGAAGATCACCAAGTCGCTGTGCACATATCCCGCGCAACTCCCCCAGCCCCGGAGCCGTGTGTCCGGGCCGGGCTGAACCATGCCGAAGGGGAGCGTGGCCCCGGGAAAGGTGTGGCCCAGATCTCCGGTCCCAATAAAGGGATTCACGAGTTTGGCGGGGTCACCCGCCATGAGCATGCCGGCGCTGAGGAGAAGGGGCATCAGGCGTCGCATGAGGGTCTCCAAGTCAAAGCAGGGTCAAGGGCGGTCGAGCTGTTGAAGGGCGAAGGCGTAGGCGCCCAGCGCCACGGCGCGGCTCGTGCCCAAGCGGGACAATCCCACTCCCGTGCGTTTTTGGGGGTCGTAGGCCACGCTCCGCTCCGTGCCGGGCACAGTGACCTGGCGGGTGCCACCGCGGAGGAAGGCAGCTTTCTCCGAGGGCTCCTCTAAGTTGAAGGCCTTGAGTTCCAGACGGTCCACGGATCCGCCTTCAAGCGAGGCCAACTTCCCGTTCAGCTCTTCCAATAGTGCAGGCAGGAACAAGGGCGCCGCGCCCGATAGACCGCCTCCGATCACCACCAGGCCATCGAAGAGGGTGAGGGCATTGGCCACCGCATCGCCGGCCGATTCGCCCAGGCGACGGAAGGCTTCGCGGGCAGCCTTGGCATCGCCGGGCATCGCTCCTTCCGCGATGCGGACGATGTCCTTGGGTTCAGGCGTGGCCTCGAGAGAGAGTCCCGCTGCCGCCGCGTAGGCCCTTCGCACGGCGCGGATGCTTACGCCCTCTTCGGCGAAGCAGTCGCGGTCCAGTTTGTTCCGCAGCAGCCACACTTCACCCGCGGCGCTGTTGTCGCCGATGATCAGTCTCCCGTCGCGCACGAGACCGCCCCCAAAGCCCGTGCCGAGCGTGAGGCCGATGAGGTTGCGGTAGCGCTTGGGGCTGCCATTGGCTTCCAGCGCGGCGTTCACTTCCGGAAGGAAACCCGCCAGGGCCTCGCCATAGGCGAAGAGATCACCGTCGTTGTTGATGAAGGCCGGCACGCCGAAGCGCCCCTCCAACATGGGCCCCAGGGCCACGCCGCCGCGGAATGCGGGAAGATTGCCCAGATCGCCGATGATGCCCACGGGATAGTCGGCGGGGCCCGGGAAGGCGAAGGAGATGGCCGCCACGGAGCCCGCCGCAGCCTTCGCGCGGTCGAAGCCCTCCTCGATGTTGGCTAGGCAGGCCCTGAGATCATGGCCCATGGCAGGCAGGCAGATGGGTTCGATGACCTCCTCATTGTCGCGGATGGCGCCGAAGACGAAGTTCGTGCCCCCGGCGTCCAAGGTGAGGACGGTGCGGGAATCGTGCGGAGCCCCCACCTAGGCCTCCGCGCGCTTGGGCCCGGAGAGGGCGAGGAACAGCAGGAACGCGAAACAGACCGCGGGCACCAGAAAGGCCAGAGCTTGCAGGCCTTGATCCAGCATTCGGCCCATGAGCATCGGCACTACCGCGCCGCCGGAGATGGCCATACACATGAGGCCGCTCAGCTCGGCGCCGCGCTCGGGCCGTTCCTCTACGGTGAGGGAAAAGAGCAAGGGCCAGATATTGGCGAAGCCCATGCCGCAGGCCAGCACGCCGATCAAGGAAAGCGCTTTCCCGCCACCCATCATGGCGACGACCCCCGCCAAGCCCAAGGCGGCGGAAAGACGGAAGAAGGCGCGGGGGCTCATGAAGCCCAGCACGCCGCTGCCCACCAGCCGCCCGAAGGTCAGGCTCGCGAAGAAGAGGGTGGGGCCCAATAGCGCGGCGCGATCCTCGGCCAAGCCGAAACCCGTCAGCGTGGGCTTGAGGAAGCGGGCCATGCAGACCTCGGCGCCCACGTAGAGAAAGATGCCGATGACCGCCAGCAGGAAGGGGCCTTCTTTCAATAGCCCCAAACTGCTGCCAATGCTCGGGGGTTCCTCTGCCTTGGCCTCATCCACCTGGAGGGTGCTCACCGCCAGCAGAGTCATGGCCATCAGGACGAAGAAGACGGGGAAGACACCGCGCCATTTCAGGCCACCCAGGAGCGGAAGCAGGGCCACGAGGCCCACTAGGTAGCTCGAAGCCGAGCTGCCGATGCCCTTGATGAATTGGGCGAAGCTGAGGTTGCGTGAGTAGGCCCCCTCTCCGCTTACGTCCCGCATGATGGGATTGCCCGCCACCTGGAGGAAGGTGGTGCCCACGCCCAGCAGGAAGATGCAGGCCAATAGCAGCGCGAAGCTGGGGGCAGCGAGGGAAGGCACGAGCACGGCCAGGGCATTGAGTCCTAGGCCGAGCATCAGCAGTTTCTTCTTGCCGATGCGGGCCGCCAGCACGCCGCCGGGAACGCTGAAGAGGGCGAAGGCGATGAAGACGAAGAAGGTCAGCAGCGTCGCCATGGCATTGCTGAGGGAATACTGGGCCCGCACCGCGTCGGCCATGGGGCCCATGGCGTCCGCTA
>JANXXC010000207.1 GCA_025350765.1 Holophagaceae bacterium | reverse complement strand
GGGTGGCTTCCTGTTCCAATTGCGCAACACGATGCGCCAGGTTCAGGGCCCCCATCAGCAGCCAGGTGGTTGAGTCCAGCGCCGAAGGGGAACTCCCCCATGTTAACGCATAGGCCTCCTCCATGTCGTGAAAGCCGCTTTCCAGAACTTCCTTGGCCCTCGACAGGGAATCGCCGTATTCAAAGGTATGGACCATTAGGCTTCGGCCCAGCACTTCCACTTCCACATCGTGGGGCTTGGGCTTGCGTGGGATGGGGGAGACTCTGCCCGCAGGAATGCGGATGGCTGGGGGCTTCATTTCAGGTCCTCCACCAGCTTGAGGATGCCCGCCACCTGGGAGCTCATCGCTTCACGCTCCGCCACGAGGGCCTCTTTGTCCCGGGTCAGGGTATCCACCTGGGATCGGAGTAAGTGGAGCTCTTCGTCCTCCTGGAGCCCTTCGGCTTTCATCTCCTCGGCTTCGGCCTTGAGCGCCGCCACTTGCTCCCGCAGCTCGTTGCGCTGCTGGACCAGGGACTGGAGCTTGCCTTCGAGCTGTTTGAGCAAATCCATTTTAGACACCTTGGAAGTTAGTTTAGCCGCGGAGCTCCGCTTTCAGGGACCTCGCGGCTTCCAAGGCCGAGCCCACCCACCCATCAACCTCGACTCCGGTGAAGGTGCGATCCCCTTGGAAGGTCAGGCGCAGCAGCCAGGCCTGTCGCCCCTCTGGCAGCCCCTTCCCTCGATAGATGTCCACACAGGTGAGGGATTGGAGGGGCGTTCCCATCAAAGCCCTCTGGATGGCCTCCGCCAGCCGCCTGAAGGGCAGGTCCAGGGGCACCACCAAGGAGAGATCCCGCTCGGCCGCCGGAAAACGGCTGAAGCCCTGGAAAGTAGGGATCACGCGTTCGGCTTCGGCGGGGATCGACCCAATACATAGCTCCGCCACCAAGATGCCACCCTCTAAGGATCTCACTTCACATTGGGCATCTGAGGACCCGAGAGCTGCCAGTACGCCCTGAAGGGCCGCAGGATGCGCGGGACCTTGGGGCGTCAAGGGATCCTGGCCTCCGGTCTCTCCAGCCCACACAATGCCCAGGGTCGACCTCTCCTCAGGGCCGTCGGGGGTGGCGTGGAAGGTGGGCGCGATTTCGAAGAGCCGGACTTCCCGCGCACCTTGCCGCAGGTTGCTTTCCGCCGCATGGACCAAGGAGGGCAGGAGGGAACTCCGCAGCACGGAGTACTCGTAGCCCAGCGGATTGCCGATGGTGCGGCCTTCGGGGGGCGTGGTGGCGAATCGCGCGTCTGCCTCGGGACTGATGAATCCGAGGGTCACGGTCTGATGGAATCCCAGGGCCGCCAGGCGCCGGGATAGGCTCAGGCGCTGACGATAGGCCGATGAAAGGGGCTCGGGGTCGGACTTCATCGGAGGTAGCGAGGAGGGAATAAGGTCGTAGCCGCGCAGCCGCAGCACCTCTTCAGCCAAATCTTCTGGAATGGCCAGGTCATGGCGCCAGGTCGGGGGCACGGCTCTCAGGGAGACCTGGTTTTCTTCCACGCCACAGCCGAGGTTCCGCAGCTTCACCGCAGCATCGTCCAGCGGCAGGGGTTCTCCCGCGACGCGCTGGAGCAGTTCCTTGGTCAGGGAAATGGCTGCGCGGGGGATGGGCCCGCTGCCTTCGGTCCAGGCCCCCTCTACCGAAGCCCAGGCCCATCGCTTAAGTCTCGCGGCCAGCAGATCCCGGGCGATGCGAGCCATGCCCGGATCGGCCCCCCGGCCGAAGCGATGGCTGGCGTCCGTGTGGAGTCCGTGGCGACGGGCCATGGCGCGCACCACGCGGGGTTCGAACCAGGCTGATTCTAGGAGCACCCGCCGGGTATCAGCGGTCACCTTGGTGCTTTCGCCGCCCATGAGACCCGCCAAGGCGATGGCGCCGCTGTCATCGGCGATGACCAAGTCCGTGCCTCCGAGTTCGCGCTCGACGCCATCTAGCGTCACCACCTTCTCGCCCACCTTCGCCCAGCGCACCACGATGCCACCCTGCAGTTTGTCCGCGTCGAATGCGTGGGTGGGTTGTCCATAGCGATGTAGCAATTCATTGGAGGCATCCACCGCGGCCAGATCCTTGGGACTGGAACCTAGGCTTGTGAGGAAGGCGCGCACCTCCGGCGGCGTGCTCTGCACGGCGCCAAGGGCAAGTACCGCCGTGGCGTAGAGCGAGCAGGCGTCGGCTTCGAGGCGCACAGATACCAAGGCCTCGCCTTCTTCCAGAGGGTCCAGCTCAACCGGTGAAAGATCCTGTCCGAGTTTGGCCGCGAGATCCCGCGCCAGCCCGCGGTGGCTCATGACATCGCCGCGGTTGGCGGTGATGTCCACATCCAGTACCGGACCCTCCAGGCCCTGCTCAACGCCATCGACGGGAAATCCCAGCGAAGCGATAATTTCGCAGAGATCCTTCAACGCGGGTTTCGCCACCGCTGGCAGTTCAAGCTGGAGAGCTTTAAGCGAAATAAGCATCAGTCCAGCCCTCCCATCAATTTGAGAAATCGTTGATCGTTCTCGAAGAAGAGCCGCAGATCAGGTGTCTGGCTCACCATCATGGCCGTGCGCTCTACGCCCATGCCGAAGGCGAATCCACTCCAAATGTCCGGGTCGATACCCGCGAATCGCAGCACATTGGGGTGGATGAGACCCGCCCCGAGAATCTCTACCCAACCGCTGCCTTTGCATACCCGGCAGCCCGCGCCACCGCAAAGCGGGCAACGCACGTCCATCTCGCTGCCTGGCTCCACGAAAGGAAAGTAGCTGGGGCGGAAACGCACATCCGCGCCCTCGCCGAAGAGCGCCTTCATGGCGTAGGCCAGGGTGCCCTTGAGGTGGTGCATGCCGATGCCCTTGCCGACCAACATGCCTTCGACCTGGTGGAACATGGGCGAGTGGGTGGGATCAATTTCGTCTTTGCGGTATACGCGGCCTGGCGCGAGAAAACGAATGCCGTTCCTCTTTTCAAGCTCCGTCGCCAGTCGCTTTAGCACCCGCACCTGCACGGGACTTGTGTGCGTCCGCAACAGCAATTGCGGATGGGCGGCGAGGTAAAAGGTGTCGGCGGTGCCCCTCGCGGAATGATCCTCGGGAATGTTGAGGCCATCGAAATTGTGCTCTTCGGTCTCGACCTCGGGGCCCTCTTCGACGTGGTAGCCGAGGGGGCGGAATACCTCCACGAGGCGGGCCATGAGGCGATCCAGCGGATGCAGCGCGCCCATGGGCGGGACGGGGGGCGGAAGGGTCGTGTCCCAAAGGTTCTTGGCGGCTTCGAGGCTCTTCTTCATTCCCTCTAGATCGACCTGCTTGGCCTTGAGGGCTTCTTCCCAGGTGCTCTTGAGACTATTGATGGCCGCGCCCAGGTCGCGTTTCCGCTCCTTCGGCGCGGACTTCAACTTTTCCATCAGCTTAACGGCGAAACTGCCCTCACGACCCGTGTAGACGCCCTTCAGGCGGTTCAGCGCGTCCAGGTCCGAGCAGGCGGCCAGCTCAGCGGGAAAGCGCTCATTGGCCACCACGATTTCTTGCGGCAACAGGCTCAAGTCCAAAGCGTCCATGGGTGCCTCATACAAAGAAAGGCCGCTGTCGCGGCCTTTCGGGTCTTCTTCGAGGGGTTTCGATCAGCCCTTGGCCGTAGCCACGAGCTTGCTAAACGCCTCGGGATTGCGGACGGCGAGGTCCGCAAGAATCTTGCGATCCAGATCCACGTTGGCCTTCTTCAGGCCGCCCATGAACTTGGAATAGGACATACCGTTTTGCACGGCGGCGGCGCTGATGCGCACGATCCAGAGCTTCCGGAAGTCGCGCTTCTTGACCTTGCGATCGCGGTAGCCATAGCCGAGGGCCTTTTCGACGGCTTCCTTGGCAGAGCGGTACAGGCGAGATTTGGCGCCGTAGAAGCCCTTGGCGAACTTGAGCATTCGCTTGCGGCGTTGAACTCGTTTGGGTCCACGTTTGACGCGTGTCATGGGTGTTCCTTTCCTCGTGGCAACTCAGGCGAGTTTTGAAAGCCACATCGGGGGCGATCGTCGGATCGCCGGGGTTGTGAGGTACAAGGTGCGAGGCTGAAGGACGGATCCTCGTACCTAGACTCAGGCGTAAGGCAGCATGTCCGCAACTCGAGCGGTGTCGGACTTGCTCACCATGGCGCCCATATCCAGCTGACGCTTCCGCTTGGGCGACTTGCTGGTCATGATGTGGCGCTGATGCGAGCAGCCACGCTTGAAGCGACCACTGGCGGTCTTCTTGAATCGCTTCTGGGCGCCCTTGTGGGTCTTGAGCTTAGGCATTTTGGACCTCGTTCGTTGGGACTGCTTCAGTTTCCTTGGCTTTGGGAGCCTTGACTTTCTTGGGGACTTCGACCAATCGAGGGGCGACGATGGCGTGCATGTCGCGGCCGTCGATTCCTGCGGGTTTTTCGATGATGCACTTGTCTAAAATGCGGCTGAACACGTCTTCGAAAATCCGGAAACCAATGTCGCGGTGGACTACTTCGCGTCCTCTGAACATCACCACCACCTTCACTTTATCGCCTTCCTCCAGGAACCGGAGGATGTGCTTGACCTTGAATTCAAAATCATGGTCATCGGTGCGGGGGCGGAATTTGACTTCCTTGACGACGATGTTCTTCTGTTTGGCCCTTGCAGCGTGTTCGCGCTTGGCCTCCATGAACTTGTACTTGCCGTAGTCCATGATCCTGCAAACCGGCGGCTGGGCTGTGGGGGATACTTCCACGAGGTCCAGGCCTTTTTCTTCGGCGATGCGGATGGCCTGATGCGGCGGCATGACTCCAAGTTGCGTTCCGTCTTCGTCGATGACTCGGACTTCGGGCGTACGGATGCCGTCGTTGATGCGCGTTTCAAGGGACCGGATGGCAAACCTCCATAGGGGACTAACACAAAGAACGACAAGTTTATCAAGGACGCATGCCCTTTCCAACCATCTTTTCTGAAATTATCGCGCGCGCCCTTGAATTTCAGACTGGATAACCGCCAGGAAAGCATCCACGGACAGCACGCCCTGGTCGCCTTTATGACGGTGGCGGACGGATACGGTGCCAGCTTCCGCCTCTCGACCCCCGATCACCAGCATGTAAGGGATCTTCTGGAGTTGGGCGTCGCGGATCTTGGCGTTGACCTTTTCGTTGCGGGCGTCCAGCTCCACTCGGAGGCCCAAGGCGCGGAGGCGTTTCTCGATGCCCGCGGCGAAATCATGAACCCTGTCCGTGATGGGCAGGATGCTCACCTGCACCGGCGCGAGCCAGGTGGGAAAGGCTCCGGCGCAATGCTCGATGAGGATTCCCATGAAACGTTCGAGGCTGCCGAGCATAGCCCGGTGCAGCATCACGGGGGATTCCTCGGTGCCATCAGCCTTGGTGAATTTGAGTCCGAAGCGGGCGGGCATGGAGTAATCCACCTGTAGAGTTCCCAACTGCCAGGGTCGCTTGAGCGCATCTAGCACCTGGAACTCGATCTTCGGGCCGTAGAATGCGCCTTCTCCGGGATTGATGTGGTAGGCCAGTCCTGCGTCCTTCATGGCGTCCCCAAGCGCATTCTCGGCGGCATCCCAGATCTCGTCGGACCCCAGTCGCTTTTCGGGCCGGGTGGAAAGCGCCACGCGCATCTCCGTGAAGCCGAAGACCTCGTAGACCTCTCGGATCAGTGCGAGGAAATCGGCCATCTCCTCCTTCATCTGCTCCGGCGCGCAATAGATATGGGCGTCGTCCTGACAGAAGGTACGCACTCGAGTCAACCCGTGCGTAACGCCCGACCGCTCATAGCGATGCAGACGGCCGAAGTCCGCGTACCGAATTGGCAGATCCCGGTAGCTGTGTTTCCCGGTGCTGAAGATCATGCAATGGCTGGGGCAATTCATCGGTTTGACCGCGAACTCCCGCTCATCCACCGAGGTGAAGTACATATTCTCGCGGAAATTGTCGTAGTGCCCTGAAGTCTTCCACAGCGCCACGTCAATGATCTGCGGCGTGATCACTTCGTCATACCCATGGCGCAAATAAAGCTCACGCATATAGGCGACGAGTTCGTTGTAAACCACCGCGCCCTTTGGATGGAAGAAGGGCGATGCGGGGGCTTCCGGATGAAAGGAAAATAGCCCTAGCTCTTTGCCGAGCTTGCGGTGATCGCGGGCCTTGGCTTCATCCAGCCGATGGAGGTGTTCATCCAAATCCTTCTGGGTGTGGAAGGCAGTCGCATAGACACGGCATAGCATCTGGTTCTTTTCATCACCGCGCCAGTAGGCTCCGGCGGTATGCAACAACTTGAAGGCTTTGATTCGGTTGGTATTGGGGACGTGAGGTCCACGGCAAAGATCATAAAACTCACCCTGCCTATACCCAGAGATGGTATCCGTTTGCGGAATACTGGAGACGATCTCCACCTTGAGCGGCTCACCCATTTGTTCGAAACGGGCCACGGCATCATCGCGCATCATCTCTTCGCGCACCACTGGGAGCGCTTCTTCAGTGATCTTGCGCATCTCTGCTTCAATGGCCAGGAGATCTTCGGGCGTGAAGGGTTTTTCGATCCAAAAATCGTAATAAAAGCCATCTTCGATGACCGGGCCGATGCCCACCCGCACTTCCGGGAAGACGCGCTTCGCCGCCTGAGCCATGAGGTGGGCCGCGGAATGCCGGAGCAGCTCAAGAGAATCTGGGTCTTTGCTGGTGGCGATGGCCACCTTCTCGCCATCGTTCAGCGGAGTCGACAGGTCCACGACTTTGCCACCATTCACCCGAATGCCCAAGGCCGCCTCGGCCAAGCGGGGGCCGATGCTTTCCGCGAGGGTAGTCCCCGTGGCCCCGTCCGGCAATTCACGGATAGAGTCGTCGGGAAGGCGGATCGAGATGGGCATGGTCTCCTCGGAGGAATTAATCGTTTAGTTTAACCTATTGCCGTATGGGCACCTAGGGTCTTCGGGTAGATACAAAAAACCCCCGCGTTGGCGGGGGCTTTCATAATTTAACGTCGCAGCGACCTACTTTTCCACTCTTAGAAGAGCAGTATCATCGGCCCTCCGGGTCTTAACGGCCGTGTTCGGTAAGGGAACGGGTGTGACCCCCGGGGTATAGCCGCGACGAAGGGTGAGAACT
>JANXXC010000203.1 GCA_025350765.1 Holophagaceae bacterium | reverse complement strand
CGCCCAGCGCGGCGTGGGCCGCCATGGGCTGAAGATCATTGAGCGCGGGATGGACACTCTAGCACCGCCGCGGAGCCGAAGAACACTGCCGGTTCCTGGGTGGAAAAGTGGGAATCCCTCTTGAGAAAACCAGCGATTCCCAATAGACTCGAAGGTTCGCCTGCGTCCTTTCCTGGGCCAAGGCCACGAGGTGGACCATGAAGCGCACTTTCCAGCCGAACAACCGACGCCGTGCCAAGACCCATGGCTTCTTGTCGCGGATGAAGACAAAGAACGGACGTATGGTCCTAAAGCGCCGCCGGGCGAAGGGCCGCCACGTCCTCGCGCTTTAAGAGATCCCATGCAGGTGGCCCGACGCTTCAGCGTCGTCCGCCATTCGGATCATGCGCTGCCCGCCCCGGCAGCGCCACGGCCTTTGCTGACATCATCAGTCTTGGATGTACGTGCATGGCGTGGGTCCACGTCGACCTCCGCCCTCCCGGCCCTATTGGTTCATGCTCCCCGGCGCACTGGGAATGCGGTGGAGCGCAACCGGTTCAAACGGCGTACTCGGATGGCCCTTTTGAATATCTTGAAGGAAATCCCCGCCTTGGCCCTCGGGTCCTGGATCTTCTGGGTCCGTCCCGCCAAAGGTTCTCCCCTTGGCTGCAAGGTGGACTACGCTGCTATCGAAGGCCAGCTCAGGCTGGCCCTTTTACGTTTGGGATGAGCCCTTATGAAAAATCGTAACCTTGTGCTGTTTGTGGTGCTGAGCATGACCCTCTTGTTGGGTTACAGCTTTGCCATGGGCAAACTCTATCCCCCCAAGCCCGCCCCAATAGCTGCGAATCCGGTTGGAGCGAGCGCCGTTTCGATCCAAGCCAGTCCTGGGTCCAGCCATGTGGCGCCGCCGTCGGCTTCTACACCTGCCGCCAGATCCAATCCAGCGCCCCAAGCGTCCGCGACCCATTCGGTAAGTGCCTCCTCCCTCCATTTGACCTGGAGGGTTGAGGATGGCGCTCTGGTGCAGGCCACCTGGGAGGACGGCACGCAGTTTTTCAATGAGGCCGTCAAGAACGAACACGGCGAGGAAATTTCCAAAGCCTTCCCAGGCATTGGAGGAGTGCTCTACACCCGCTTCGACCAGGTCACCGAAGAACCAACTCCGAATGGCCTGAAGGTCCATTTTCAGAACGCCGAAGGCGACCACCTGATCTATGCGATCCCACAGCACAGCCACGCCATCGAGGTGAGCTGGTCCACTCGCCGGGGCACCCACCTGGATCTGATCCACCGCCCTGCGGATGAGAAAGAAGCGCAGTCCCTCGGCCGGGTCTTCACCCTCAATGACAAGACGATCAACGCCGTGGCTTGGACCAGTGTTTTGAAGGATCCCTTCTTCGGTTTCCTGGGCTTCAAGCGCAATGAGATGCCTCCTTCCGCCAGCCTGGTGGGCATGGATGCGGGCCTGGAGAAGGGCGTATCCGCTCAGCGCACGCACTATTTCGCGGCCCTTTGGGATGTGAGCCCGCGGGTCACGGAGCGGGATGAGCGCGGCTACCACCTAGCCCCCGACAAGAACGGGAACCTCACCGCCAGGCTTTATCTCGGACCCAAAGAAACTGGCCAGCTGGCGGCCTTCGGCGCGCCCTTTACCCAGGTCGTGGACTTCGGCTTTTTTGGCGCCGTCGCCAAGCTGCTCTTCTTGGTACTCCATTGGATTCACCGATTCATCCCCAACTGGGGTTGGAGCATCATCCTGTTCACTTTGCTCCTTAGGGGTCTGTTGTGGCCCCTGAACACTAAGACAACGATGAACATGCTGCGCATGAAGGATTTTGAGCCGCATCAAAAGGCCCTGCAGGCCAAGTACGACAAATTTGGCGGCGACATGACTAAAAAAGCCGAGATGCAGAAAGAGCTCATGGCGCTTTACAAGAAGAACAACCACAACCCCATGGGCGGGTGCCTGCCGATGCTGATCCAGATGCCAGTCTTCTTCTCACTGTGGTCCATGCTCCAAGCCGTTTACGAGTTGCGCCACGCCCCATGGATGGGGTGGATCCAGGATCTCTCCGCCAAGGACCCCTACTACGTGCTGCCCGTGTTGCTGGGGGCCTCCATGCTGGCCCAGCAGGCCGTGACCCCTGCGGTGGGCGACCCCGCCCAGCGGAAGATGATGCTCTTCCTGATGCCGGCGATGATGACGTTCTTCTTCGCCCAGACGCCTTCGGGTTTGTGCCTCTATTACTTCATTTTCAACATCGTGGGGCTAGCACAGACCTGGTGGATCAAGCGCAATTACGTCGGTCAAGAAATCACGGCCTAGGAGATCTGATGCGCAAATCATCCCTCGCGCTCGATGCGGTTCCAGATCAAGTTACCCGTTGGGCCAGTCAGCTCGGGTTAAAGGTGGAGGCCCTTTTCGAGCCTTCGGGTGATGAGACTCTTTTCCCTAATCGCATCCTGGTGAAGGGCGACGATGTTTCCTGGTTGGCGACCAACAAGGGGGCCGCCATTGACGCGCTTCAGTTCCTAGTCCACGAGGCCCAAGGGGAGCGGGAGGACGCCAAGCTCGCCTACCTGGATCCTCTAGGCACCCGGCTCTTCCGGATGAAGGAATTGAAAGCCATGGCCGCCTTCGCCGCCGAAAAAGCCAAGGAGTTGGGCAGCTTCGCCCTTTCAGGGCTCACGCCCCGTGAACGCCGTTGGGTCCATCTGACCATTTCTCAGGAGCCTGGCCTCAGCACTGAGAGCGAAGGCATCGGCCATATCAAGACGTTGAAGGTCTTCAAGGCCTGATGTCCGAAGCCATCTGCGCCCCCGCCACACCGCTGTTTCCCAGCGCGGTGGCCGTGGTGAGGGTGTCTGGGGACCGCCTTGCGGACTTGCTCGCGCCCCTAGTGAAGCTGCCTCCAGCGCGAAACGCTGCGCTGCGCTACCTAAGCTGGAACGGCTATCGTGAGCAGGCGCTGGTACTCCATTTCCCAGCGCCCGCCAGTTACACCGGCGAGGATCTGGTGGAGTTCCAGCTTCACGGGAATCCACTGCTGGTGCGCCGTTTCCTGGAGCACTTGGGCAGGCTCGGAATTCGCTTGGCTGAGCCGGGTGAATTCACGCGCCGGGCCTTACTCAATGGCAAACAGAGCCTTCTGGAAACCGAAGCCCTGCGGGACCTCATCGGCGCCACCACAGACCAGCAGGTCTGCCAAGCCCAGGCCCGCCAAGGCGCGTTACCCGCCTGGATTTCGGAAACCAAGGCCCGCATCGTCCCATGGATGGCCAGAGCCGAAGCAGCTGTGGACTACGGAGAAGAAGAGGGCATCCACCTTGATCTTGATAGCCTAAAACAAGATTTAATTAATCTTCGACAAGTGTTCCATGTGGAACAGCGCCGGGCTGGAGCCGCTCGCTGGCTGCGGGATGGCATCAAGGTGGCTCTGGTGGGCCGGCCCAATGCTGGGAAGAGCACCCTTTTCAACGCCCTAGCCGGCGAGGATCGGGCCATTGTCACCGAAATCCCTGGCACCACACGGGACGTGCTGGAAGTCCGCACCGAATGGGCGGGTCTGCCCCTCACCCTCTTCGACACCGCCGGTCTGCGGGAAACCACCGACACCGTGGAACGCCTGGGGGTGGAGCGGGTGCGCGCCGTTTTGGAGCAGGTGGATTTAATCCTGCATCTGGTGCCCGCCTCAGACACTGTTGTGGACCTCCCTATCCTGGCTCGCCTTACACCTTTTGAGGGCAAGGTGCTGGAGGTCCGGACGATGGGGGATTTGGCTGCTGGGCTTCGGCTTTCGGCTTCTGGCGGCGAACTCGTCGTCTCGGCGAGTAAGGGCGACCTTGCGGCGCTTGAGGAGGGCCTGAAATCCCGATTTTTGGGCGATCTCAGCCCCGATGCTTGTCTGGGCGCCTTGGCCACGGCGCGCCAACGGGTGCTGCTGGAGGAGCTGGTGCTTCAGTTGGAGCTGCTGTTCCATCTGGAGACCGGTTGCCCGCCCGAACTAGTGGCTTCGATGCTTCAAGGGATGTGGGGGCTGTTTGCCGCTCTCACGGGCGAGGACAGGGCGGAGTCGGCCCTGGATCAGGTGTTCAGCGGGTTTTGTCTCGGGAAGTGAATTGACCAGATATGGATCCGGGGGGGACCGCCTGCTCGCTTTGCTCGCGATGTACCCCCCGGGAACCCCCCACCTCGTGGGCAGGCAAAGCCCGCCCACGAGGTCTGACTGAAGGTCCATACTCAAGTTTCGGAGTTCTACATGAAGCCTGGTTTTGAAGCGGTCATCGGCTTGGAAATCCATGTCCAGCTTCTGACGCGGTCCAAAATGTTCTGTGCCTGCCGGAATCAATCCGGCGGGGCGCCGAACTCCCACACCTGTCCGATATGTCTCGGCTTGCCAGGGGCGCTCCCCGCTCTTAACGAAGAGGCGGTGAGGATGGCCCTGGCCCTGGGGCTGGCCATCGGAGCGCGCATTCAGCCCAAGTCTATCTTCTACCGTAAACAGTACTTCTACCCGGACCTACCCAAGGGCTACCAGATCACCCAGGGCCCAGTCGCGGTGGTCGAAGAAGGCCACGTGAGCATCCCTGGGGATCCCGAGGTGCGTGGAAACGCCGATCCGGTGAGAATCCGCATCGAGCGGGCGCATCTAGAGGAGGATGCCGGGAAGAGCAACCATGAGCTTTCCACTCACGCCAGCTACGTGGATCTGAACCGCGCGGGCGTGCCCTTGCTGGAAATCGTCGGCGGACCCGACCTTCGCTCGGCGAGCGAGGCCTGGGATTACCTAAAGACCCTGCATCGCCTTGTCACTTTCTTGGGTATCTGCGACGGGAACATGGAGGAGGGCTCTTTCCGCTGTGACGCCAATGTAAGCGTGCGTCGGGCCGGTGAAGCGGATTTCGGCACCCGGGTGGAGGTAAAGAATCTGAACTCCTTCCGCTATGTGAAGCTGGCCATCGAGCATGAAATCTCCCGCCACATTGCGCTATTAGAGCAAGGCCAGGCCTTCTCCCAGGAAACTCGAGGGTGGGACGCTGAAAAGGGCGAGACGAAACCTCAGCGGTCCAAAGAGGCGGCCATGGATTACCGTTTCTTCCCGGAGCCTGATTTGCCCGCCCTCATTATTTTGGAGGAGGAAATTAGTCGAGTGAAAAAATTCCTGCCCGAGCTTCCCCAGGCGCGCCAGGATCGATTCACGAAGGACTATGGCTTGACGGAATATGAAGCCGGAATGCTGCTGCAAAGTCTCGCCTTTGGTGATTATTTTGAAGCGGTGGCGAAAGGATCAAATGGCAAACAGGCCGCCAACTGGATGTTGGGCGAAGTAAGCCGCGCGCTCAATGACACGGGCAAGGAGATTGGTGCGCTGGGCCTTCGGGAGGCCCATCTCGCTGAGCTGATCCAATTGGTGGAATCGGGGACTATTAACCTGAACACGGCTAAGGAGGCGGTCTTTCCCGCCCTAATGCGGGATGAAGGAAGGCCGGTTCAAATCATTGAATCCCAAGGCTTGGCCCAAGTTTCGGACCGCGGCGCCATCGAAACCCTGGTGCGTGGCGTGATCCAGGCCCATCCTGAACAACTGGCCCGATTGAAGGCTGGGAATGAAAAATTGAAGGGCTTCTTTGTGGGCCAGGTCATGAAGGCTGGCAATGGCAAGGTCAACCCGCAGTTGGTAAACGAAATCCTGGAGGCGGTCCTTGACGAATGAACCAAAGAACCCGGACGTGGAATCCGGAAACGAGCCGGCGATGGAGTCCGAAAGCCCCGAAATGCTTGAGGTCCACCCCAAGGACAGTTTTCATCGGATTATCTTCGGCCAGGTGGAAGAGCCACTCTTCCCAGCCCCGAACCCGCCCACCGACACACCCGATGATGAGCTCACCCGCGCCGCCATGAATGATCCGGCGGCCCACACCCTCGACATCCAAGAAACACCCCCGACCCTCTGGCGCTTCCTCGTGCTCATCGCGCTGGTGGTGGGAGCCTTGACCATCGTGTTCTGGAAGCACTGAATCCGGCTTGTCGTTTATGCTGATGTGTTGAGGCCAACCATGTCCAAAAACACCTGGGGACCCACCACCACCGCCATCCACGCCGGGAAGCACCACAACCCCACTCGGGCTGTGACCACCCCGATTTTTCAGACCTCTGTGTTCCAGTTGATGGAAAACGATGAGGGCGCTGAATTCTCCGCCAGCATTGAACCGGAGAATTTTTACACCCGGTGGGGAAACCCGAATTTTAGTGAGGTTCAGGCCGTTATCGCCTCGCTGGAAGGTTCCGAAAGGGCCCTGGTCACCAGTTCCGGCATGAGCGCCTTCTCGACGCTCCTGGAAGCCCTGCTTAAGGATGGTGATCACATCATCGCGCCCGCCGCGATCTACCTTGGCACCGAACAGCTACTGAAACGCTGGGAGGAAAGACGGGGGCTCCAGATCACCTGGATTCAGAACACGCTGGATCCAGCTGAATGGGAAGCGGCCGTTCGCCCGAAAACCGCCATGATCTGGGCCGAGACGCCCTCCAATCCGACCCTCGCCATTACTGACCTGGCTGCCATCGCGAGTCTGGGCCAGAAGCACGGCATCCGCACTGTCGCGGATAATACCTTCGCGAGCCCGATCCTCCAAGCCCTGTGAGCTGGGAATTGATATCAGTGCCTCCAGTGGCACCAAGTATCTTGGGGGCCATTCAGATCTCACCGCCGGGGTTCTCGCGGGCAAGGATGCGGACCTCGTGGCCTGTTGGCAGGTGGCCAAGTTGCAGGGCCCCACCCTGGATCCCATGGCCGCCTGGCTGCTTCATCGGGGCCTAAAAACCCTGGCCCTGCGCATGCGGCGGGCCTCGGATACCGCCCAAAGCCTAGCTCGATGGCTACTGTGGCAGAACGCCGTCGGAAGGGTGGACTATCCCGGCCTGCCGAGCCACCCGGGCCACGAAGTGGCCAAAGGCCAGATGGGGGGCGGCTTCGGCGCCATGTTGAGCTTCGAGCTGCGCGAAGGCCTGCAGGCCGGCAAGCGATTCTGCGAAGCCCTGGAGGTCATCACCCGGGGCGTGTCCTTGGGCGGTGTGGAGAGCCTGATCCAGCACCCCGCCTCCATGAGCCATCTCCGCACGACCCCTGAGGTCAAGGCCCGGCTGGGAATCACCGATGGCCTGCTGCGCTTTTCCGTAGGCATCGAGGATGAACCCGATCTCCTCGCCGATCTGCAACGGGGCTTCCAAGCCACTGGATTGAAGGGATGAGACTCGTCATCAACGGCCAGGAAAAACAGGCCCCGGCGCTTTCCACGGTGGCGGAATTATCAATCTGGCTCCAGCTCCCCTCTTTTGGCAGCGCCGTGGAACTCAATGGCCAAGTTATCCGGCGGGCCGAACACCCAATCACCCTATTGAAAGAAGACGATCAGCTGGAGGTCGTTCGGCTGGTGGGCGGGGGCTGAGGCACTTCGAGTATTTCCTAGGCCCAGGATTGGCTTCAGTTCACCGAAATCGTGTAGTTGCGGCTCCCGACGATCGGAGTCTGGGTCTTGTAATCGTGGAGGCGCACGCGTACCCGCGCCGCATAGGCCCCGGGGGCCAAGTTGTTGATGGTGACGGTCTGGGCGTTGTTTTCTGTGAAATTTCCCGCGTAATATCCACCGGGGCCAAAGACCTCGACCCACATTCCGGTGCCGCCATTGAGGGTGATGGTCCGGCTGCCGGTGACGGCCTGGGTGAAGCGGTAGGATCGGAACTGATCGGGTTCAAAGAAAGACTCGGCAAAGGGATCGCTGCTCTCCCGGAAAACCAGGGCGCCGGAGCCCGGTAGGTAGCTCCAAAGCCGGGTCCCTGCAAAATAGGCCGGCGTCGGTTCCGGGATGGATTCCAGGCCAAGCTGGCCGACCGCGGAGGTCCAGGCAGTGGTATTGATGCGGCTCTTCACGCCTACCAGGTAGCTGGGGTAACAGCCCAAGGTTCCGAAGGTGTATTCCCCCGAGCCATCGCTGAGGGCGGTGTTGGAGCGGACGGCCTGCCACAGGGTCGTCAAGGAAGCTGTATCGCCCGCCATGGAATTCTTCCAGATGCCCCAAAGAGAGGTCGCGATAGACCCGCGCGTGAATTCGGAGCGCTGGCCGCTGGAGATCTGGTCATGGCGGCTGAGGTCAAAGGCTTCCACCTGAAAGGCGGAGTTGCCATCCACATAACTATCCAGCAGCACGGGAGTGTTTCGCAGGGCCCCCGCCAGGAAATCGCAATAGCCGCCAACGAAGGCTGCCGTGCTATCGCTGGGGCGGTAGCGGCTAACGTAGACGTTGTCGTTGTCCCGGCGCAGCAGGGAAAGGGCGCTGGAGCCATCCCCTTTCAGACTGTAATCCGCAAAGAGCAAGTGGGCGCTGTTTTCCTGGATCACCCCATCGTCCCACTCATCCGTCTCCGTGAAGGCCCCGCCGTTCAGGAGACCGTTGAAACTTTGCACAAACACAGCTCGGCCATTATTTGTGATGACCTGATTGTTGGTTTTCAAAACGGAAGGATAAGTGCGCAACTGGTGGCTGGGATTGGTGTTGGTGGACCAATAGGCGAAGAGGCTCGGCAGGCGGAGGGTGGACTCCAGGTTTTTCAAGGCCAGCCCCTGGCTCAGCATCTGGTCGTTGATGTTGAAGGCCCCGGCGATGCGGCTGGCGGCAGTGGCGGTGACCGTGAGAGTGCCGGAAGTGGTAACGGTGGTATTGCTGCTCGTGACGGACCACTCATCATTGACGGAAAAGGCTGCCGTCGTGTCATAAGGCTGGTTGAGAACCCCGCCTCGCATGAAGAAATCGTTGGTCGCAGTACCGCCGGTTACCTCGTATTCCGAAAAGATGCGGACATAAACCTGAGTGCCGGGCGCCACGTCCACCGAGGCGGTGCCATCGCTTCCCAAGTACCCCGATGCGATCAGGGTGTCACCAGTGGTCTGCCGCACTTCCGTATAGGAGTGGCGGATGGGTTGGACCGTGGATGCGCCGAAGCCCGTAGAAGTAAGCGTCCGTTTCTCGAACTGCCCTTGAATGGTCACTCTCACGGTTTTATCCGTGGGCACGCCGCTTGTGCAGCCCACCAGGAGCGCGAGGGGGAGCGCAAAGAGCCAAGTACGCCAATTCAATAGGCTCATGGGGGATCTCCGGCTTGACAAGGAATAGGGTGGTGGAAGATCAGTGCGTCGAGTTCAAAGATAAGTTCAAGGGGCGTGCCAATCGATTTCAGGGGGCCAGGATGTCCCAGCTTCCCGTCTGGGATCCATCAGCCCAGGGTGTGTGAGATATAAGTTTCCATTTACTGATTTCATGAAGGTTAACTTGACCTCCTCCCGCGGGTTGGACTGATCGGAAGAGGTGGATTTCATCCACGAGGGCCGCCTTCAGGAAGGCTTGAGCCAACTTCGGGCCCCCCTCCACCAGGACCCTTCCCACGCCACGGGACGACAACTCGTGCAACAGGTGTCGCAAACTGCATCCTTCACCGCCTTGCGCCGGAGGCACCTGAAGATCTTCGACACCCCGCAGGAGGGGGGCTTCCCCAGCCAGGACCCTCAAGGCTGGTTGGCCAGGAAAAGGGTGCCATACCCGCAGGTCGGGGCCCAATCGCCCCTTCCCATCCAGAACCACCCGATAGAAGCGGCGATGGGCGGGGCTGGCTTTAGGCCATCGGTCCGTAAGCTGGGGATCATCCTGGGAGACTGTGCCCCGCCCTACCAGAATGGCGTCCGAAACGCGCCTTAGGGCGTGAGCCAGGGCCTGAATGGAGGGGGGACTCACTTGGGTGGTTTCACCCTCAGGCCCGAGGGCGCCATCAGAGCCGAGGGAGAGCTTTAAGGAGACCCAGGGAAGCCCTGTTTGCATGAGCTTGAAGAAGGGGGCGTGGAACCGGGTGCAGGCTTGGAGGAGAATGCCCTCTACCACCTCGATACCTGCGGCGCGGAGGATGGCCAAGCCGCCACCATCCACTCTGGGATTCGGATCCCGAACACCCACTACCACTCGGGATACCCCCGCCTGGATGAGAGCGTCGGTGCAAGGAGGCGTCCGGCCATGGTGGCAACAGGGTTCAAGGGTCACGTAGGCGGTGGCACCCCGGGCATCTTCGGCCCGAGCCTCCACATCCATCAGAGCCACGATCTCTCCATGGGGATCCCCCGCCCGGGTATGGACACCCCAGCCGATGACCTCGCCACTTTTCACAATGAGGCAGCCCACTGGCGGATTGGGGCTGGAGAGACCGACCCCTTTCTGGGCTTCTCGCAACGCCAAGGCCATGAAATGTTCATCGCCGGAAAGCTGCGCTGGATCCGGAAAGGGTCCCCCACAAGCTAGATCCCAGGCTAAGCCGGCATCCAAACCGGAGGGCGGAAGCCGGAAGCCAGAAGCCGGGCTAAACATCCAGCAAGCCATCCACAAACGCTTCCGCATCGAAGGGGATCAGGTCGTCCACCGCCTCGCCGACACCCACAAAGGCGATAGGGAGTTTCAACCGCTCCAGGATGGGCACCACCACCCCGCCCTTGGCGCTGCCATCCAGTTTTGTAAGCACCAAGTCGGTGACTCCCGCGGCTTGTTTAAAGGCTTCGGCCTGATGGATGCCGTTCTGGCCGGTCGTGGCATCCAGCACCAGCAGCACCCGATGGGGGGCTTCGGGAATCACTTTCTGAAGGCTGCGGCGGATCTTGTCCAACTCCTTCATCAGGTGATCTTTGGTGTGCAGACGCCCGGCGGTATCGATCAGCACCCAAGGTGTGCCCTTGGCTTTGGCGCTAGTGGCGCCATCAAACGCGATGGCCGCGGGATCGCCCCCCATCTGGTTGCGGATCACGGGCACGCCGGCCCGTTGCCCCCATAACTCCAGCTGATCAATGGCCGCGGCCCGAAAGGTATCCCCGGCCACCACCAGGACATCCTCGTCCCGGCCCTTCAAGAGGGCCGCGAGCTTGCCGAGGGTTGTGGTTTTCCCGACGCCATTGACGCCCACAATCAATACCACCTGAGTGCTTGTCGCCGCGAAAGGAGGCGCGGGTTGGTGCCGGATGATTTTAAGCAGTTCGTCTTTCAGAATCGCCTTGGGATCAATCTCGCCGCTGCGCTTCAACTCGAAACGCAGGCGCTGCATGAGAAGGTCCACCGCATGCACCCCGAGGTCCGCTTGCAGCAGCAGATCCTCTAATTCCAACAGCTGATCCTCGTCAAGCTTCCGCAGCCCCAACAGATGCCCCAAGGGGCGCAACACGACTTCCTGGGTGCGCTTGAGCCCCTGGCGGAACTTGTCGATCAAGCCACTGAAAAGAGCCACGAGGACCTCGGAACCCTTCAGTGTACCGGGTCTCTTGGGATTTTGGGTGGGGGATTCCAGGGCGTTCCACGTGGAACACAGGCTTATTTGGAGTTGGCTCCGCGGCTCTCGGCCTTTAGGTATCGCTCTGCCTGATGAAGGTTTTCCTTCAGGTCCGGGTCGTTCGGATTGGAGGCCAAAGCTGCTCGAAAATCCTCGGCGCTGGCTTTGAATTGTTTCAATTCGAAGTTGGTGCGGCCCCGGTTGTAATGAGCCTCGGGAAGTGCGGGATCGAGGGCCAAGGATTGGTTCAAGGCAGCTATGGCTTCGGGCCAAGCCATCCGCTCGTTGAGG
>JANXXC010000199.1 GCA_025350765.1 Holophagaceae bacterium | reverse complement strand
TCTACGCCATGAAGGCGGCGAGCAATGAGTGGAACCGGGCCTACCGCAAATCCGCCCGCACCGTGGGTGATGTGATCGGTAAGTACCACCCCCATGGTGACGTGCCCGCCTATGACACCTTGGTGCGCATGGCCCAGCCCTTTTCCCTGCGCCACCCTCTGGTGGATGGCCAGGGCAATTTCGGGTCCATCGATGGGGACAGCCCCGCCGCCATGCGTTACACCGAGGCCCGCCTGAGCCGCACTGGTAGCGCCATGATGGACGACATCGATCAGGACACCGTGGATTTCGGCCCCAATTACGACGGTTCCGAAGTTGAGCCCTTGGTACTGCCTACCCGTTTTCCCAACTTGCTTATCAACGGATCCCAGGGCATCGCGGTGGGCATGGCCACCTCTATCCCGCCTCACAACCTGCGCGAATGTTGCGCGGCGCTGATGGCGCTGATCGAGGACTCCACCATCGGCCTTGAAGTCCTCATGACCCACGTCAAGGGTCCGGATTTCCCCGGTGGCGGCCTCATGCTCGGTACCGAGGGCGTGGTGGACGCCTACCGCACCGGCCGCGGGCGTTGCGTGGTGCGCGCCAAGGGCCACGTGGAACAAATCAAAAGGGCCGGAGACCGCGAGCAATTGGTCTTCACGGAATTGCCCTACCAGGTGAACAAAGCCACCCTGACAGAGAAAATCGCCGAGCTGGTGCGAGACAAGAAAATCGACGGCATCAGCGATCTGCGAGATGAAAGCGACCGCGAAGGCATCCGGCTGGTGGTGGAACTTAAAAAGAACGAACCATCGGATATCGTTCTCAACCAGCTCTACCAGCAGACGCAGCTCCAGAACTCCTTCCCTATCACCATGTTGGCCATCGTTAACGGCCAGCCACGGGTCTGCACGCTGAAGGAAATGCTGCAAGAATTCCTCGGCTTCCGCCGCGAGGTTGTCACCCGCCGCACCATGTTCCAGTTGCGGAAGGCCGAAGAGCGGCACCATGTCCTTTTGGGCTTGAAAATCGCCCTGGATCATCTGGACGCGGTCATCAAGCTCATCCGCGCCGCGAAGACGCCCGACGAAGCCAAGCAAGGCCTCATGGAAGGCAAGTTCGCTTCCGCAGCGGAACTCAAAAGGAATCCCACCCTTAAACTCAGTGCGATTCAAGCCCAAGCCATCCTGGATATGCGCCTCCAGCGCCTGACGGGTCTGGAGCACGCCAAGATTCTAGATGAGTTGGCGGAACTCGAAAAGACCATCCAATACCTCAAATCCATCTTGGCGGACGAATCGCTGCTTCTCGGTGTTATCCGGGAGGAGCTCAAAGCGATCGTGGATCAATTCGGTGAGGATCGGCGCACGGAGATCGTGGGCTATTCCGGCAGCATCCGCATGGAAGACGTGGTGCCCGACGATCCCATGGTGGTCACCATGTCCAAGACTGGCTACATCAAACGTACGGATTTGCAGTCCTACCGTAAGCAGAAGCGAGGCGGCAAGGGCAAGCTGGGCATGAAGACCAAAGACGAGGATTTCGTCGAGCAGCTCTTCATGACCAAGGCCCACGACACCCTTATGGCCTTCACGGATCGTGGCTATGTCTATGCCCTCAAGGTCTACGATCTGCCCGAAGCCGCCGCCAATACCCGCGGCAAGCACATTAAGAACCTCATTAGCTTGAAGGATGGGGAAAATGTGGTGACCCTCATGGCGATCCGCGAATTCCCTGAGGGTGAATTCCTAGTTTTCGCCACCAGCGATGGAACCGTTAAACGCACATCCATCAGTCTTTACGGTAATATTCGTGCCAACGGTCTCATCGCCTTGAACATTGATGACGGCAACAGTCTTGTGGCCGTGCGACGGTCCACCGGCGACCAACAGATCCTGCTCGCCACGGCCCAAGGGAAAGCCATCCGCTTTGGCGAAGAGGACATTCGTTCTGTCGGCCGCGTGGCCACGGGGGTGCGCGGAATGCGCCTGGGCTCCGGCGACCGCATGGTGGATATGGAAGTGGGCGACGCTTTACCTGATCTGCCGGAAGGCGTGCAGGCGGACGAAAGCACCGCCGATCACGGCATGTTGCTTACGGTCACCGAAAAGGGTTACGGCAAGCGCAGCCTATTGCAGGATTACCGGCTCCAAGGCCGCGGCGGCACGGGCGTCATCAACATCCGAGCGGGCGTCCGAAATGGACCCGTCGTGGGTTTCAAGCTGGTCAAACCCGGCGAAGGCTGTCTCCTTATCAGCCAGGAAGGCATGGTCATCAAGTTCCTCATTGATGAGGTCCGCAAGACCGGCCGTGCGGCTCAGGGAGTGAAACTCCTGAACCTCGGTTCCGACCAGGACAAGGTCGTCGGCATCGCAAAGATCGAAGCCAGCGCCATGGCCTTTGACGAAGAAGAAGATCTCGTCACCGACGCGGAACTGGCTACGCCAGGGCCGGACGAAAGTGGAGAGCAGGCGAAACTAGGACTCTAGGGAAAGGGCCGCTGATGCGGCCCTTTTTATCAAAAATACATAGCCCAGTCGCCCTCCGCGAGTTCGACAGCCTCGCGCTCTAACCTGGGCAACCGTTCCACGGGGAACACATATGCCCAGGCTGCATAGGTCTGGCCGCCTTCTAGAAGCACAGGCACCATCCTGAGTTCAAACAGACCCTCCTCGACCCCCTCCAATTGATCAAGATTGGACAAGGCAGAGGCCAACTCGTCCTCATCCCCGTAACCGATGAACTCCCCTACTACCCACCCGGGGCCGGGTGGCAATGACTCAGGAATGGTCCCCATGGCCATGGCGGGGAAACTGGCGTCTGGTAAATGAAACAAACGTCCCGGCGCGTAAGCCCGGGTGCTTCCAACTGGGTTCGTCCGTTTTAGCCAAGCATGGTGGGCACCACCCTCTCGAAGGGTGCCGTAAACAAAGAGGCCATCGGATTCCATAGGGCCATTCTGCCACCATGGGCCCATGCATCCCGGACCAGAAACTCCTCCGATACTCAGGAATCGCCTGGCTGAGTTTCTGAGCGATCCGAGAGTTCTGGCCATCCTTGGAACCTTGGCCTTGTTTGGCCTGCCCCTGCTTTATACCTCCCAGCCCTTGTTCATCCACACCTCGATTAAAGGGGCCCCGGTGAATCCCAAGAGTCTTGAGACAGACGTGCGATATCTGTCGGAGTCCAGCATTCCAAGGGACTTTCTTCATCCTAAACGTTTGGATGAAACCGCGAGGTGGATCAAAGGGAGGATGGAAGAGACGGGAGCCACCGTTTCAGAGCAGGTATTTGCCGTGAAGGGGCGAGTTTATCGCAATGTTGTGGGCCGCTTTGGACCAGCTTCAGGAGGACTGGTTGTGGTCGG
>JANXXC010000050.1 GCA_025350765.1 Holophagaceae bacterium | reverse complement strand
GAGGTATGAGGGACGAGGTCTGAGGTACGAGGTATGATGAAGGAAAGCGCGGCAGGTGCCGCGCTTCCTTTGTCTGGGCATCCATGTCGCTTCTCGAAGAAATTCAACGCCGACGGACTTTTGCGATCATCTCGCATCCGGATGCGGGCAAAACCACGCTGACGGAAAAGCTGCTGCTCTATGGCGGCGCCATCGACCGTGCAGGCTCCGTGAAGGGGCGCGAAGGCGCGGGCCACGCGCAGTCGGATTGGATGAGCATCGAGCAGGAGCGCGGCATTTCGGTTACTTCGGCGGCCATGCAATTCGAATATCGAGGCCACTGCATCAACCTGCTGGACACACCGGGCCACCAGGATTTTAGCGAAGACACCTATCGCGCCCTCACCGCCGCCGATGCGGTGGTGATGCTGCTGGACTGCGCCAAGGGCGTGGAAGAGCAGACGAAAAAATTATTCCGCGTGGCCAAGGAAAGAAAGTTGCCCATTTTCACCTTCGTCAACAAGCTGGACCGTCCCGGCCGCGAGCCTGTGGAATTGATTGATGAAGTGGAAGAACTCTTCGGTCTCCACGCGGTGCCCATGACCTGGC
This sequence comes from Holophagaceae bacterium, assembly GCA_025350765.1. Taxonomy (GTDB): domain Bacteria; phylum Acidobacteriota; class Holophagae; order Holophagales; family Holophagaceae; genus JANXPB01. The sequence goes on along the minus strand of JANXXC010000050.1, from coordinate 3,081 downwards.
CCATCGGCTCGGGCCCCGATTTCAAGGGCGTTTACGTGCGCGCCACGGGCAAGATCCAGCTCTTCGAGCGCGCCAAGGCCGGCCGCAAAGCCCGCATGGTGGGCGAGGGCAACCTCGATGACCCCGAGCTGGTGGCACTGCTCACGGCTGCGGAATTGCAGCAGCTCAAGGACGACGTGGATCTCATGAACCACGTGCTGCCGCCCTTTGATCGGGAAGAATTCCTGGCGGGCAAGCAATCGCCCATGTTCTTCGGCAGCGCCGTAAATAATTTTGGCGTGGCGGATTTTCTGGATGAATTCCTGAACCTCGCCCCAGCACCGGGTCCGCGGCCATTGACCGATGGTGGCGAAGTGCAGCCCGAGAAGCCCTTCACGGCCTTCGTCTTCAAGGTGCAGGCCAACATGAACAAGGCCCACCGCGACCGCGTAGCCTTCGCGCGCATCGTCAGCGGCCACTTCGAGCGCGGGATGGACGCGCTGCATGTGCGCGAAAAAAAGAACATCAAGCTCAACTATCCGCACATGTTTTTCGGACGCGAGCGGCAGATCGTGGACGAGGCTTGGCCCGGCGACATCCTCGGCCTCATCAATCCGGGCGTTTTCCGCATTGGCGATGTCATCAGCGCCATGGGCGCGGTGGATTTCCATGCGGTGCCGCGCTTCTCGCCGGAGCAATTTTCAAGCGTCCGCTTGGCGGACCCCGGCGCCCGCAAGGGCTTTTTAAAGGGCCTGGGGCAGATCGCCGAAGAGGGCGTGGTGCAGGTCTTCTGGCCCAAGGGCGGCGCGCCGCTGCCCATCCTCGGCGCCGTAGGCCGCTTGCAGTTCGAGGTTCTGGCCCATCGCCTCAAAGATGAATATTCCTGTGCCGTGATCCTGGAGCCCCGCGCCTTCCAAATGGCCCGTTGGCTCCGCGGCGGCTGGCCCGATCCCACGCGCTTTTGGGGAGAGTTGGTGGAGGACACCGAAGGCAATCCCGCGGTCCTCTTTGAGAACGACTGGCAACGCAGGATCACCGCGGAAAAGAATCCCGATATTGAGTTTTTGGAACATCCGCCGAAATAAAGAAATTACGCGTAGATCGCCTCCGCGTAATTTCTTGGTTTTCAGGGATCTATTAATACGTCGTGTAGTACCCGGATCCGGACAACCCGAAATTGCTGGGCGTCGCAGAACCTGTCTGCAATACCGTCATACGAGCATGGGTTCCGGCCGACAAGACCATCCCTGTGTCTAGCTTCCAGGTGGTCTTGTAGTAGTAGCCGGTATTCGCCGGGATGAAGATGGTGTGGTCAATGGACTCCAGAACCTTGGTCCAGTTGGAATTCCAGGGTTCCACCCGAACCACTACCGGCGAACTGGTGGAGACCAGGGGCGCCGAGATATGGATTTCTGTGAGCACGATGGCATAGCCCACCGGGGCGGTGCTGTTGACCCAGCTCCAATCGGAATTCAAAGCCTGCAGGCCGCTCCAAGTGCCCGTGTTGGTGTTCTGGGTGTCCAAGCCGGTGCCGATCCAGCTCATGGATAGCACTTGCTTGGCGGGGACATTGAGATGGGTCTGGGCTCGGGCGGCGGTGGGCAGCAGCGCCATCGCGCAAAGGAAAGAAAGTAAATGATGTTTGAACATGTGGCCTCCAATCAAGTGAGCGAAGCGTCACTCAGCGACGTAGTAACCGTGCAGGATGAGATTGAAATTCGGCGCAACGGAGGCATTGATGCCGTAGCCGTAGGCAAACCAGGGCTTCAGGATGTATCCCGAGGGAATGCGCGTGCCGGCCGTCAGATGCACTTGGGTCCACACGCCGTAGGTGGGGATGTAGCCGAAGGGCACCACAAGGGCCTGCCCTTGGGTGTTGGTGGGTGAGGCGATGACCACCGAAAGGGAAGAACCGTAATAGGAAAGGGCGGCAGAGGTGGGGCTGGAGAGTTGGAGGTCCGCGTCGGTGATGACCAAAGAGTAGCCCTTGGGCACGACGTAGGGGGCGGCGTCCGGATAGATGGTCTGGGTTCCATCTACAATCACGTCCCAACCGGGCGTTCCCGCTGGGACCTGGTAGCTCATCCACACCATCTGCTTGGCGGGTACGTTCAGGTGCGTGGTGCCCTGAGCGAGAGATGACGCGGCAGATGACAACATCAGCAGCGCGGGCAGGAGGAATCGTTTGAGCATGGTGGCTCCCGTAAGAAGGTCTGCGGCCGCGATTTAGAAGGAGGTCAGATAGCCCCAACCCTGGATGGAGACGTTGTCCCAGGCCGACAACTGGAAGGGCCCGTTGTTCGGAGCGACCACCACCCGGGGCTTGAAGGTGCCCGCGAAGGACATGCCCACGTCTGCCTTGAAGTGGTAACTGAAGGAGTAATTGGCCGCAGGAATCGTATAGCTGTCCCGCATATCGCTGTAGTAGAACTGGCCAGAGGAATCCACCCGCGCCAAGTCCACGGTGACCTGGAAGGCATTGACACTGGTGCCGTAGTTCGAGGCGATGGACAGCTCACGGATGATGAGGGCCTGGCCTGCGGGGACGCTGCTGCCCATATAAGCGCCATCGGCGCGCTGCATAGACATCGCAGAGAACTGGCCGTAGCCATCGCCTACGCCCTTGGAGAAGGTGATGGACACAATCTGCTTGGCGGGCACGTTCAGGTGGGTGGTGCCCTGCGAAAAGGCCGGCAGGGTTGAGAGGGGCAGTGCGAGCAGGATGCGGAGCGCGAAAGGTTTGAACATGAAATCTCCCTGGAGGTGAGATTAAGGTTCAGATCCTTCGGGGAAAGCCGACAGTACCGGTTTTGAAAGTCAGGAGTAGACCAGTTGGGAGGGATTGGGCCCAAAGAACAAAAAAATAACCTGGTTACCAATGAACCTCAGCCGAGTGGCCAACCTCATCAAAATGCACCACGCGGAGGGCAGCGGAGGACATCAGAGGGAAGCAGAGAGGTTCGTCCGTTGCGCGCAGGGGCGCCCGCGTTTGCGGGCATCACCGCCTCGCGGTGAGGATTCGGGCGCGGCCTTGATCGCCTTTTTGGGAGCGAGTCATCGGCCGCGCACGAATCCTTGGCCCCTGCTGGACGGATCTCAAAG
>JANXXC010000023.1 GCA_025350765.1 Holophagaceae bacterium | reverse complement strand
CGTGCTGGTGGCCGAAGACCATCCAATCAATCGTTCGCTTCTCATGCGCCAGGTGAACCTGCTGGGGTATGCCGTCGAGAGCGTGGAAAACGGCGCGGAAGCGCTGGAGCAATGGAAATCGGGCCGGTTCGGGATCCTCATCACCGATTGCAATATGCCAGAGATGAGTGGCTATGATCTCGCGCGTAGCATCCGTGAGCTGGAGTTGGCAAAGGGCTTTGCGCGCATCCCGATTATCGCCTGCACTGCGAATGCTTTGAGGGGAGACGGGGAAACCTGTATTTCCGCCGGCATGGACGATTACCTAGCCAAGCCGGTTGAGTTGAAGGGCCTGGCGAGAAAGCTCGATCAATGGTTGCCCATTGCGCCACCAGTTACACCAGCGGTGGATCCCGCTGTAATCGCCGAGATAACCGGGGGCGACCCGGCGGCCGATCTCGAAGTGCTAGCTATTTTCCGCCGAGTCAACAACGAGGATGCTGCCCTGCTTAAGCTCGCCGTGGATGGACGCGATATTACAAAAGTCATCACGGCCTCCCATCGCATCAAAGGTTCCAGCATGGCGGTTGGAGCCATGCCGATGGCGGCCGTCTGCGATCGCTTGGAGCGCGCCAGCCGCGACGGTGACTGGAAGGGAATCGAGGCGAACTTAGGTGCGTTCCAGCACGAGTTGGAGCGCATCAATTCCTACTGTGAGGAAGTAATATGCACACCGCCGATCTGAAATTCCTTGCCGTCGAAGATCACGAAGTTCAGCGCGATGTACTGCTAAGAATCCTTGCGCTCCTTGGCGCGACGAATGTGTTGGCAGCCAAGGACGGCCGGGCGGCTTTGAAGGTGGTCAAAGGGTCGGACACTCCTTTCGATATCATCATCAGCGACCTCGACATGCCGGGCATGGACGGCATGGAATTGATGCGCCACCTGGGCGAGACCGGCAATCCCGTTTCGGTAATCCTCACGAGCGCGATCGATAGGTCGCTGCTTGCCTCGGTCGAAACGATGGCTAGGGCTTACGGCTTGAGGATTCTGGGAGTCATCGAGAAACCGGTCACGCCGAAGAAGCTGGATGCGTTGATCCGGCTCCATATTCCGCCGCAGCCGGACCTGGATGGGGCAAGGACGGCCGACCGGGTATTCACCCTCGATGAGATCCTGGAAGGACTAAAAAAGGATGAATTCGAGCCATTCTTCCAGCCCAAAATGGAACTGGCGACCGGGGGGATCAAGGGTGCTGAAGCGCTCGCGCGCTGGCGCCATCCGCAAGAGGGGATCTTTGGCCCCTCCGCGTTCATCAAGGTTTTGGAAGATAATGGACTAATTGGTACCCTTACCTGGATCATGTTGCGAAAATCTTCGGCGTTCTGCCGCGAGTGGCTGGACGCGAGCGGGCTCGAGGCGACGGTGTCGGTCAACCTGTCGGTCAAGTCGCTCGCCGACGTGCATCTCGCCGAGCATGTGACGGAGCTCGTGCGTGGCGAAAACCTGGATCCCCGGCATATGGTCCTAGAGGTAACCGAATCCGCAACAACGACCGAGGTCGGGCATGAGCTGGAGAACCTTTCACGGCTGCGCATGAAAGGCTTTGGCTTGTCCATCGATCACTACGGCACCGGCTATTCGTCGATGCACCAGCTCTCTCGCATCGCTTTTACCGAGCTGAAGATCGATCGCTCCTTCGTGGCGAATGCTGCCAGGCAGCAATCGGCCAGGATCATCCTTGAATCCAGCCTCGAAATGGCGAAAAAATTGAATATCAACTCGGTAGCTGGGGGCGTCGAGACCCAAGAAGATTGGGACCTGGTTCATCGGCTCGGTTGCCAAATGATGCAGGGTTATTTCGTCGCAAAACCGATGGAAGCCGCGATCTTTCAGAAATGGACCTGGGACCGCATTTGCGGCGATGAACCTTCCGGCTAAGGCGAATCGTTTTTTTAGGTCGGCCAACGCGAGGGAAGGGAAAGCCTGGATTGGTACGACGGCTTAATCCTCAAAAGTTTTGGAATGACTCAACCTTTTGCCTCAATCCTCGTATCATGAGGTTCCTACCTTCGGAGCCTTCCATGCCTCGTCTGCTCTTCATTCTTGCTGCTTCAGCGACTCTGTTCGCTCAGACTCCCGCCCCGACCAAGGACAGCGGCAAAGCCACCCGCGAAGGCGCTGAATACGTCGCCGCGGCGGCCACCTCGCCTTCGGCCAAGGTCATGGGCGAAATCAAAGCGCATCAGCAAGCGGTATCCAATCTGCAGTACCTCTGTGATGAGATCGGTCCTCGGCTCACGGGCTCAGATCGTCTGGTAAAGGCCCATGATTGGATGGAATCCCAGATGAAGACCTACGGGCTCGTCAATGTGCATCGCGAAGCCTACGATTTCGGGCCCAGCTGGACCCGTGGCGTGGAGACCGCGCGGATCCTGGGCCACAACGGCTTGAATCTTCAAGTGGCGCAGATGGCCTGGAGTCCGTCCACAAATGGCCCGCTCAAGGGCGAGGCGATTCTACTGGGGGGCAAGACCCTTGACGAGATGATGGGCCTCATTGGGCACCTGAAGGGCAAGATCGTGGTGATGGGCTCCTTCCCCAAAGCCGAAGGCGACCCCAAGGTCCGCCGCGAAAAAATGATGAAGCTTTTCGGCGCCATCCGCAGCGAGGGTATCGCGGCCTTCCTCTTGGGATCCGAAAAAGATGGTGGCTTCCTGACCATGACTGGCTCCCCCAAGGGTGGCCGCTTCTTCCCCAACGTGCCCGGCGGATTCCTAAATAAGGAACACGCGAATCTGCTGAAGCGGTTGCTGGAGAAACACGGCAGCGTTCAGCTGGAATTAAACTTCGGCGGGACGACTTCAGAAAAGCCCGTGCAAGCCTACAACTCCATCGGCGAGATCCGCGGTACTGAAAGACCCGATGAAGTGGTGATCATCGGCGCCCATCTGGATTCCTGGGATCTAGGCACCGGCGCCACCGACAACGGCACCGGCAGCGTGGCGGCGTTGGAAGCCCTGCGAGGCATCCAGGCCTCGGGCGTGAAGCCACGCCGGACGGTGCGCGTCGTTTTGTTCAGCGGCGAAGAGCAAGGCATCTTCGGCAGCAAGGCCTACGTCAAAGCCCACGAGGCTGAACTGAAGAACATCCAGGCGGTGCTTATCGATGACTTGGGCACCGGAAAACTGCGGGGCTTCGCCATGGAGGGCCGCGAGGAGCTGCGCCCCTTCATGGCCGCAGCCATCGCGCCGCTGAACGAGATGGGCGTGCGAGAACTCCCTCTTGAACAGAGCGATGACAGTGACCACGCGCCCTTCATCGAAGCCGGCGTGCCTGCTTTCTTTGGTATCCAGGATAACGAAGATTATTTCACCACTACGCACCATAGCCAGGCCGACACCTTCGAGCACGTGAAGCCCGAGGCCCTTGCCGAAGGCGCCACCGCCATGGCCGTGACGGCCTTGGAACTCGCGAACATGGATGCGCGGCTGCCACATAAGGCGATGGAGAAGCCGAAGGAAGCCGCGGGGCATTGATGGAATTTTCGATTTTTGATTTCCGATTTCGGATTTAAGGCGCACGCCTTCGGCGTCATTCATCCAGTCAAAAATCAAAAATCATTTCATCCCCCCGCCATCTTCATCAGCGCTTCCAGGGCGGGGCTGGGGCCCATGGCCAGGAGCTCGTCGCCGGATTGAAAGGTCTCATCCCCTTTGGGATTGAAATGCAGGCCGATGCCTTCCCGGTTGATACCGACAATGAGGGCGCCGGTGCTGTCGCGGAGCCGTGTTTCGCGCATGGTGTGCCCCACGAGGGTTGATTCAGGATGCACGCGGATGCGCTCCATGCCGAGTTCGAGCTGATCCTCGTGCAGTACCACGTCGAAGAAATTCATCATGTCGGGTTTCAGCAGCAGGGCCGCCATGCGCCGTCCGCCGATCTCGTAGGGACTCACGATGTGGGTGGCTCCCGCAGCCCGAAGTTTACTTTCGGTGCCTAGTTTCACGCTGCGCGCCACGATAGGAAGTTTGGGCGCCATTTGACGCGCCGTGAGCGTCACCAGCACATTGTCGGCGTCGGTGGCGACGGAGCAAATAAGCCCTTTGGCGCGGGCGATGCCGGCTTTCTCAAGCACGAGTTCATCCATGGCGTTGCCATACAGGAAAATCTCTCCGATGAATCTTTGATTGGATCTTCCTTTGGTTTCATCCAATTCGATGACGACAAACGGCACGCCGGCTTTTTTTAGCTCCCAAGCCGCCTGGAAACCCATCTTGCCGAAGCCGCAGACGATGACGTGATCCGACAAACCTTCCATCCGCTTTTCCATGCGCCGCTCCCGAAGATAGCCTTGAAGGTCGCCCTCGACGATAAGGGCCGTGAGATTCGAGACGGCGTAGGTGGCCACACCCAGGCCGGTGACAAGGTAGAAGATTGTGAAGAGTTTGGTGCTGTCGTTGACCTCGCCCATCTCGCGGAAACCCACGGTGAAGAGGGTGGTGATGGCCATGTACCAGGCGTCCAGCCAACCCAAGCGAGCGAGGATGTGATAGCCAATGGCCCCCGCCACGCCCACCGCCACCAGCAGCACCAGGGCCTCGCGGAGACGGCGCATGGGGGCGAGGCTGCGGAGTTTCGCGGTTCTCATAGGGATCTCGACGAGCTCATCCGGGAAGGTTGGGTTTGATGCTGAAATGCGCGGTGCAGTGGGCCACCAAGTGGTCGCCGCACAGGAGGCGGCATTCCAGCACCGCGCCGCGTTTGGAAAGGCGCACCACTTCGGCTTCGCCGATGACATCACCCTTGGCGGGCTCCAGATAGCGGATGTGCAGATCCTGAGTGGCGAAGGGCATGAGCCCATCGAACACCGTGCAGAGGGCCAGCGCGCAGGCCATGTCCGCCATGGTGGCCAGAACGCCGCCATTCACGTTTCCACGGGGGCCGTTGAGGGTGTGCTTGTTGGGTTTCAGCTTCACCGTGGCCTTCCCGGGCTCCATTCCGGTAAAAGCCATGTCCCAGTCTTGGATCAAGGGCCAGGGCGCGAAGCGCGCCCGCACCCGTTCCAACAGGTCCGGGGGAAGGGAGTCGGGGATGCGGAGGGGGGTCATGGGTTCCAGTTTAG
>JANXXC010000294.1 GCA_025350765.1 Holophagaceae bacterium | reverse complement strand
AAGATCCGCAAGCCACTGATGATCCACACCCGGTCTGCCCCCGAAGCGACCCTGCAAATTCTGAAGGAAGAGGGAGCCGAGGCTATTGGTGGCATCATCCATTGCTTTTCGGAAAACAAAGCATTCGCCGAAGGTGCTCTGGATCTGGGCTTCTACATCAGTTTTTCCGGCATCGTCACCTTCAAAAACGCCCACGCCATCCGGGAGGTGGCGGCCTGGGCGCCCAGTGATCGCATTCTGGTGGAGACCGATGCGCCCTTTCTCGCACCGGTACCCTATCGGGGGAAGACCAATGAACCGGCCTTCGTGCGCTTCACCGCGAATCATGTAGCTGAACTGCGAGGCATGAGCAGCGCTGATCTCGCCGAACTGAGCACTTTGAATCTGGAGGCCCTGTGCGGCTGGGCGCCTTCCTCCTAGGTTTCCTGGTGGTCCCGCTGGTTGCGCAGGGACATCCGTCGCTGCCCTGGGAGCTCTCGCCGGCCCTTGCCTGGCGGGTGGGACTAGGCGCTGGGGCTGAGGAAGATCCATCAAATCTAGTTCCCGCCAATGATGGGCACTTCATGGTGAAACTCAACGCGGATGGGACCTTGCGCATCCTGGGGCCCAAGGGACTGCGGCGACTGCGCATGGGCCTGCCCGGAAGGCCCCTGAGGGCATGGCGGGACGCGGGCATCCCTTTGGATCTCTCCAAGGAATCCTGGCGTTTTCCGGCGGATACGCCCTTATCCCGGGGATTTCAGGCCCTGCCCTGGGCGGGCGAGGATTTCAGGGCTGCCTTAAAGGGCGTGGTATGGATTCTCGACGATGGGGAACGATTCCTCACGGTGGTGCATCCCGCCACAGCGCGTGTGGTGTATCTGCCCTTGCCTCCGGGGCATGATCTCTCGGTCCGCATGACCCCGGGCTATCTGCAGCTGCTCGAAAATTCCCCGGATGGTTCCTCCGAGGCGCCGCGCCGCTGGTCGCTTCCCTGGGTGGCCCTGATTCCGCAGTTTGCGAAACTTGCCAGGCCTGAGGAGACCTTGGTTCAGGGCTCAGCCCTCATACCTTTCCCGAAGTAGTCCTGATGGCACGGCCCTCGCATTGTTTCGTCGGTCCCTCGAGGCATTCATCGAGCTTCCGGCATCCAAACCACAGGAGGATGAGCCATGTTCACCCGACGCACCCATCAAACCAGGACTCAAGCGTGGTTCTTGGGGCTCCCGCTATTGAGTGCCCTTCTCGCCGCTAGCACGTCCTTCGCCCCCCAGGCCCACGCGGCCCCACTGGTTCGCCAGGAAGGCGATGAACAGGTCTATCAAGGCGAGGCTCCCTATCGTTACGCCTCCGTCAAACGCCTGGAAGGCGATGTGCGGATTCGAAAGGGTGATGTGGACGAGACCTTGTCGAGGGGCACGCCCATCGCCGAGGGGGACGTGATCGACAGCCGCGGCCGTGGCGTCCTGCAACTAGGGGACGGCACCCGCGTGGCGTTCGGCCGCAACACCAAGTTCACCATCGCCGCGCTGTTCACCGAAAAGGACGGTTCCCGCCAAGTGCTGCTGCGCCTGGATCGGGGCAACTTGCGCGTGAACTATGGCGCCGAAAGCCAAGGCCGGATCCGCATCGATACCCCTTCGGGCACCGCCATCATGGATGGGAAGGCCAACACTACCCTTGAAGTGGATTCGGACCGCAGCGTCCGCGTGCATGTCTCCACCGGCCGCATCATCTTTAGCAATGAGCGCGACCAGGCTCGGATCACCGCCGGTGAGCGGCTCACCGTTTACAGCGGACAGGATCGCCTCGACCGCGTGCACAGCTACAACACTTACGACCAGGATGACTTTGATACCTGGAGCGATAACCAATTAGTGGCCCGACGAAGTTCCTCTTGGGATCACGTGCCCGCGGACGTCCGATACTACAGCGACGACTTGGACGACAACGGCTCTTGGGTGGATGTGGCCGATGTGGGTTGGTGCTGGCGACCCCGAGTGGCCTCGGCGGATTGGCGGCCCTATTCCCGTGGTCGATGGGGAGCCTACAGCAGTGGGCTCACCTGGGTGAGCGACGAACCCTTTGGCTACCTCACCTACCATTATGGCCGCTGGGGCTGGGGTTCAGACTTCGGCTGGTACTGGGTCCCTGGCTCCAATTACAGCCCCGCCTGGGTGGCCTGGAACTACAGCGGCAGCTATTGCGGCTGGGCGCCCTTGGGCTACTACAATCAGCCTTGCGCTTGGGGTTACGGCGCGTGGAATGGCTACCATTGCTGGAATGTTGTGAACGTGAACTACATCAACGTCACCAATGTCAATTCGCGGCTAATCTCCGACCACACGCTCATCGCCAATATGTCCGGCGGCACCGGCGCCACGACCTGGACCACCGGTGGCCGCAGCCTCACGCCACCTTGGCGGACGACCCCCATCATCGCCACCCGGAATGAATTCCAGAATCCGGGGCAATTGGGGACCGCCTTCAATCGCAACGTGGCCCAGGATCGCCTGAGCGCCTACTCGCGATCAGCTCAATCCAGCACGGGCCGCACCGTGAATCTCACGACGGTGGATCGCGGCCGGACCGCGGTGACACCTTTTGAAAACCGTACCTCACCGTTGCCCGAGGGTCGAGGCGTCATCGCCACGGATCGCGGTACGACCCGCTTTGTGGACCGCCCGAACTCCCATGGAAATTCCGATTCGCGGTCGACTGATTCGCCTCGGGGGATCGATCGTCCTGTGGACCGCCCCCGGGGTACTTCGGACGACCGCATGAATCACACGGTGGATCCGTCCAGCGAAGCGGGTCGCGGCCGTAGAGTGGATCGTCCCCTAGATCGTCCCCTAGACCGGCTGGTGGATCGACCCGTTGACCGACCTAGGGAACGTCCGGCGGATACGCCGCGCGAGCACACCATCGATCGCCCCCGTGAGATTTTCCGCGATGAACGCCCCGCTCCGCCCAGGGATCGGCCCCGCGAGGAGTCCCGCCCCGTCGATCGTCCGGCGCCCCGAGAGGATAGGCCCTCCCCGAGGCAGGAAAGCCGCCCTGCCCCCCGCGAAGAATCCCGTCCCGCACCTCGGCAGGAGAGCCATCCCACTCCGCATGAGTCCGCTCCGCGCCAAGAGTCCAGGCCGACCTCAGCACCCTCCGACCGAGGCGGCCACGAGCGCCGGGGTTAACGGGTCCCTTTCCGCGAGCCCAAGTCCGGGTCCGATAGAAACAGCAAAGCCCCAACTAGGGGCTTTGTTGTTTCCTGGTTCGCCCTAGCCTTCAGGCGAGCTCTATCGGATATCCGCCCTTCTGGATGAGTTGGCTGGCGATGCGGCCGCGGAGCCGCGCGCAGCTGGTGGGGTGGAATTCCGCGAAGGCTTTGATGCCCGCAAGGGCGTGGCGTAGGCCTTCGCCGTCGGTGATGTCCGCGCAGAGCATCCGCGCGTCGCCGTGGACTCGGTGCCACGCTTCATTCACGTAGAGTTCGGTGAAATCACGGGCGATCTCCGCCCAGCGATGACCGGCCTCCAGCATCCGCTCGGCGCGCACGATGGCGCTTTCCATGGCATAGATTTCCATGAGCATGTTGCTCATGCGGGCCATGACCTCCTGGTTGTCCACGAGCTTCTGGCCCAGCACCTGCACCGCGAGCCCTGAGGCCAGCATGCACTGCCGTTTGCTCAGTTCCACGCCGTGCTTGAGTCGCGCCACGGGCCCCGTGAAGGCTGCGGCCTTGGGGGGATTTGAAATCTCCTTGGCCACCTGCTGGCCGAATTGCATCAGCGGCAATTCGCCCTTCATGGCGCGTTTCAGCAGCGTGCCCGCGATGATCAGGCGGTTGATTTCGTTGGTGCCTTCGAAGATGCGGTTGATGCGGCAATCCCGGTAGATTTTCTCGGGGGGATATTCGGCGCTGAATCCATAGCCGCCGAAGCACTGCACCGATTCATCGGCGATCCAGAACAGCGCCTCGCTGCCCCAGACCTTGGCGATGCTGGCCTCGATGCTGAATTCATCGATGGCCTTCATCTTCTCGGCGCTGGCGTCGGCGTCGGTCCAACTCGTTTCGGAAAGCGCATCATCGATGTAACCGATGGTCCGCCAGTTCATGGCTTCGCCCACGAAGATCTTGGTGGCCATGTCCGCCAGTTTTTGTTGGATGAGGCCAAAGGCATTCAGGGGTTTGTTGAATTGCTGGCGCTCCGAGGTGTATTTAAGGGTGTATTCGAGCACCCGCTTGGCGCCGCCAATGCAGCCCGCGCCCAATTTAAAGCGGCCGATGTTGAGAATGCCGAAGGCGATCTTGTGACCTTTGCCGATCTCGCCCAGCAGACGGTCTTGAGGGATGCGGCAACTCTCCAGGATGAGGGTGCGCGTAGAGCTGCCCTTGATGCCGAGCTTGTGCTCCTCGGCGCCGGTGCTCACGCCAGGGTCGGTCTTCTCGATAATGAAACAGCTGAAATGTTCGCCGTCCACCTTCGCGAAAGTGCAGAAAACATCCGCGAATCCCGCGTTGGTGATCCACATTTTCGTGCCGTTCAGCACCCATGAATCACCGTCCCGCACCGCGGTGGTGTTCGCGGCCATGGCGTCGGAGCCGCTGCCCGCTTCGGTGAGCGCGTAGGCCGCCAGCAGTTCTGCCGACGCGAGCTTCGGCAGGTAGTGCTTCTTTTGCGCTTCGGTACCGAAGTAGACGATGGGCAAGGTGCCGATACCCGTGTGGGCGCCATAACTGACGGAAAAACTGGCCTGCTTGCTCATCTCCTCCAGCACCAGCATGGAGCTCTTCTTGTCCAGCTCCAGGCCTTCGTAGGCCTCGGGAATCTCGATGCTCAGCAGGCCGATCTCGCCGGCCTTCTTCAGCAGCTGGACGGTGAGCGGAATGTCCAACGTATCGATCTGCGCGTCCTTGGGCAAAACCTCGCCTTCGATGAATTCCCGGGCCGCGCGGGCGAACTCCTTGGAGTCGTCGGAAAGGTCTTCGGGCGTGAATTGGGGCAGCTGGCCAATGGGGGTCAGCAGGAAGGATCCACCCTTCACATGTTCAGCAGCGGCGGTGGCCATGGTTCCTCCAAGGAATCGCAAGGATCATCGCGCCGACTTTGCGGATACGCCAGCCCTACTTAGGGTCCGTTAGGGAATAACTACTGGCTGAACCTTGATTTCCTTACGGCCCCTATGTCGGCCAACGCGAGCGCGAGGGAAGGTTGTGTTGTTGCGACGGCCTCTGGTCAATCGCCCTTAAGTTGCGATGATGGAGGATTGGAGGTGCTGTGCCCGAAGGGAAAGAAGTCCAAGCGATGTTCACGGGCATCGCCGGAAAATATGACCTGCTGAACCACGTCCTGTCCGGCGGCATCGACTTTTACTGGTGGTGGCGGATGGCGCGCAGCAGCGGCGCCGCCAAGGGCAAACGGATGCTCGACGTGGCCGCAGGCACGGGGGATTCGAGTATCGCGCTGGCGAAACGGGGTGCCGAGGTCGTCAGCACAGATTTTACCCACGCCATGCTGCGGTTGGGGCCTTCGAAATTCCGGAAGAAGAACCTGGACCCGCTCATCTGGGCCAGCAGCGACGCGGATGCCCAGAGCTTGCCCTTTAGGGATGGGACTTTTGATGGCATCACCATCTGCTATGGAATCCGCAACGTGGAGAACCGATCAAAGGCCTACGCGGAATTTGTTCGGGTGCTGAAACCCGGCGGTCAGCTCACCATCCTGGAGTTCTCAACGCCCGTGATTCCGGGCTTTCGCGGGCTCTACGTGTGGTACTCGCTCAAAATCCTGCCGCGCATCGGTGCGATGATTTCGGGCGATAAATCCGCCTACACCTACCTGCCCGAAAGCATCCGCGATTTCCCCAATCAGAAAAAGCTCGGGGCCGAACTGGAAGCCGCCGGTTTCGAGAAGGTCCGTTGGACCAACCTCACCGGCGGCATCGTGGCGCTGCATGTGGGGATGAAAACCTAGTTCTTCTTTTTTTCTTCAGGCTTCGCCGCGTCGGGCTTGGCCTCGGCGGGCTTAGGATGCCGGTGGACGAGGGTCATCGCCTTGGCCATGGGGCTGCCATCCATGGACATGTCGGAAGTCAGGGTGAAGCCGTCCTTGGTGAAGTCGCTGAAGGTGTCCCGACCCTTGAAGGGCTTGCCCATCAAAGTGCCTTCGGTATTCATGATGAGCTTGTCACCGTCCCAATTACCGGTGGACATCATGAGCGTGGGCGCCATGTTGTCGGTCCAAGACTGTTTGTACATCTTGGCGTCGGCGTCCCAGGCCATGACGCCGTGACCCTTGAATCCCTTCATGTGCCCGCCGATGGAACGGTAATCAATGAGGACGGAAAGGCCCCCAGGGCCTGCCGTGACGTGGCCCACGCCGTGGCCCTTGCCGCCGGGGCCCATGGGGCTGGTCTCCATGGTTTCGTCCACGTTCCAGGTGCCCATCAAGCCTTTGAGCTTGGCCATTTCGGGACCGGGTTTGGGCATCATGTCCGCCATGGAAGGCGGCGCTTTCTTGCCGTCGGGCTTGTCCTGCCGCGGCGCGGGAGCCGCGGCCAAGCTGAGGCCGAGGGCCAGGGTAAGAGCGAGTCTCATGGGAACCTCCTTGGTTGGTTTAGCGGACCTAAGATACGCTTCCCACCCCATTGGCGCTAGGATGAACTCAGCAAAGATAGAGGAGCCTCCCATGCCCGTGAAGCCTGATTTATCCAAAGCCGCCGACATCATGAAGAACCTCACGCCCAAGAAGGCCGAGATTTCTTCAGACAACAACAAGCCCGCCCCCGCCGGTGGCAAAAGCCCAATGCCCAAGGTGAAGGCCAGCACCAAGCCCGCCGGAAATGCCGGTGGGGCGGCCCATACTCGGAGCAGCAACCGGGGGAAGTGAGCCCCTTCTGCCGGCCATCGCGAGCGAAGGGAAGGGTTGTTTTGTTTCGACGGCTTAGTAAAGGTTTTTGCCGTCCATCTCCACCGGCTGCTCCAAACCCATGAGCTTGAGCAACGTGGGAGCCACGTCGCTGAGGGCGCCTCCCACGCGGAGCTGGTTGGCCTCGAAGCCCGCGGCCACCAGCACCGCTGGCACCGGATTCAAGGTGTGGGCGGTGTGGGGATTGCCCGCTTCGTCGCGCATGCATTCGCAGTTACCGTGATCGGCGGTGATGAAGAGCGCTCCCTTCATTTCCAGCGTGGCTTCGCTGATGAGGCGGATGGCCTCGTCGAGCACTTCGCAGGCCGTGGTGGCGGCGCTGATGTCGCCCGTGTGGCCCACCATGTCGCCGTTGGCGAGGTTGCAGACCAGCAGTTTGTACTCGCCGCCGCGGATGGCCGAAGCCAGGCCCCGCGTGACTTCCAGGCAGCTCATCTCAGGCTGAAGATCGTAGGTCGCGACCTTGGGCGAGGGCACCAATTTTCGATCCTCACCTTGAAAGGCTTCTTCACGCCCACCGTTGAAGAAGTAGGTGACGTGCGCGTACTTCTCCGTTTCCGCGGTGCGGAATTGCTTCCAGCCCTGTTCTGCGATGATCTCGCCCAGGCTCCGGGTGAGGTTCTGGGGAGGATAGGCGACGCTCACGAAAGGATCCAGCAGCGCGTCGTACTGGGTGAACGTGAGCAGGGAAATCTTGGGACGATGGGCCTGCGGGAATGCGCTGAAGTCGGGCGAAACAAGGGCGTGGCAGAGCTGGCGAGCGCGATCCGCGCGGAAATTGAAGAAGAGTACGCCATCGCCATCGGTGATGGCGTGGAAGGCTGAGAGCTTCGATGGGGACACAAATTCATCGGTCTCACCGCGCGCATAGGCCTCGGCTATCCCTGCGTTCGCGTCGCTGGATTCGAACTCGCCAATGCCATCCACGAGCAGTTTCCAGGCCCGCTCTGTGCGGTCCCAGCGCTGATCGCGATCCATGGCGGTGTAGCGCCCGCACAGCGAACCGATGCTCACCTGCGGGCAATTCCGCAACTGGAAAGTAAGCCACTGCAGGTAGCCATCTGAACTTTTCTGAGCCGTATCGCGGCCATCGAGAAAGGCATGGATGGTGGTGGGAACGCCTTCGTCCTGGGCCCATTTCGCGAGAGCAACCAGATGATTTTGGTGACTGTGAACACCGCCATCGCTCAGGAGGCCGAGCAGGTGCAGCCGCTTGCCCGAGGCCTTGAGATCCGCCAGTAGCTTGGCGATGGGCGCATTCTCCCGGAAGGTGCCTCGGCGAATGGCTGCATCGATGCGCGTCAATTCTTGCCAGACGACGCGGCCCGCGCCCAGGTTCATGTGCCCCACTTCTGAATTGCCGAATTGTCCTTCCGGCAATCCCACCGCTTCGCCCGACGTGATCAGTTGGGTGCAGGCGTAACGCTTACGAAGCTCACTGAAATGCGGCATCCCCGCCGTGAAGGTCGCGTCAAAAGCGTTGCGCCGGCCGTCGCCGAAGCCGTCAAGAATCAGGAGGGTGATGGGGCCTAGGATCATGGGCTATCCACTAATTCCGCAGTTGTGCAGGTAGGTTTCTTTCACGATTCGAAGAAGTCCAAATCCAATTTTGGGATGGCATAGCTACGATCTAAGTCAACACCAATACCGTGGTCTACCATTAGCTTGGCTAGGGTAACTCCATCAACAAGTACGATTGTTTTGAAGCATTCCCCGCATATTGGATTGCTTCTTGAGTGAATCGTGACGTTGTGAAATACACACCTTGTTGTGCTCTTTGCCCATCCAGCGCCCCATAGAATTCCTGAATTTGAGGGCGGCCTACTGCAGCCTTCCACCTCTTCGCTTGGACATAAATTTTTCCAAGCTTCAATTTGTCGGTGTACGCGATCCCATCTATGCCTTCGTCACCGGAGCCCCCGTTGTGCTTAAGGCCCCCTTCTGCGAACCCCATTGAAGCAAGAAGATCTAGGACAACATGTTCGAAAAAACTCCACCCGCTTGATTGAAGCCTTTCTCTCAAATCCGATTCAACCCTATTTCTGATTTCAGCGATGGCCGATTCAATGCGATCTTCCGGGGTCTGGGATTCAATTTTTTCTGGGTGGGTGAGGAGTAAATCAGGCACGTCCGAGGTAGTAATACTAACTACTTCTTTCGGAAGATCTTTTAATCCGAATCCATGACTATGTTGCTGAAGAAATCTTCTCCCTTCATCCGTGATTATGTAATGTCCTCGGTTTGGTTTGGAGAGAAATGCCGATTTCTTTAGATATTCAACAGCCCAAAGAATCCTGTTTTGGTAGGTCAGCATTCCGCTTTTTAAGCGTTCGGACATGTCCTCTGTGGATAACTTGAATTGATCCGCAAGAAGAGGGTAAAGCTCACTTGACCGCAGGCCTTCTCTCGATTGATTTAAAAGGACCAGAATCGGGTGCATGAAATCAACATAGGTAGGTAATGACATTCGGATTGCCTCCGGTTACTTCTTCACCTTGAAGCCGATGGGCTGCTTCTTCGCACTTACCTGGGGTGCCATCAATTCACGAATAGCATCAAAGACGTCTCTAAACTGGCTGTCGTACTTCTTCTCCAAGGATTCGATTTTCTTGGCGAGGTCCGCATGGGTGGCAAGCATTCGCTTCAATTGGACAAATGCCCTCATGATTTCGATGTTTACCGCGATGGCGCGATCACTTCGCAGCACGCTGGAAAGCATCGCCACGCCTTGTTCTGTGAAGGCGTAGGGCAAGGTTCTCCGCCCACCCCTTGGATCCTGGCCAGGTTTTGAGGTCACAATTTGTGACCTCAAAA
>JANXXC010000249.1 GCA_025350765.1 Holophagaceae bacterium | reverse complement strand
ACCCATCAATGCGCGCAGGAGCTCTATCGGTGTGTGGAAGAAGTGGGCAGCACCAAGGGCGCGCTCTACCTCCGGGTACCTAAGGTCCAGCCAGGGGACGGCAGCTTTGTCCTGGTGTGCGAATACGGCTGGCCCCGGGGCAGCCATGCACCCGAGGCCATACTTCCTCAGGATTCCCTCCTGATCTGGGTCCAGCGGGAAAAACGTGCCTTCGCGGTCAACGATGCTAAAGCATTTCCGGAGTTGGAGGCCTTTTCTGAAGGATCAGAGACTCCGCGGTTTCTGCTGGCCCCCATTTATCTAAAAGGTGACTGGGTTGGGCTGTTGGTGCAGAGGGACCGCATTAAGGGCGTGCCCTTCGACATGGACAGGGACGAGAAACCGACCAAGCGCATCTGCAATGACATCGTGGATTTATTGGCGGATTTGAAGTTGTACAACGAGTCCGAACCCACGCCGAAGACTGGCCCGAAAATCAATCTCGCGAGCTCCACCATGCCCATGCCTCTGGTGATTCCGCCTTCTGGGCACTCAAGGCCGCGGCCCGGTGCAGGGCTCATTCCCGATCAAGGTCTCGGGAGGACACAGGCCATGCCGGTGGTGGGCATTCCCAGCCCCAAGGCAGGGCTTTCGTTCAAAGAAAGTTACGGCCAACTTCCCTGGGATCCGGACACCCTTTCGGGCCTTCCCGCCCAGCCCGCCCCCGCGCCCTTCCTCGCGCTGCCTTCGGCCCCGCGCACGGATGAGGTCGAGGAATCCCTCGTCGGCGGGAAGCGTCGGGGCATGGCGCTTCCGGAACAAAGAACTTTTTTCTGGGAAGCGGCCCGGCTGCTTTCCCAGATGGTACCCCTCGATGCCGCGGCGCTCTGGATGGAAGAACCCGAAGAGCTGCGCCCCCTCCTCGCGTTCAGTGACCGGCCCCTGTCCCCCGACCTCGAGCAGCAGCTTCTGGCCCATGCCACCTTCCACCTGTCCGCCATGAAAGAACAGGATCTTCGAATCCTTACCCGGCCAGAAAAGCGGGAAGTCACGCCCCTAACAGGAGTTTTCACCACCTACTTTCCTTTGTGGTTGGGCGATGCGGAACAATCCGAGGAAGGCGGGCGGGATCTCCTGATGTTGTTCCGGCTTCCTAACAGTCCTTTCACTGCGCCAGAGCAGGCGTTGATCGGCCAGGTCGGACATCTCCTGCACATGCACCTGGAAGAGGGGCGGCTGCACGAGCGCTATCACCGGGCCTTTCTGTCCGTGAGCCACCGTATCTTGAAGGCCGGCGAGGGCCGTGCTCCCAAGATCCGGGAGCACAGTCTCACCTGCGCGAAACTCTCCCGCAGCGTGGCGCTTCGCATGGAGCTTTCCACGGCGGTGGTCGAGGCCATCAGCATCGCCGCCATCCTTCATGATGTGGGATCTCTGCTCTTGGATCCCCAGATGATGAAGAAGTCCGAACTCAACGCCGAGGAGCTGGCCAAGGCGCGCACCCATCCCATGCTCGCGGCGACCTTCCTGAAGGATCTGCACTTTCCTTTCGACGTGCTGAGGATCATTCGGCATCACCACGAGCGGTGGGATGGCAAGGGTTACCCCGATGGCTTGGCGGGCGAGGCGATCCCCATCGGCAGCCGCATCATCGGCCTGGTGGAAGCCTTCGACGTGATGACCACCGGCAAGGGCTATAAAGCGCCCAAGGCCCTGGCCAAGGTCTTGGATGAGATCCGGCACGAGGCAGGTTCCCAGTTCGATCCCCGGGCGGTGGAGGCCCTGATCGCTGTGGTGGGAAAAGGGAAGTAGACGCTCTTCGGAACTCCGCTTGGTTTGGCGACACGATAAGCTAGAACCGTGACGACTCCCGCGCCCCAAAGCCTTCCCGCCCATTCTCGCTCCCAGCGTGGCTTTGTTATGGTCATGCTTCTGGCCTTGATCACGATCATGGGAATTCTGCTGATGAAGGGAATTCCGGCCATCTCCACGGAAGTCCGGCGGGAGCAAGAAGCGGAATTGATCTTCCGGGGTGAAAGCCTCGCCAAGGGGATCCGGATCTTCGCCGCCAAGTCGGGCCGTTACCCGAGCGATCTCGCGGAATTGGAAAAGGTCCGTCCGCGCATCATCCGCAAGATATACAAAGACCCCATGACGGAATCTGGTGAATGGGACTTCATCTACGCCGTCCAGCCCGGCGCCAGTGGTGACACCCGCAGCCTGCCCATCGTCGGCGTGAAAAGCAAAAGCCAGCTCGATAGCTTCAAGATCTACAACCAGAAGACCATCTATAGCGATTGGGCTTTTTCGGCGACCAACAACCTTCTCGCGGCGCCTGGAGGGCAACTCCCGCCCCAGGGATTCCCGGGCAGCCCCGTCAAGGGCCTCCCTGGAGTTACCAAGTGAAGATCACGGGAGGGCGGCTGGTGTTGCCTTTGGCGCTGGTGGCCGCGGCCGCCTTGGCGGTTGGCGTTCAGGCCCGGAGTGGAGCGATGGGTGTCAAGGGCGCTATCGGCGCCCTCGCAGCGCCGGCCGCTCTGCCCGGGGAATCCTTTGATACCTGGGCCCGTCGGCTGGAATCCAAGGGCGTGGAAGTCTCCGCAGGAATCTGGGATTTGCAGAGCGGCAAGCTGCTGGAATCCCACAATCCCGATTCGGCCCTCACCCCCGCCAGCATCACCAAGGTCATCTCCACCTACGCGCTCCTTCGCACCTGGAAGCCCGACTATCAATTGAAAACGGAAGTCTACGGGGATCTCAACGGCAACACCGTGCGTGGCAATCTGGTCGTCAAGGGTGGTGGCGATCCCTTTCTGACTTCCGAGCGCATCTGGCTCCTGGCCCAGGAGCTCAAACGTGCGGGCCTTTTACGTGTGACGGGGCGCTTGCGGCTGGATCAGAGCGCCTTCGACAACCAGCGTTATGGCATCGGCTGGGAGAACACCAGTGCCAACACTACGCCACCCATCACGGCCTTGGCGGTGAATTTCAACCGCGATGAAAAGGGCAATCTCGTGGCGGATCCCGATGCTCTGGCTACCAGCACCATCCAGCGCATCTTTCAGGAAGCGGGCATCAGTTTTGAAGGCGCCTCTAGCAGCGTGGCACCCACCCGAAAGATCATCGATTTCGCGTCACCGCCCATGCGGATGCTGATCCAAGACATCAACAAGTTCTCCAATAACTTCATGGTGGAGACCTTGGTGAAGGCTATGGGCGACGGCTCCTGGCCCAAGGGCGTGGCCCGCATTCAGGCCTTCTATCAGAACAATTACGGCCTCGGCCCCGACAAGATACGCATCACCGATGGCTCGGGTCTGAGCAAGGACAACCGGCTGTCGGCCCGGACCCTGGCGGTGGTGCTTCGGGGAGCCTGGAATGATTTCGAAGTGGGGCCGGAATTTCAATCCTCGTTGAAAGTGATTGGCGGCGAGCCTTGGAAACTCAGGATCAAGGATCCGAATCTCGCGCGGCGCGTGCGTTGCAAGACGGGCCACCTGAGCGGCGTGGATACGGTGTGCGGCGTCCTACAGATGCCCGATGGAAAGCTGCGGGTCTTCGCGATCCTATTGAACGGCCAAGCCGATGACCAGGACGTGTGGGAGCAGGTGAGCCGCTGGGCCAACTGATGCCTCATGCTGGTGGAATGCTGAAGAC
>JANXXC010000245.1 GCA_025350765.1 Holophagaceae bacterium | reverse complement strand
TTCCACGCCCTTGCCTAGGGCGCTGAGGCCGTTCACGAGGTAGAGCTGGTAGCTCAGATTCGCGGGTAGATCGCCGTGGATGCCGACGCCATTCTCATGCCAGGTGCTGGGGATGATTGTGGTTTCGGCCAAAGGGCGGCGGGAGCCCAGGAAGGCCGGGGGTTCGTGCTGTTCGTTAATGAAACCCACGGGCAGCAGCACCATGCCGGCGCGCACGTTCACGGCCTTGTGCAGCAGGAAATCCAGGTAGGCGAATTCCACTATGGCTTCGCCTTCCTTGTGCTCGTCGCTGTAGCCGCCGTGCTCGAATTCCACTTCAGAATTGAAAACGATCTTGTCGCTGAATTTATATCCCGTGTAGATGATGAGCCGCAGGGCGTCCACGCTACGTTCGTTGGCCGCGTGGCCGCCATCCTGCACCTTGCTCTCCACGTTGGAATACAGGAATTCGCCATAGCCGCCGATGCTCAAGCCACCCTTGCTTTCGTAGACTTTTGACGCCGCCGAACCGAGTCCGAAGCGACCTTGTTCCTGGGCCTCGGGCATGGCGCCGGTCTGTTGCGCCTCCAACTGCTTGGAAAGAATGTCGAGCTTTCGCTCCAGTTCCTGAATGCGTTTTTCGTTGTCGGGCTTGGGCGCTTCCTGGGCCGAGGCCGGTGCGGCCATCAAGGCGAGCGCGAGAACGGTGAGCAGGGATTTCATATTCACTCCGGTGAAAGAGAAGTTGGATGTAAGGCCGCGAAGCTCGGACTCATTCGCACCCTTCCATCGTTCAAAAGAAATAGCGCGGGGACGTGATGACGCCGGGCCCAGGCCAGGCCTTGGACCGGTCCCATCACATAGAGCGCGGTGGAAAGACAGTCCGCCTCAAGGCCCGAGGATGCGATGACGGAGACACTGCCCCAATCCTCGCAAAGCAAGCCGGTGCGCGGGTCCACAATGTGGCGGCCGTGTTCCGAGAGCCCGCTGCTGGCGAGGCTCCCAGGGGCCAGTGGAATGGAAAAACGGGGAAGGCCGCGATCTTTCGGATCGGCGATGGGGACGATCATGGCCTTGCCGAAGGTCAGTAATTGCCCTCCGAAATCAAGACATCCCGAGCTGACACCCTGATGAATGATCTGCTTCTTCATGCGGTCCAGGACATAGCCCTTCAAAAAACCGCCTTCCTCGATGCCCGCCCCATCCTTCAAACGGGCGGTGCCTCGCCGTCCGTTCAGGAGAAGGAGCCGAGCTCCGCTGGAGGCGCGGGCTTGGGTGAGTTCTTGTTCCGAAGGGTGACGGCCTCCTTCCCTCACGCCGTAGGCAGCGAGCAGGCGAAACAGAACCGGATCGAATGCGCCGCCGGTGCGGTGGCTCCACCCTTGAGCAATCTGGAGCAACCCGAGCCACTCAGCCGGCAGCTGTGCCGTGGCTCCGGCGCTCGCGTTCAGGCGGCTAAAAGCACTGTCCGGACGCCATGTGGAGCAGGCGGTTTCGATGCGATTGCACTCCTTCAACGCCGCTTCCGAGGCCTTGTCCCCTTGCTCTCCGGACGCACCCGGGAACTGGAAGGACAATCGGGTCCCCATGGCCAGAACCTGGCGTTCGAAAAGCGGTTGAGTCTTGCGCTCCTGGGCCCGCGCCGAACCCGCCAGCAGAAGGGCAAAAGTAAGGGGCGCGGCGGTGCGGAGTCGGATCAAGTCAACCTCTATTGAGACTCAGTCTCTACATAGAATTATTCCGCGTCAAGGAGAAATTGAGACATCGTCGCGATTGCCGCTGCGCTCCTCCCTCCTCGGTTCCAAAGCCAAGCGGGGTCTCTTCCGGCACACTGGACGGATGCGCCCTCCCCTCGCCGTCCTGCCCGCCCTGCTCTGCCTGAGCCTGCCGCTCGCTTCGTCTTCGCAGCGAGTGCAGGCCCCGAGCGCGCCCTGGAAGACCATCACCACCGACCACTACCGCATCCACTACCCCGCGAATCCTGTGGGGGATTTCGAGCCCTTCGCGCTGGAAGTCGCTTCCAAGATCGAAGGCATCCACGCCCGCGTCGTTTATTGGGTGGGCTATGAATCACCGCGCAAGGTGGACGTCCTCATCCGCGATCCGCTTTTGGTGGCCAATGGCTCGGCCTTCCCGCTGCTGGATCATCCCTTTGTGGAGCTCTGGAAAACGCCGCCGGAAAAGGATAGCGCCATCGCCCACTACACCACCTGGCCCGAACTGCTGGTGACCCATGAACTGACCCACATTCATCACCTGGCGCGCCCCCAGAATCAGCTGAGGCTTTGGGACAAATTTTTAAATCTCCCGGTCGGCCCCGTCACCATGAAAGCCCCGCGCTGGGTGATCGAAGGCTACGCGACGGTCATCGAAGGAAAGATCACGGGCAGCGGCCGCCCCCACAGCGCCTACCGGGCCGCAGTGCTGCGCCAATGGGCGCTTCAAGGCAAGCTCCCGGACTATGAATCGCTCAATGGCACCAAGGGTTTCCGCGGCGGCAACATGGCCTACCTGGTGGGCAGCGCTTACTTGGAATGGCTGGAAAGACAGAACCTCAGCGACCCCGAATTACTTCGAAAATTATGGAAACAGTTGGCCTCGAAAAAACGACGGAATTTCGATGCCAGTTTCAAGGCCACCTTCGGCCTCACGGCCCGGGATGGCTATGACCGTTGGCGTGCGGAAACCACCCATGACGCCCTTGAGCTGGAACGGCGCATGAAAGAAAAAAATCTGCTGCGTGAAGGCCAAGTTTGGACGCGTATCCCCGGCGAAGTGACCGATCTGGCCGTGAGTTCCGATGGGACGAAGTTGCTGGCGCGCGTGATCACGGCGGAGTTCAAGGGACTGCGGGTTTGGGATCTCTCGGAAGACGGTGTACGGAAGGCCACGAAGGCGAAAATCCGGAATGACGAACAACTGGATCCTGAGGAAGTTCTGGATCGCAAGGAGGAGTCCCCTGAGCGGGAGGCGAAGTGGAAATTAGGCCGGAGGAATGGTTTTGTTCCGTTCTCCCCCACTTGGGGAAAACTCAAGGATGGTGAAGTCTTCTTTACCCTTCGAACCCCGAACGAGGAAGGCGTGCTGGAATCCCGCCGATTCCGATGGACACCGGGTCTGGCCCCACAGCGCGAGACATACCTTAATAGCGCCCAAGATGGTATTCAGGCCTACACGTTCGGGACCCATGATGGCACCTGGAATCTCGGGGAAAAGGAAGGGAGCGGTGATTCCATCCACTGGCTCACCCGCACCCTCTCCGCCGCCTGGAACCCGAGCCCGACGCCCGATGGCAAGTGGCTCTACTACACCCAGCTCACGGCGGAGGGCTGCGAAATCAGGAAGCTGGATTTGTCGCTATCGCCGCTCAAGGATGAACCGCTGACCGGAGACGAAAATCCCATCACGCCTCGCACCGTCCTCCCTCCCAGCGATGAGAAATCGGAACTACCATCGCCGGTGCCACCGCCGTCGGCTCACGATTACCGCCCGAGCGAGACACTGTGGAATGGCTTTCGAT
>JANXXC010000237.1 GCA_025350765.1 Holophagaceae bacterium | reverse complement strand
TCAGCAGTCCTTCGAGAACGGCGGCTGGCCGATGATCTGCGTGAATGATCGGGCGGACCTGGCCCTACTGGCGGCGGCGGAAGGCCTGCCGCCCTGGGGCCTGCATCTAGGTCAGATGGATCTGCCAGCCAACGAGGCGCGGAGACTTCCGGGCCTGGAGTGCCTTCACATCGGCGCCTCCACCCACGGTGAAGCGGAGTGGTTGTCGGTGGACCCGGCCTGCGATCACGCAGGCGTGGGGCCCTTCCGCGACACTTCCACGAAGTCCGACCATGCGGCGCCCATCGGTCTCGAGGGCCTGCAACGGGGCTGCGCGATGCTGCGATCAAAGGGTGTCGCGCCCATCGCCATCGGGGGCCTAGCTCTGGCTGACTTCGAAGATGTTTTCGCTGCGGCCGCCGAGAGTATCGCGCTCATCGGAGGATTGGATCGCGATGATCCCACAGAGCTGGCCTGGGGGGCTCAACGCGCCAGGTGGAAAGCGCGGCCACCCTTGCGAAAAGGGCAGAGCGTCGCGCTGGTCGGGAGCAGCGGCGCGGGGAAGTCCACCTTGGCCTCCAAGCTGGGACCACGCCTGGGCCTCCCCGTGGTGGACCTGGATGCGTACATCCAGGCTGCGACGGGGCAAAGCCTTCCTCAGATCTTTGAGCAACAAGGCGAAGCGGCTTTTCGCCGTCTCGAAGTGGAAATGCTTCGTTTGAACCTGGCCCAGCCCTTGGTCGTCGCCCTGGGCGGTGGCGCCTGGGAGAGCCCCGAGATCCGGGCAGCGCTGAATGATTCGGGCTTCGCGGTGCTTTGGATTGCCGAGACGCCGAAGACCGCCTGGGCCCGCATCGCAATGGACCCCAACCGGCCCCTGGCCAAAGACCGGGATGAATTCATGCGACGGCATCGCATGCGAATGCAGAACTGGTGCGGGCTAGAGGTGGTTCTGCCCTTGAATCGTGGGGCCGATGAGATCGCGGAAAACCTAGCGGACGGGTTAGACTAGTATCCCTGCCCATGGACATCATCCTCTCCGACCTGCATGCCAACCTGCACGCGCTGCGGGTGGTGTTGCGTTATGCCAAGCGGCGGGCGGTGAATCGCTTCGCGCTGCTGGGCGACCTGGTGGGCTACGGCGCCCATCCCAACCAGGTGTTGGACTTGGTGCGGGAGTTGAAGCCACGCATCGGCGTGCGGGGCAACCACGACAAGGTGTGCGCGGGCCTGGAAATGGCCCTGGCATTCAGTGGCCCAGCACGGGGGTCGGCGGAATGGACCCAGGAGCGGCTCTCCCGGGAGAATTTGCATTTTCTCGAAACCCTTCCCATGGGCCCCATGGCGGTGGGAGAGGACTATGTGCTGTCCCACGGATCGCCGCTGGACGAGGACGCCTACCTGCTGCATCCGCGGGACGCGCTCATGGCCTTCGACACCTTCGAAGGTCAGGTCTGTTTCTTCGGCCACACCCACCTGCCGGGATGTTTCGAGCTGGATGAAATAGCCCATCAACTCAACTGGATTTCCTTTCAGGAAGAAGAGTGGTTCAGCCTTCGGAAGGGCTGCCGCTACCTGGTGAACCCAGGCTCCGTGGGTCAGCCCAGGGACCGGGATCCCCGCCTTTCCTTCATGACCTTTGATCCAGCCAAGCGAAGGCTGCGCCTCCATCGCCTGGACTACGACCACAAGGGCGCGGCCCGCGCCATCCGCCAGGCGGGGCTCCACGCGCATCTGGCGGATCGTTTGGCTTACGGCATCTAGCAGGAAAGCCCTGTACCTCGAGGATTGAGAGGATTGAGATGAGCGAACTGATCTTTCCGAGCGACCAAGAACTGGAAACCATGCTGCGGGAGGCCAAGGAACTGCGGGCTTCTGTGAGCCTGAGGGCCATGGGTACCAACCGCATGTTGGGAGACCTGCGGTTGAGCGGCGTCGAACCGGGCGTGGCCATGCACCTGACCGGCGCCAAACGGCGGGACCAATTTCCGGTGGAAGGAACCACCGTGACGCTTTCCATCATTCTTGGGGACCAGGTGGTGACCCTGGATACCAACGTCTTCGCGCCGCTGGTGGCCACCGAGGGCGATACGCTGTTCCCGCCCATCCTCCGGCTGGCCTGGCCCAGATTGGGCATCGAGCTGAAGCGTCGGCGCGACATGCGAGTGGCGTCGGCGGATCAGAAGCCATTGGTGGGAACCCTCAAGACTCCCGATCAATCCTGGGAAGTAAAAGTGCTCAACCTCACGGAGACGGGCATGGGGCTGGCGCTGCCCGCTTCCGCCAACCTGCCTCTGCGGCAGCGGGTCGTGGTGGAAACCACCCTGCCCAGCGGAGCTTTTTTCAGCACTCACGGCGAAATCCGCCACCTGATGCACATGGAGGGCGATGCCCTGCCTACCCGCGCCGGCGTTGTGTTCTGGGGCCTTCCGGGCGAGGGGCAGGAAGCCCTGCGCCGTTTCATCCAGGATCGCCGCACGGATCGCTCCGAGAGCCTGCGAACGCCCGAGGGACTGGATTGAGGGGCAGGAATTGAAATCGATCTCCCTGAGAGTGGACGTGGACACCCTGGAGGGTTCCCTCACGGGCATCCCGACCTTGCTTCGCCTGCTGGACAAGCACCAGATGCGGGCGAGCTTCTATTTCAGTTTCGGGCCCGACAACAGTGGCAAGGCCATCCGTCGCGTATTCCGAAAAGGCTTTCTGGCGAAGATGCGGCGCACCAAGGCGCCTCAGATGTACGGCGTGAAGACCTTGATGTACGGCGTGCTGCTGCCGGCGCCAATCATCCATAAACAAGCCGCGCCGCAGATGCGATCGGCGCTCGCGGCTGGACACGAGGTGGGTATCCACGCCTGGGACCATGTGCAGTATCACGATCTGCTGGACCGCAAATCGCGGAAGTGGTTGGACGATTGGTATGCCCGCAGCCACGGGGCCTTCCAGGACATCTTCGGGTTCAAGGCCAAGGGCGCCGTGAGCCCTGCCTGGCGCTGCAACGACACCACCCTGGAATTGCAGGAAGCCTACGGCCTGGACTACGCGGGAGATTGCCGCGGGGCCGCGCCCTTCTACCCCATCGTGAATGGGAAGACCCTTTCGACGCTCCAGATTCCGACGACGCTGCCGACCCTGGATGAACTCTACGGCCTCGACGGCATGAGTGAAGGGGATGTGAATCAAAAGGTCTGGTTCCTGATCCGAGAAGATGCGCTCAACGTTTATGCCCTGCATACGGAGGTGGAAGGCGGGATGCTGCACGGCGCCTTCGACGCATTTCTGCAGGGCCTACGGGACCGCGAGGTGGTGGCTCGCACCCACGCGGAGTGGCTGCCGGAGCTGATCGCCGCGAATCCCCCAGCCAAAGAGATGACCCGGCGCGAGGTGCCCGGCAGGGCAGGGTGGCTGAGCTTCGAGAGCTGAAGGGCGGTGGGAATTGAAACCGCGAAACGGCGCGAAAGAACGCGAAATATAAAAGCCTGATTACCGGCATCTCTTAGCCAAACCTCACCTGCTTTTGAAAAGCGGTGACACGGAGAACACGGAAAAAATCGGAGGACACGGAAGGAGCCGTGCCCCCTGCTGGCGCGTCCCCGAACCTGCATCTCCGTGGTCTTCCGTGAGATTTCCGTGCCTTCTGTGTTCCGCTTTTTCAGCTGAGGGAATTCGGTAGTCAGGTCCAAAGCCTCAGTGGCTCGGGCTGTTCGGCTGCTTGAGATTCCAGCTTCCATCGGGTTGTTGCTCGAACTCGAAACCAAAGCTGGCCTTGGCCTCAAAGAGGATGCCCTTGGGATAGCTGTTGGCTTGCACGATGGCGAGCTTCAGGCCCAGGCGCTCGGCTTCAGGCTGGATGAGTGTGAAGAGATCCCTGGCTTCGGCCTCCATGCCTCGGCGATCCGCCAGAGGCCGCTCCGTCTGATAGAGCAGCAGCATGGCCTTGGCGCCGCCATCAAACTGAACTTGCCCTGCGTGCTGCACCTTGTAGGTCTTGCCCGAAGGCAGTCGCTTCTCCACAAAAGCAGGCGGCGCGTCGCAGGCCAAAAATGCCAGCAACACCGCCGCCGCAAATGCCTTTTTCATCATGCGTGTTGTTTGAGCTTGTCTTTTCCGCCGAACCACTGGTCCCAGTACACGACCACGGGGGCGGCGATGTAGATGGAAGAATAGGTGCCGGTGATGACGCCCACGAAGATCGGGAAACTCAGGTCGCGCAGGGCCGGGCCGCCGAAGACGAGCAGGCAGAAGGCCACGAAGAGCACCGACAAGGAGGTGAGGATCGTGCGCGAAAGGGTCTGGTTGATGGAGTCGTTCACGAGCTTTGTCACCGTGACGCGGCGGTATTCAGGCTTGTGGCTATTTTCGCGCATGCGGTCGAACACCACGATGGTGTCGGACATGGAATAGCCCATGAGGATGAGGAAGCTCGCGACCACCGGCACCGAGAATTCGTACCCGAAGAGCACGAAGAGCCCCAGCGCCATGAGCACGTCATGGATGAGCGACACGATGCCGCCGACGGCGAAGCTCATGGTGAAGCGGAACATCACGTAGAGCAGGATGGCCATGCTGGCCCAGAACACCGCCAACAGGGTTTTCTGAGTCCACTCGCCGGAGATGGAGGGCGAGAAACTCTCGAATTTCCGGAGAGTCACGTTCCCCAGGCGAAACTCTTTCTTGACCATTTCCCTTAAGGGCGCGGGCAGGTCCGAGGGCAGATCGTTATAGCCGGTGATGGCACCCTTCACGCCCCGCGCCTCGGTAATCTTGCCGGCCCAGCTGTCATACACCGCGCGCCGAGACTGCTCGTCGCCTTGGAGTCCGAGTAGGTTCGCGTCGTACCATTTGCCGGACAAGGCCAAAGCGGATTCGGTGTTGAGGTCTTGGCGGGAATCGGTCTTGCCTTGGGGATCGAGGCCCTTAAGGACATCCAGGATCTTGTTGATCTGTTGGGTGGAATCCTTGGCGTCCTGGCCGGCCTTGGCCTTCACCTTGATGGAATAATCTTCGGTGCCCGGAGGGCTCTGGTAGCGCACCAGCGCTGCGCCAGCGATGCCGCCCTGCTGCAAAGCCGTGCGCACCTGATCGGCGGCCATGGGGATTCGAAAGCGCACGGTCATCTCGATGCCGCCGGTGAACTGCATGCCCACCTTGACGCGGCTGTGGCTCGTGAAGGGCCGAGCGATGAGTAGGCAGACAACGATGATGCCCCAGGAAATCGCCAGGGCCACGCCCTTCCATTTCATGAAATCAATGTGGGGAAGTTTTTCGAAAATGCGCATGGTTTTCCCCGCCTAAACCGAAAGAGTCTTGGTGCCAGGATGCCGTTCCAGCACCCAGTCATAGATGAAGCGGCTCACGTAGATGGACGTGAACAGTGAGGCCACCACGCCCACCGTCAGGGACACGGCGAAGCCCTTGACCGGCCCCGTGCCGAAGATGAAGAGCAGCAGGGCGGCGAAGAGCTGGGTCACGTGGGCGTCCACGATGGTCCAAAACACTTTGTCGAAGCCCGCTTGGATGGCGCCCGGCACGCTCTTGCCCGCATCCAGCTCTTCCCGGATGCGCTCGAATATCAGGATGTTGGCGTCCACCGCCATACCCAGCGTCAGCGCGAAGCCCGCGATGCCCGGCAGGGTGATGGTGGCCTGGAAGGAGCCCAACAGCCCCAGCATGACGATGAGATTTACCGAGAGCGCGACGATGGCGTTCAGGCCGGACCACTTGTACCAGAGCACCATGAAAAGGATGATCGTGCCGAACCCGATGACGGCCGCGGTGATGCCGTGCTTGATGGAGTCGGCGCCGAGGCTAGCCTCCATGGACTGTTCTTCCAAGAACTTCATAGAGGCGCGCAGGGAGCCGCTCTTCAGCTTCAACGATAGGTCATCGGCCTGCGCTTGAGTGAAGTTGCCCTTGATCTCCACCGCTCCGCCCGTGATCTTCTCGTCCGAGTGCAGGACGCTGATGATCTTGCGGTCCAGCAGGAAGGCGAACTGGCGACCTTCGCTGGCGGCGATTCCGGTGAGCTTCGAGTTGGCGTCGGTCCCGTCGTGGTTCAGGGTGAAGTTCACCGTGTTGGTGCCCATCTGGTCCTGGCCCCGCCGGGCGTCGGTGATGGCGCCGCCGTCGTAGTAGACCTTGTTCTCCAGCAAGACCCACTGCCGGACATCATCTAATTTCTTCTCGCCGGGTTTGGCGGCGCGGATGGCGGCCTTCATCTGGTTGGTGACCACCGAGGGTTTTTCCATCAGTTCGGGGAATAGTTCGGTGCCTTCGGGCAGCTGGCCCCCCAGCATGGCCAGGGCCTCGGCCTCGGTCTTCACCGGGATCTGGTTGGGCTGTTTCTTCGACAAGAACCGCACTTCCAGTCGGCCCGGCGTGGAGAGCAGGCCTTTGATACGCTCGCGCTCCGCTTCGCCCACGCCCGGCAGCTCGACGATGATGCGGTTGCCCTCGGTGCCGCTGGGGGTGATCTCCGGTTCAGCCACGCCGAACTGGTTGATGCGGTTCTCAATGATTTGCTGGGCGCGTTTGTTGGCGTCGTCCTTCAAGGATTTCTGATAGAAGTCCTTCTGGGTGAGGATCCGGGCGTTACCCTGTTCCGTTACGGTGTAGCCGCCGAAATTATTCAGGATCTTGGTGACGGCTGGCTGGCTCTCGGCGGTGACGCCATCGACCCGCACGGAAGTGGGGTCGGACTTCACGGTCACACTCGTGATGGCCTTCTCTTGAAGGCGCTCCTGGATGCGGTCGCGGGTGTCCCGGAGATCGGCTTCCAGGGCTTCCTGCCCCTGGACTTCCAATTCGAAGTGGACGCCGCCTTGGAGATCCAAGCCCAGCTTTACTTTGGAGAATGGAAGGAAGAAATACGCGGAGCCCGCGCAGATCAGCAGCGTCCAGACCAGTCGGAAGAGAGACCTTTTGCTCACGATGAGTTCCTTAATACAAATACAGGCTTCGATTCAATTCTGGGTATCGGGTTCCGAGGCCAGGGCCACCACGGCCTGGCGCTTGGCTTTGACGGTCGCATTGCCGAGCTTCACCCACAGGACCTTCTCTTCAACTCGATCGATGGTGGCGTAAAGGCCGGAGCTGAGAACCACTTCGTCCCCGGACTTGAGGGTCGAAAGGCGCGCTTCCATTTCCTTCCTCGCCTTTTGCTGCGGGCGGATGAGCAGGAAGTAAAACAGCGCAGCCATGCCTCCGAAAAGGAGGAACTGCATCGCGGCAGGGGGGCCGCCGGCGGCTTGAATCAAGGCAATGGTCAACATCAGGGCTCCTCGGTTTTCCAATTCACCCGGGCCGAGGACGCGAAGGCAGGGAATCTGCCATTCAGCAGGGCCAAGCGTGCGGCGCGGGTAAGCCCTACAGTGTAGCTCAGGTTGTGGACTGTGTTGAGCGTGAATGCCAGCAGCTCCCCAGCCTTGAACAGATGGTGCAGATAGGCCCGCGAGAAAGTGCGGCAGGTGTAGCAGCCGCAGTCGGGATCAAGGGGGATGTCGGCTTCGCGGTGGCGGGCGTTCTTGATGTTGATTCGCCCACGGGAGGTGAGCAGCCGGCCATGCCGCGCTTCGCGGGTGGGCAGCACGCAATCGAAAAGATCCACGCCCTGCTCGATGCCGAAGAGCAGGTCTTCGGGCGTGCCCACGCCCATAAGATAGCGGGGCCGGTTTCGGGGGAGGTCCTCCACAAATTCCGCAAGGGTCGCATTCATGAGCTCCTTGGGTTCGCCCACGCTGAGCCCGCCCACCGCGAAGCCCTGGAAGGGGGACTTGGCGTCAATCTCCAGGATCTGATCCAGGTGGCTGCGGCGCAGATCCAGGTGCGTGCTGCCTTGATTAATCGCAAAAAGTCCCTGGTGGGCGTCCAGCGGAAAGTCGCGGCAGCGCTTCAGCCAGCGCGTGGTGCGGGCCATGCTGGCCTCAAGGGGAGCCCGCTCCATCTGGCCCGGCGGGCATTCATCTAGCGCCATGACGATATCGGAGCCCAAGTTCCGCTGGATCTCCATGGCGCGTTCGGGGCTGAGGAAATGCTTGGAGCCGTCAATGTGGCTTTGAAAAGCCACGCCCTCTTCGCTGATTTTCCGCATGGCCGAAAGCGAAAAAACTTGGAAGCCGCCGCTGTCCGTCAGGATGGGGCCTTCCCAGCCCATGAATTTGTGCAGGCCGCCAAGCCGCGCCACCAGCTCGTCTCCGGGCCTCAAGCCCAAGTGATAGGTGTTGCCGAGAATGACCTGGGGGCCGATCTCCCGAAGCTGGACGGGCGTGATGCTCTTCACCGTTCCTTGAGTCCCCACGGGCATGAATGCTGGCGTTAGGACAGGGCCGCGGGAGGTCATGAAGCTGCCAGCCCGGGCCTTGGTGCCAGCCTTGGTTCCAGGCTCCGAGGCCTGAGTGTCGGAACACGTAAAGGTGAAATGGGGGATCAGTGACATTGCGGTGACACAACCTTCTTTTGGGTCTTGAAAGTCACGGGTCCATGACGTTCGAGGGGACGCTTGTCATGGTAATCGAACAATCAGCAGATGTAATGATGGCGCGGAATTCCGCAGAATTTCGGTCTTGACGGGAATGCCTCTGGTTGTCATCTTAGCCTTCGGGCCTGCCCCAGATCTTTATCCT
>JANXXC010000209.1 GCA_025350765.1 Holophagaceae bacterium | reverse complement strand
GGGGATGCTAAAGCTGCCGTTGGCCAGACCCACGCCCGGAATGATCGTGAATCCGCCGAGTCCATCGGGCACGTACGCCGAAATGACGGTGGTTGTCAGATCCTGTGGAGCAGGGGTCTCACCCGTCTTGGTGATGGTCGTGATGATTCGAGTGCCGTTCACATCCTTAGGTTTGGGTCCGTCGGCGAACAGCGAAAAGGGAAGGGCGCTGGCGCAGATCAGCAGCGATAGGCCCCGAAGTGATCGGGCCGAAGGGCACGGGTAAGACAACTTCATGAGTACTCCAGAAAAAAAGCACCTCGGCGGCTGGGCCGAACGAAGGGGCTATGGGTTAGGTTGCTTACCTGGAGACTGGCGCTTTACTAAGCCACAGTCAATACATAAATATGAAAATTAATGTATTTTTTGCCTACATCTCGGATTTATTTTAAGGAGTGTTCCGGAATCCGCTTCCTCAGAAGGGGTCGTGAAATCAAATCTATCCGCCGTGTTTCTGGTAGAACCAATCCATGCTTGAAACCCCACTGAATGACGTTGAGATCCGCATCCTGGGCTGCCTCGTTGAGAAGCAGCACACCACGCCGGACTACTATCCGCTGACGCTGAACTCGCTAATGGCCGCATGCAACCAGAGTTCTAACCGAACTCCGGTGGTGTCCTTCGATGAAACCACCGTGGCCGATGGCGTCGAGTCATTGCGGCAGCGACAGCTCGTCTGGCTCGTGAGCCAAGCCGGAGGTCGCGCCGTTAAATACGAACAACGACTCACGGAAACTTTCGCGTTGTCGCTTCAGGAAGTGGCGCTGCTTTGCGTTCTGATGCTGCGCGGGCCACAGACCTTGGGCGAACTGCGAGGTCGCGCGGAACGCATTTATCCATTCGCGGATCTAGCAGAAACCGAAGCGGTCATGCAGGTGATGCTGGCCGCCGAGCCTGAGCCCCTGGCGATGAAATTGCCACGCCTACCAGGCACCAAGGAATCCCGATTCACGCATCTGCTCGCTGGCCCTGTGGAAGTGGAAGCCTTCGCGGCGGCTTGGGAAGAAGAAAAGGGGAGGGGTTCTTCTTCCGCGCTCACCCAATTGGAATCCGAAGTGCAAAACCTGCGGGCGGAGCTGGCGGAGTTGCGCGAGGCTTTTGAAGCCTTCAAGGCGGAATTTTAGGGACAGTTTCGGGGTGAACAGCGTTTTTCTGTTCAGCCCGTTACTGTCCCTTATGTCGGCCAAAGGCCGACGCGATGGGTGATGTTCCCAGCACCTTCGAAGGCCCTAATCCAGATGAATCTTGATGCTCGAAGCCATGGCCTTGGCGTGCCTGCGAGCTTCTTCCACTGTGTCCGCCGACGCGATGGATGATACTCCCAACATCATCGGACGCGGTGGCTGTGCTCCCAGCACCCTCGAAGGCCCTAATCTAGATGGATCTCAATGCTCGCCGCCATGGCCTTGGCGCGCCTGCGGGCTTCTTCCACGGTGTCCGCCGACGCGATGGCCACCGCGAGGCGGCGATGGCCTTCACAGTTGGGTTTGCCGAAGAGCCGCACCTGGCTTTCAGGGATGGCCAACGCTTTTTCCAATCCCTCAAATCGGGGGATGCCGTTCCCATCGCCCAGCAGAGGCACGCTGGCGGAAGGGCGCAGCAGATGGATCGCAGGCACAGGCAGGCCCAGGATTGCGCGGACATGGAGCGCGAATTCACTGTAGTTCTGGCTTCCGAGTGTCACGAGTCCCGTGTCGTGAGGTCGCGGGCTCACTTCGCTGAAGAGAACTTCGTCGCCTTTCACAAAGAGTTCCACGCCGAAGATGCCGAAGCCTCCCAAGTTGCGCACCACGGTCCAGGCCAGCAGCTGGGCCTTGTCCCAAGCTCTCAGAGACATGGGCATGGGTTGCCAGGACTCGCGGTAGTCGCCGTCGACCTGAATGTGGCCGATGGGCTGGCAACACTGAAGACCGTTGACGGCGCTGACGGTGAGCAGCGTGATCTCGAAATCGAATGTGATGAATCCCTCGACGATGCAGCGACCCGCGCCAGCACGGCCACCTTCTTGCGCCAATTCCCACGCCGGGCCAACCTCCGACTCGGACCGGACCACGCTTTGTCCCTTGCCCGAGCTGGACATGAGCGGCTTCACGACACAGGGGAAACCCAGTGCCAGTGAGGCTTCCCGCAATTCTTCCAAGGTCCCGACGAATCGGTACGGCGAGGTTGGCAGGCCCAATTCTTCGGCCACCAAACGCCGGATGCCCTCGCGGTTCATGGTCAGCTTCGCGGCGCGGGCCGTGGGAATGATTGTTAGGCCCGCGGCTTCTAACTCCAACAGGACATCCGTGGAGATGGCTTCGATTTCCGGCACCACGAGATCTGGTTTTTCTTCAGCGATGACGCGACGCAGGGCATCCCCATCGAGCATGGAAAACACATGGCTGCGGTGAGCCACCTGCATGGCAGGTGCGTGGGCATAGCGATCGCAGGCGATGACCTCGCAGCCGAAACGCTGCAATTCCATCGCCAGTTCCTTACCGAGTTCGCCGGAACCCAGTAACAGCACCCGTTTCGCGGAGGCTGAGAGTGGCGTTCCGACGGAGGGCATCAAGCGGCCTTCTTGGTCTTGCGCGGCTTTTTGGTGGGAGTCTTCTTCACGGCTGAAGCCGACAATTCCTGAGCATCTGTGATGAGAACCGGAGTCACGGGCACGTCGTTCATGGGAACCAACCCCGCCTGGGGATGCTGGGCATTGGCGGTGTGCGTGGGCACGGCCTTGATCTTGTCCACGGTATCCATGCCCTCCACGACACTGCCAAAAACGCAGTAGCCCCAGCCGTCAGGCCTTGGCGAATCGAGCTTGGAGGAGTTGTCCTCCACGTTGATGAAAAACTGGCTGGTGGCGCTGTTCGGATCACCGGTGCGGGCCATGGCGATGGTGCCTCGGCTATTGTGCAGTCCTGCATCCAGGGCGGCTTTGGCTTCAAGGGCGATGGGCGCGTCGCCCTCCTTCTGTTTCATATCCGCCGAGAAGGCGCCGCCTTGGATCATGAAGGTCGGAATGATGCGATGAAAGGTGGTCCCCTTGTAGAACCCCTTGTGGACGTAGTTCAAGAAGTTGGCCACGGTCTTGGGAGCCGCCTTAGGATTCAACTCCAGGGTGAATGAGCCTAGGTTCGTCGTGAATTTGACTCGCGGCATGCTCGGCTGATCCGCAGCACGCAGGGGCAGGGCCATCAACAAGGGAAGGAGGGCGATACGCATGGATTATTTTCCTTTCTCGAAAGCATGATCATCGCATTGAGGCGGATCAAGGAACAACGCTGAGGTCATCCCGATTCAAATCCCACACGGGCGTGGCCCCTGTGGGATTCCCCTCCGGGCCTCGGGCTGGCTGGGCCCGGCGCTGATCCTGGTGAACGCTGCGCGTCCACCAGGGCGCCTACTGGCCCGCCATCCCGATTCGAATCCCACACGGGCGTGGCCCCTGTGGGATTCGAACCCACGCCTTAGCGCTTATGAGGCGCCCGCTCTGACCGCTGAGCTAAAGGGCCACTCCCATTCAAACACAGGCTCGCTTCATCGCAGTGGCTAAGAGTCCAAGGGGCGGAAAACAGTAGGATCATGGCTGCTACCATAACTCTGCCAACATTCACACCTTCATTCGGAGCAAGACCTTTGCGAGAAGAAACCAAATCAGAGGTCCCAGAAGGAAGGCCGATCGAGCCTGGCAAGGGGGTGCTTCGCGCGGCTCTAGGTGCGATCCAGTGGCTGGATGCCCATCGCCAGCCTGATACGGTTGCCGATTGGGTGGAATCCGTCTCTGGGCTGAATGGCAGGATCGTGCTTTCAGGGATGGGAAAATCGGGGCTGGTGGCCCAGAAGATTTCAGCGACCTTTGCATCGACCGGCTCTCCAAGTTTTTTCATGCACCCGGCCGAGGCCCTGCATGGAGACCTTGGGATGGTGGCGCCTGGGGATTCGGTCCTGTTGCTTTCGAACAGTGGAGAGAGCGAAGAGATCCTCAAAATCCTGCCAAGCCTTTCCCGGTTCGGAATCCCTATCGCCGCCATCACCTCTCGCATTGAAAGCTCTCTTGGACAATCAGCTCGTTGGTGCTTTTCGTACCAACTACCTGATGGTGAAGGATGTCCCATTGATATGGCGCCCATGGCGAGCACCACCGTTCAACTTGTTATTGGGGATGTACTGGCTGCCAGCCTGATGGCTCACCGCGGGTTCACCGAGGATCATTTTGCCGAACTTCACCCAGGTGGAAGTCTAGGAACTAGATTATTAAAAATAAAGGACCTAATGCATTTTCAATTCCCAAAAGTCGCGACCTCGGCGAGCCTCATCGAAACGCTCCAGACCATCTCCACCGGAAAACTTGGGATGACTACGGTCTTTGAGAATGAGTACCTGATAGGCGTGATTAGCGACGGAGACATCCGCCGCGCGTTGGAATATTCCCAGGCGCGTGCCCTCAATCCTCTGGATCTCAAAGCTGGGGGCATCCTCAGTGGACATCCCCCTCATACCATCGACGCGAATTCTCTCGCGACGGAGGCGGCCAGGGTGATGGAGTCCCGGAAGATCACTTTTCTTGTTGCCACCTCCGA
This sequence comes from Holophagaceae bacterium, assembly GCA_025350765.1. Taxonomy (GTDB): domain Bacteria; phylum Acidobacteriota; class Holophagae; order Holophagales; family Holophagaceae; genus JANXPB01. The sequence goes on along the minus strand of JANXXC010000209.1, from coordinate 6,559 downwards.
TGATAAACCTACTGGTATCATTCATATCCACGATCTACTTGCGGCCAAGGTGATTTGATTTGAATTGACAATAGGTTACATAATATACATTATCGAAAGTTAAAATGACCCCGATTCTCTTCCGTTACACCCTCCGCAGATGGCTCTTCCCCATCGGGGGTGCGGTGATGTTTTACGGTGGCTTGGTTCTGGCCAAGGAGCTGGTGGGGATCTCCCGAGATGTGTTCAGTCTGGGAGCCTCATTCAAATGGCTGCTGCCCCTTCTGATGCTGGCAATACCCGAAGTCCTGATGCTGGTGCTCCCCATGGCCTCGGTGCTTGGTGGCTTGTTGGGGACCCAACAGATGGTCCAAAGCTCCGAGATGGTGGCTTCTCATGGCTTGGGCATCGGCAGCAGGATGCTGTACAGGCCCTATGCTCTTTTATCCGTGCTCCTCCTGTTGATTACAGGAATGAACAGCCATTTCCTGATCCCATCCATGAACCATCTTCAATCGAATGTCCGTGCCCAGATGTTGGAGGAAGCTCGAACAAGATTCCTCCGCACAGGCCAAGCTCCCAAGGTTCCACCGGGCGCGCCGGACCAATCTGTGTGGATGGCACCCAATGGCGAAGTCCATGTGATGGAGGTCAGTTCCAACGGCATCCAACACATGGTCGCCAAGAGCATCGCCTACTATATACAGCCCCAGGAGGATGGGGGCCACCTTCTGGATATGCACCTGAAACAACTCGATGGAAGCCTTTTCCGGATCCAGACCGAAAGCGTCGTAAATCTGCACCAAGAGAGCCAGGATCTGAGATTCCATTTGCCGGGAACCGCAAAGTTTATGGTAGCCACTCCGCTAAGGTATCTACAAACATTTGAACTTTTAAAATTGAAATCTCCATCTGTTAATGTAGAATTGAGCCGTCGATTTTCCCTTCCTATCGCTTCAATCGCTCTGCTATTGATTGGCATTGCCCTAGGACTGGGACATCCGCGATTCCAGGGAGGTGGCTCTATACTCAAGAGCTTGGGTGTCATTCTTATCTATTATTTTATAAATATGTTAATTGAAAATTTTATTAGTCAATCCATCCCCGGTGCCTTTCTGGCCTCCCTTCTTATGCCCTGGTTGATTCTTTTTGCGGGGGTATGGTTGATCTCGAAAAAATTGAACCCTCATATTTCAAATACTTATATTGAAAAATTAAAACGGGAAATACAACCTACATTTAATACCTTAAACAAGACGATTGAAAAATATTGGACCGCCATTAAGTATAAATTGGGTTTTTGGGGTACGCTCGCTCCCAAAAAACAATCCACGGCCATTTTGAACCGTTGGGCCTGCTCACTCTGGGTTGGAAGCTGGGGCGCAACCCTCGGCACGCTCTTGGTGCTGGATCTTCTGATCGAATACGCAACCCTTGCGGGTGATATTTCCCGTAACCATAAGAATATTTTCGACTTTCTTCAATATTGGATCCTGAATCTTCCCACCTTCATGAATACGGCATTGCCCATCACTTTTCTACTGGGGACCTTATTTGCTCTGGCCCAGATGACCCAGACCGCAGAATGGGTTGCTTTGAGGGCTGGCGGCGTAAGCCTTGCCCAGCTTGTCTGGTCTTCGCGCAAGGCTTGGATGAGCGTCCTGGGAGTCACAATTCTACTCCAAGTATGGATTGCACCAATTGCTTATTCTAATGCTGACATAATTTATAGGAAATTGATAAATCGACCTCCTATCACCACAACCCCCAATTCTTGGCTTTATCTGGGCTCGACGGGCGTGCTTTGGAACCAACAAGGACAGACCCGTTGGGGCTTTCCACTGACGCCTCCCAGGGAGGCGCCCATTCTGCTCCGGTGGGAAACGGGGGATGCCTTTTCCTTCGGACTCCCGTGGGGAGGGATGAAATTCGTTCAAGGCCCTCCTGCTGAAACCTTGTTCCCGGAGGCTGCTCAGCGGGAACCTATCCATGCGGACATGTCCAGCACTAAGGACCTGGTTCGGTGGCAGCGCTGGGCCCCCGATCCCAATCGGGCAACCTTGCTTTGGGCCCGCATTCTCTCTTGGCTTGCGGGGCCCTGCCTGGTTTTGGCCATGCTTTCCTGGGCCTTTCCGCCTCTTCGGAGCGGCCGAGGTCAATCCCTGGGCAAAGGACTGGTGGGTGGCCTGCTCTACCTGGGCCTGGAGGGCATCTTCCTAGGCGCGGCCAAGTCCGGGGAAATTCCGGCTATTTTGGGTGTATTGGCGCCTATGCTCTTTTTCGCGGGCTATGGATTTTTGCGCCTTCGGCAACTCCGAACCTGATGCTTTGCGAATGGGCTCGTGAAGCTTATTCTGAGAGGCTATGGCCAAAGTAGGCTCCGGACTCTACAGGCGTTTTCATGTGCCCCGACGGCTTTCGCAAGTTGGCCTTCTAATCCTTTGGGCGCTTCTCCCTTGGTTCGACATTGTTCGCATCGAAATCCGCGGGCCAAAAGTCGTCTATTTCGGCCAGGGCTATCCCATCGAATTTCCCTTTGTGTTGGGCCTCATTGTCCCTTTCGTGGTGATCGTCTGGGGCATCGCCTTCCTCACTTATTTCAAAGGGAGGGTATTTTGTGGCTGGGCCTGCCCCTACGGTAGTTCGGTCGAGTTGTTCGAAGGCCTTCGCACCGCGGTCTGGAAGGGCACCAACCGGCGTGTGGCTTCCTGGATGAAGCGATCTTTTCTGCACAGATGGGGCTTAAGGCTCGCCGCCGGCCTCACCTTGGCTTTGGCGCCTGGAGCCCTCGCTTTGAGCCTCGCGGCCTATCTGGTCCCTCCGGTGGAGATCATCCACGCGGTGTTTCGTACGTGGTGGGGACAGGGTGGGATGGTTCAAACCGCTCTGCTCTCCTGGCTGGCGCTCATGTCCCTGATCTCCTGGCTGGCGGGATTCCTCGTGAGGTTCCATTTCTGCCGGATGGTCTGCATCTACGGAATGGGGCAGGCCATGGTGGCCTCCACAGCTTCGGACAATGAGATTCTCAGACCGCGCTTCCTGCCTGAGTCCACAAGCGATTGCGGGGGCTGCCAGGCCTGCCTGAAGGCCTGTTTCGTAGATCTGGATCCCCGTGCCGATCAGTTGGAATTAGGGTTCAGCGCGGGCTGCTTCAATTGCGGTGAATGCATCGATGCTTGCGCGACGGTGCAAGGGCATAAACAGGAAAGCTCTCTGCTCTCCTTCGTCTCATCTCCAGGAAAGAAAAAAAGATGAACGGATTACCCGACTCTCCTTTGATCTCGGCTGCGTTGAGTTCGCTCACCGACCATCCCCTACTGAAGCCGGGTGATCGCGTAGTAGCCGCCATGTCCGGAGGTGTGGACAGCTCGGTGATGGCCGCGCTGCTTCATCGGGCCGGGTTCGAGGTCATTGGCGTCTCCATGCAGCTCTTTGATAAAACCAAGGGTGGAAACACCCCGGAAACCGAAGGGAAATGCTGCACCCTGGATGATTTTCAAGACGCTCGCCGCGTGGCCCACGAAATGGGGTTTCCCCACTACGTCGTGGATTTCGAGGAGCGCTTCCGGAACACCGTCATTGATGCGTTCGTGGAAGGATACCTTTCGGGCGAGACGCCAAGTCCTTGTATCCGTTGCAACCAACACGTGAAATTCAAGACGCTGCTGGAGCGCGCGGATGCCCTGGGCGCGGCCTTTGTGGCTACTGGGCACTATGCTCGAATCACACATGACGACACCGGATTTCATCTTCTGAGAGCAGCGGATCCAGCCAAAGATCAAAGTTACTTCCTGTTCAGTCATACCCAGGAAACCCTTGCCTGCACGCTCTTCCCTCTCGCGGACTTAACCAAGCCGCAGGTCCGCCAGTTGGGCCGTGACCTTGGTCTGCACCTGGCGGAAAAGGCCGAGAGCCAGGAAATCTGCTTCGTGACCCAGAACCGTTACGACACCTACATTGAAGAAGCAGGCCGTGCTCCCGATGTGGGGGCAGGTCCAATCTGCCATATCGATGGCCGGGTGCTCGGATCCCACGAGGGGTATTGGCGCTACACGGTTGGCCAGCGGAAAGGCTTGGGCGTGGCGTTTCCGACTCCGCTTTATGTGCTTAGGGTGGAACGGGAAAGCAACACGGTCTGGGTCGGGGATGATGCCGATCTGTTCGGAAGCGAAATGATGGTTCAGGAATTAAGCTGGTGCGGGAATGCTCCAGCCAATCCCCTGCCCTGTTCCGCCAAAATCCGTAGCCGCGGCTTGGAGGTCGAAGCCATCGTGATGCCTCTGCCGGGGAAAAAGGCGAAAGTGGCCTTTGCCGAGCCCCAGCGGGCCATAGCGCCGGGCCAGGCGGTGGTGTTCTACCGCGACGAAGAAGTCCTGGGCGGCGGGTGGATCAGCGGATCGTGATTGCAGTATGAAATACCCACGCGGTTTCCATGTGACCCAAACAGCCTTCTGCTTTTGTCTCGAATAAATTTCTGGGAGGCACCTCAGTCTCCGACTACAAATTTGTCGGCAGGGTCTAAATGAAATTTGAATTCCGCAAGATGAACTCTGTCCTTCAGGCGGTTGGGAGCGCCCAGAGGCGTGCTGGTTTCAGACACGGTTCCTGTTGCGGGGTCCACCAGCCACCAGAGGATATGGGGGAAAAGGCGTATTGATAGATCTTCTGCTATCTGCTGCTGGTTCCATGCGGCGGGATCCTTTGGATTGAAGGATCCGTAGGACCGGGTATACGCCTTCATGCCCCGCTCGACTGCGTCCCTGCTACGTGTGGCGACCAGAATGCTGCCGTCACTCCGCGGCTGGCAGCCGATGATCACGTCCTCGTGGGGGGCAGGTTCCTCCCGCCAGGACGAGAAACGCCCATGGAAGATTTCGACTTGGCGCTTGAAGCGGGCCCGCTCATCCAGAACCACAAAGATTCCCGTATGCTTCGAGACCAGGATGATGTGATCCGAAGTGCGGATCGGCTCATCCCATCCCATGAGGTCTTCCAAGGCATTCAAGCTTGGTTCGATCCAGGGTTCTCCGGATTTACGGTTCTTCTGGCACAAATCAGCGGGAAAACCGAATCGAGCATCAGCCAGGGATTGCACTTTCAAACGACCTTTGGTGTCGAATGCCCCGAATGCAAAGAACCCCCTCGCTCCAGCGTATTCGAAAGGGTGAAGGGAAGATCCGACAAGAAAAAATTTACCATCGCCAAGCGCGAGTATGTGCGTGGGAAGCCCTGGCTCAGGGTTTTCCTTGGTCGACCGCCCGTCATACATGCCGAGCAGGAACCATTTATTGAACCCGATACTTTCCAGAATGGGTCTAAGTTTGGGTTCTGGTCCCTTGGTCAGGGCCAAGCCGGTACCTTCGTGGATAGAACAATTCAAAGTGTCTTTGGGCAGGGCGAACCGGACGGCCGGGTTTCTTCCCGGCCCTTCAATTACGACTTCCTGGGCCACACCGAACACTACTCGAAACGTCTTCCCACCGTCCCAGGTTTGAGGTTTATTAAGTCCACTTCGTATCTGGGCAGACAATGGGAGTGCGATAATTCCCAACACCAACATCATCCGTTCGATTAAACGATGAAGTGTCATGGGCACGCTGGTTCGTTATCTGACATCCATTGGTTAACAACCGAAAGAGAACCCCTCAGGCCAACAGCGATGCCATGAGCCTCTCCTTGCACTACCTGGTAATACTGGCATATATCCCCACAACACCAGAGTTCGAAACAGGCAAATCCATACGAGGTACTCGGTGTGCAGTCCGCAAGAGCAGGTGTGGCATGTGAGATGACCAACCCAAGCAAAAGTACTGCGCTCCTAACCTTCGAGCGTGTGCCACTCATTGCATTGCTCCTTTTGGATGGGAAAAGACAGCCCGAGTATCCCCCCCCTCCTCCGAACTGACAAGGTAAGTCTTCAATACAGTCCTTAGGGCATTATCTTGATGCGAATTTCTAAGCCCGAAATAGACTCTCTTCTTGAGGCGCCGATCTGAATCCGGTACCCGCCGCAGGCTGGCTGCGCCCGCGGCTTATCCCTACGACTGCCGTGCGCTCTCCGGACCGCTACTAGGGCTCCCGTCTCCACGAGGCTACTGCCGAGTGGGAGCGCGCATGCGCGCGTTAGACGGGAACGCCATCCTGATTCGATTCCGATCCGCGCAAATTCGAAGGCCCCTTGCGGGGCCGTTTTCTTGGAGGCGCCGATCGGAATCGAACCGATGGATAGCGGATTTGCAGTCCGCGGCCTTACCACTTGGCTACGGCGCCTTGCTGTCTACCATTAGCATAAACGACTAGGGCCGCTGGTGCGGCCCTTAGTTAAGTGGAGCGGGTGATGGGATTTGAACCCACGACTTCAACCTTGGCAAGGTTGCACTCTACCACTGAGTTACACCCGCATTGTTCCTAGATCTTATCAAACCAGGGCCTAGCGTCAATGTCTTTTCTCTGCGGATTGGCAATCGGTACAAAGCCCGAAGAGTGAAAGCTGGTGCCTGGTGATGCGAAAGCCCGAAGAAATTTCAAGCTGTCTGATGGAATCTTCCACGCCACAGAAGTCCACCTCCACCATCCGCCC
>JANXXC010000005.1 GCA_025350765.1 Holophagaceae bacterium | reverse complement strand
TGGCTCTCGCGCAGCCCGGCGCCGCTGATCCTCACGAACTGTGCCTTGGCCTGGAAATCAGCAATATCGTGCCCGCCGCTCAGGCCCATCCCGGCGCGGAGGCCGCCCATCAGCTGGGTCACGAGGTCGCCCATTTTGCCCTTGTAAGGAACCTGGCCTTCGATGCCCTCGGGCACGAGTTTGGTGTCGTCTTTGCCTTCCTGGAAATAGCGATCCGCGCTGCCTTTTTTCATCGCCCCGAGTGAGCCCATGCCGCGGTAGGCCTTGAAGGTGCGGCCGCTGTAAAAGATGGTTTCGCCCGGCGCTTCGTCGGTGCCCGCGAACAAGCTTCCGATCATCACCACGTCCGCGCCCGCCGCCACGGCCTTCGCGATGTCGCCGCTGAACTTGATGCCCCCATCGGAAATGCAGGGAATGCCCGCTTCCCGACAGGCGCGGCTGGCTTCTGAGACCGCCGTGATCTGGGGCATTCCAGCGCCCGTGACGATGCGCGTGGTGCAGATGGAGCCGGGGCCGATGCCCACCTTCACGGCGGAAGCGCCAGCTTCGATGAGGTCTTTCGCGCCCTGGTAGGTGGCCACGTTGCCCGCGATGATCGGCGTATCCGGCTGAGCATTCTTCAGCATCCGCACGGCCTCCAACACGCCCGCGCTATGGCCGTGGGAACTGTCGAGACAAAGCACGTCCACCTTGGCGTCCACGAGGGCCTGGGCACGGTCTAGCAGGTCTTTGCCCACACCCAGGGCAGCGCCGACTCTTAGGCGGCCCAGGGCGTCCTTGCAGGCGCTGGGGTAGTTGATGGATTTTTCGATGTCCTTGACGGTGATGAGGCCCTTCAAGGCGCCTTGAGCGTCCACCACTAGCAGCTTTTCGATGCGGTGTTTTTGCAGGATGACCCGGGCCTCTTCCAGCGTTGTGCCCACCGGTACGGTTATGAGTTTTTCCTTGGTCATGGCCTCGGAAACCGGAAGATCCCAGCGCGTTTCGAAGCGCAGGTCCCGGTTGGTGAGGATGCCCACCAGCCTGTGTCCCTGGACCACCGGAACTCCGCTGATCTTGTACTTGGCCATGAGCGCTTCGGCGTCCCGGATGGGCGCGTCCGGCGAGATGGTGATGGGATCCGTGATCATGCCGGATTCGGATCGCTTTACCTTGTCCACTTCTTCGGCCTGGCCTTCGATGCTCAAGTTCTTGTGGATGATGCCGAGGCCTCCAAGTTGTGCCAAGGCTATGGCCATGCGGCTTTCCGTCACCGTATCCATCGCCGCCGAGAGCAGGGGGATATTCAGGCGGATCGCCTTCGTGAGCATCGAGCTTAAGTCCACGGCATTCGGATGGGTGTCCGAAAAACCGGGCACCAACAGAACGTCGTCAAAAGTAAGAGCTTCCGTTAGCGGCAAGGTCAGCATGGTGGTCATCCATTCCGGTCCACGGCTCGCGGGACCTTGCACGTCATGGTCTCACGGAAGGACGGCCCCTACTAGCTTCGATTAGAGCCGTTTCGGCCCCTGGCATGAGCGGGTCAATCGTGAAAAACGGCTTCGCAACGCAAGCCATCTTCCATCCTTCCCTGCCATGGTTTCCAGGACGCGCAGCTCGGCTGCACTTTCGGGCAGCGTGGTTGGAACGGACACCCCGCGGGTCGTTCCAGGGGGCCGAGAAGAAAACCCGATTCATGGCTGGGCTCCTTTTTCGCGGCTTGCAGCAATCGCTGGGTGTAGGGATGGCGGGGCTCTCGCAGCAATCGGTCGGTGGGTCCAGCTTCCATGACTTCCCCGCCGTAGAGCACCATTAGTCGCGTCGTCACGGAGGCCACGACACCGAGATCGTGGCTGATCCAGAGATATCCCAGGCCGCGATTCGCTTGTAGCTCCAGCATCAAGGCCATGAAATCCGCTTGCACGGTGGGGTCCAGGGCGGTGGTGGGCTCATCCAGCACCAACAGATCCGGGTCGCAACTGAGGGCCTGGGCCAACAGAAGTCGCTGGCGCTGCCCGCCGCTGAGCTCGTGGGGGTACTTGTTCAAAAAGGCTTGGTCCGTGGGCAGTCGGAGGCGTTCCAGCAGAGGCATGAGCCGGTGGAGGGCCGTGGCGGTGGATTCCCCTCGATGGATCCTGGGCAGCAGGGCGAGATGGTCCCGCGCTTTCAAAAAGGGGTTGAGCGCTTGCTGCGGGTCCTGCGGCACCCAGGCCATCCGGCGGCCACGGATCGAGTCCCGGCTTTTCGAGGTCCGCTCCATGGAAACACCAAAGGCCGTGATGGTGCCGCCCGTGGATCGGACTCCTTGGGGCAGGACCCCGAAGAGTCCTTGGACGAGAAGGCTCTTGCCCGAGCCGGATTCCCCCACCAAGCCCAGGCGGTCCCCCGAATCCAGGCTGAGGCTGAGGGGGGCCAGGAGTTCTACCCCGTCCGTCCGCGCTAAGCTGAACCGATCCACCACAAGGGACATCATTTAAGGATCGCCTGGGGAGGCCCGGTTCGCCCAGTCATTTCGCCCCTTCCCCAGGAATCCGCGTCGCTTTCCCCATTGCCCTTGACGCCCTGGAAATGGGGCGTACCTTCGGGTCATTCGGACAGCTTGGATCAAGAAAACCCTCCGCCTCGCCGAGGCGGTTTCTGGAGGCTTCTATGGATTTCCTGCGTCCCGATGTTCAAGACCGACTCATGAAGGAGCATTTCGAATTCCGGAAGCTCATGGAGGAGCACCGCGCCGCCGATGAGCGGCTCGGGCGACTCCGCACGAAATCACGACTTTCCGCCCAGGAATCCCTTGAAGAAGTCGAACTCAAGAAAATCAAGCTCCGCGCCAAAGAGCGCATCTATCGGATCGTCCAGGAAGTCGCCCGGGATCAATAGATCAAATAGGCGGCCAGGAATCCGAAAGTATTTCCCGGTGACATTTATTTTTGGGTAAAAGCCTCAAGCACGCGCTTGAGGCTTTCTTTTTCAAGACCCTTAGGGCAGGCCTCTACAATCTTTTGGAGGCTCCACCGGGCCTCTGGGGTGCCAATGAGCTGGAGCGCCTTGGCAGCGCCCAGGCGGATCTCGAAAGATTCGCTACCCCCCCCAAAAAAGCCCTTCCGTTTGAGCAGATCGTTCAGGGCTGGAATGACCGCGGCCACTCCAATCTGCCCCAACGTTTCCAAGGCTTTCAGTCTGAGCCGCTCGGAGGCCCTGCGATCTTCCGCCAGTTCAAGTACCGCGGGGGCGCTCCCGGTGGTCTTCAACTGGCCCAGGGCGAAGAGTACTTCCAATTGGGTCTCTGGATCCGTCTCTTTGAGGATTCCAATCAGGTGGGATTCCGAGGCAGGTCCGCCCAATTTCCACATGGCCCGCACCGCCGCGCGCCGAACGCGGCCGTCAGGGTGGCGCAGCAGAGGGATCACTTCCTGTATCGAGCCTGCATCGCCGATGTCGCTCAAGAGATTCAGAGCGTTTCTCACCACGAACCAGGTTTTTTCGGTCAGCGCCTCCAGAACGGCATCCACCGAGGAAGAACCCAGGGTGCGGAGCACCTCGATCAAACGTCCCCTTCGTTGGCGATCAGATTCTTGGCCCAGCTTCCCCATCAGGAAGCTTGGAGCCGCGGGGCCCAGCCATTCGAGGTAGGGGATGATCTCGGCGGTCAGGACTTCCTTTTCCACCTCACAGAGCACATCCACCGTGTGATCCATGCAGTCGTCACGGATTAGCCGGGCTTTGAGCTGGTCCAAGCCCTCCTGGCGCCATGGCTGAACTGTTTCATGGATGCCGCTGAGATCCTGGAGTTCCATCAGGAAGGTCTGGGCATGGGCGGGTTCACCTCGGAGGACCAAGGCTCCCAGGAGGGTGCTGATGGCTTCGGTGGCGGATTGGTGAATATGGGGTGAAGGCTCGACGGCGAAATGGGTCTGCAATTTCTGTCCAAGGAGACCTTCGATGGCTTGGGGAAGGCCCGGTTGCCGAATCCAGTGAGTGACTCCGGAGAGGGTCTGGGTGGCCGCCAGACGCAGCCCCTCGTCTTCCACTTGGAGGGTTTCGAGAATCCGGTCCAACACGCGCTGAAAGGCGTCAAAACGCTCTTCGTCCAGCAATTCCCTCAAAAAGGCCAAGCGCTGTTCTAGGCTCAGGTCCCAGAGCTGGCGATCCTCTAGAACTCGGACCATCTTGGCTTCAAGGGTCATGGCCTCCCAATCCATCCGGCGCAGGAGAGCCTCGGCCAGGCCTCCGTCGTAGCCCGCCAAGCGCATGTGGATGGCGAGGGCGCGGACCAACGTATCGCGCTCGGGCAGAGGCCGCAGCACATCCTGAAGAATGCCCTCGAGATGGCTCCACGGTAGGCCTTGCCCCAGCATTCCCAGGCTGGCTCGAGACAACAATTCCGGTGCCAGTTCCCGAATGCCCAAGGCCAACCCCTCGGGTTTGCCGGGCAGGGTGGCAATGCCCGCGAGCAGGTTCATCTGGGCCTCGGGCGATAGGCCGAGAAGCACTTGGCGGAGCACGCCCATCTGGGCGAGGGAAGGCATTCCCTCGCCCAGGCCCAGTTGATAGCCCATGGCTCCGAGGTCCCCCAGAAAGGCCGGCTGCAAGGCTACAAAGCCTTGGGCATCGCTGGCGATAGACGTTCCCAGAACCCCTTCTAGGGCCTCCCTAACGATGTCCATCAATTGTTCCGGAGGGCCCAGCAGTGTGGAGATATCAGTCTCTGAATCAAAGTGCGGATCTGATTCAGTGGCTTTCTCGCTGCGGTCAGGTTCTTCTCCGCGCTCATCCTCCAATGAACCTGTAGATCCGTCGATGTCGGGCGCGGTTTCATTTTCATCCTCACCATTGCCGCCCTGGCCGACTTCCTTGTAGCGCGTCTGGCTCACCCGAATGCGCGTGGCGCCGCCATCCTCTAGCACCTTGGCAGGGCCTCCGAGTTCCTCGATCTTCGCAGGCTTGAGCAGAAGAAGATTGAGCATGGAAAGGAGATCCGCATCGTCCAGGTCTTTCTGGATAAGAAAGCCGGCGATCGTGCGGTCTGCAAATCGTTTGGCAAGCGCCTTGAGATGCGGACTTGAACCCTCTATCTTGGCGCCGTCGGCGAAAACTTTGTCGTTGGCCACGGCCAGATGGAGAGAAGCCCGGTCTCCGATCCATACCTTTAGGGCCTGTTTGGCGGCCTCCAGCGATCCTTGGGTGCGCGGGTGCTGGGCCGTATACATTTGCAGCGCTTTCGCCGCGACTTCCAGGGCTTGGGCGGTTTCGAAGAAGTTGGGCATGCGTGAAGTTCCGGGTTCAGGGGGGAGGATCGGGCCATCCCATGGGGACGGGGACCATCAGTTCAGTCGCCAACTAGGTGCTGGCGCAGGAGGGATTTCACTTCGTCTTTGGTTTCAGTTTCCATGGCCATGGCCATGGCTTCGCGGGCCTCGCGGGTACCGATGGCGGCCAGGGCGCGGGCGGCGGCGATTCGCAAAGGCAGCGGCTCCATGCGCCCCAAGAACCCTTTCTTTTTGAAGAGTTTTGAAAGGACGGGTATCACTTCAGGAGAACCGATGGCTCCAAGGGCTTCCAGGACCGCTTGCCGGAGTTTTTCAACATCGGGGCCCGACGCTTTTCCTTCCTGGAGAAGATCCACCAAGGGCGTGACGGCGCGGGTGTCCTTCAAGTCACCTAGCTGGGTGATGAGCTCCATCTGCGAATTAGGGTCGGCATTGGGCAGGGCCTCGACCAGCAACGGAACCGCCCGGTCCTTATGCAACTGACCCAGGGCTTTGGCCGCCATGCGCCGCACCCGGGCATCCTTGTGGGACAGCGTGTGGGCCACGTCCTCGAAGGCCGATGCATCGCCGATATCCCCGAGGAGGGAAACCACATTCCGTACCAAGTACCACTCCGGAGCGGCGAGGGCTTCCCGCAGGGGAAGCACGGCCTTGGGACCGATGGTGCCGAGGGCATTCAGCAGTTTATAGCGACGGGTGCGATCTTCTTCATGGCCCAGGCAGAAGACCAGATGCCGGGCCGCGGGCTGGCCGAGGAGTTGCAACAGTTTGGCGAGTTGGGCTTCCTCGGGACCGGATTGTTTCTGTTGGATGATCGGCAGCAAGGCGCTGACATTCCGCGCGCCGGCGATGCGCATGTAGAGGTCGTGAAGCGCCTGGGAGATCTTGGCGCCGCCAGCCTTGGAAGCGCTGGAAACCGATTGGTCCAGAACGGCTTCCACCTGACGGCAGGCGTAGAAAAGATCGCCCTTTGCGATGGCTTGGGAGATCAAGGATTCAACACCCTGGCAGGTCCACCCTAGGGCTTCGGGATTCATTTCAAGGGAGAGATGTTTGGCTAGCAGATCCCGCAACTTGGCGTCGTAACCGGGGGGCAATCCGGTATCCTGAACCACTTCCGTGAGATCCGCGAAGACTTCGGCGGCCTTTTGTTTGCGGGGGCCATTTTTCCCCCAAAGCGCCTCATCAAGCGCCTTCCAGAATGTTTCGAAGGCGTCCAAGCGCCCACTGCGCAGGGATTGGCGACAGATGCTCCCGATTTGCGAGGGCTCCAGGTCAAGCAGCCCTTCATCCTGAATGGCGAGATTCAGCTTGGTATCGGTGCCCTGGCATTCCCAGCGGATGTCGCCGTAGAGAGCTTCAAGATCCAGGATGTCCCAGCCTTCGAATTGGAGCCTTCCCCGCAGGGCCTCAAGGCTCATTTCTCGGTCCTTAACGCAGTAGAGCAAGGTGGCCACCAGAAGGGCCAGTTGCGGGCGGGGCGGGCGAAGTCGCAGCTCCACTTCCGCAACGGTCTGCGCGAGCAGCTCCGGCGCCAAATAATCCAAGGCTCGTTGCAGGGCCTGTTCTCCCGGCGGGAACACCGGGACGCCCAGGAGGACGGCTCCTTGGCTGGAGGGTGGCAGGGACCAGAGCGCTTGGCGCAGCGAGTCCCTAAGCGTGAGGGAATCCTCCTGATTCAGCCCCAAGCGCTCCCCCGCGCCCTGGAGGCTCGTAAGATCCGCGAAGCGCAGCTCGGAGCGGCGGAGGGCTTCAAGCTGATCCAGGGTCCAGGGCGCCGAGGCCTTGGGTGGCTTGGATTGAGCCGTGTCGGCGATGGGCTCGAAGAGTTCCACGAGCCGCTCCTTAAGGGGCCGTGGCGGAGATACGATTTCGGGCTCCGGAGCCGGTTCAGCAGCCACCGCTGGGGGCAGAGCCTCTTCACCCGGCATCTCGATTTCAGGCAGGGGCTCTCCGAACAAGGCGTTCAGGGTGTCCCGTGCAGTGGTGAGCTGGGGGTACTTTGGAGCCGCTGTTGGGGCCTTCTGCGGGGGGGAAGAATCGAAAACCGATGGATCCAGCTCCGGTGGAAGAGGCCGCGTCAGAAGGGGGAGAGGCGTGGGGAGTTCCGTGGGGATGTTGGCGAGGGGAATGGTATTGAGGATGGGGAAGGGCGTTGGCATCGTGATGGGCAGAGGCGTTGGTACTGGCGTCGGCTCTGGAGACACCTCAATCGGCGCAACGGGCACGGGACGGCTCAGGCCCCCGACGCCAGAGAGGGTGACGCCTTCATTCATAAGAATGTTCGGCATCTCGTCCGCGAAGGTGCCAGGCCCGCCCAGTTCTACCAATCGCTGAGGCTTGAGCTGCAGAAGAAAGAAAAGGATCCTCAGCTCGTCCTCGTCCACGCCCCTTTGGAAACTGATTCGGTGGATGCGCCGGTCCAGTAGCACCTGCGCCAAGGCCATCGCAGCCTGGTGGGGGCCATCCATGATCTGGCCGTTGGCAAGCAGTTGGAAACGGCCCCGGGATTGGAGTACGTCGATCTCAAGAGAACCGGAAAAATCGAGCTGGACTGAAAGGGCCTCATGCACGGATTGCAGGGCCTGCGTGGCCTTCGGGTCATCCGGGGCATATAGCTGAAGGAATTTCAGCGTCCGCTGGAATATCTCGAGCAGCGAGAGACTGGCGCTCATGGGGCCGCGATCTCCATGGGCACGCGCCACTCCCGGCCCAGCTGTCGATAGTGCTGGGCCAGGAATTCGAGGCGACGCTCCGCTTCTTGTTTCGCAGGCGGCGTGTTCATGCTGGAGACGATGCCTTTGCAGAGCTCCAGCCAGGCCTCACCGCGCTGCAGGATGTCCTCGGTGGTGATGGGTTGGAAGGCGCCGCTGATGCAGCCGAAGTGGATAAGGCTGGCGGCGCCGAGTTTGCTCAGCTTGTCGCAATCCCACACACAGGCGGTCTCCAGGGGTTCGAGTTTCTTCGCGAGCCGCAGCCCTACATGGTGTTCGATGGCATGCCTTACGGCGGCCATTTTCTCGGGCGGGAAGTCCGTATTTTCCAGGATTTCCGCCACCGTGGCCGAAGCGTCGTTGGCGTGGGTGTCCTTGGTAAGCGGATCCTTCAGTTTTTTCCGGCAGTCATGGAGCCAGAGGGCGCACTCTACGATTTCGAGATCGGCGTCTACCAAGGGGCAGAGCCAGCGGGCGAGCTTCACCGCGGCGGTGGTGTGTTCGAAACGGTAGTTGAAGATGGGCTTGGCTTCGCCGTCCACATCGTGGGCGATTCCCCAGAAGCGGATGGAATCCGCCTCGGTGAAAGCGCGCAATTCAGCCTCACACTGCTCTCGCCAGCCAATGCAGAAGGTTTTCGCCCCTATGCCGGTGGCTTTCGCCTTGGTGCCGAGGGCTTTCGCCTTTTGGGAATTCATGCCTTGGATTCTCGCATATGGAGCCGCAGCGCCTGCAGGGAAAGACTGATTTCCTCAAACATAGGCCTGTCGCGCCAGGGTGGGCAAACCTTTGAGAGCCGGGACATGAGGGGTTTCAATCCCTCCGCGGGCGCAAGGCCGATCAGTCGGATGCCCTCCAGGGCCATGCGGGCCTCAATGGCCAGCACTTGCTCCAGGCCGTCCACCGCCCGACACAATTTCCGCGCGGCGATGGGCCCCATGCTCACGTGATCTTCTTTGCCGGCGCTGGTGGGGATGGTGTCCACGCAGGCGGGATGCGCCAAACCTTTGAGTTCCGAAACCAAGGCAGCGGAAGTGACGTGGGCCATCATGAAGCCCGATTCAAGGCCGCCATGTTCGGTGAGGAAAGGGGGAAGATCCGAATAGGCGGGGTTCACCATGCGCTCCTGGCGACGCTCTGAGATGCTCGCCAGATCCGCGCAAATGATGGCCAGCACGTCGCAGGCTAGGGCAGGGTATTGCCCATGAAAATTGCCGCCGGACCGCGATTCCGACGTGTCCGTGAAGATCATCGGATTGTCCGTGGCGCTGTTCAGCTCCCGCTCCAGGATGTCCCCCGCGAAGCGAAGCGTGTCCCGTGCCACTCCGTGCACCTGGGGCAGACAGCGCAGGGAATAGGCATCCTGAACGCGGTGGCAGTCCAGATGGCTTTCGGCGATTTCAGAGGTCTCTCCCAGGATGCGCCGCAGGTTCGCGGCCACTTCGATCTGGCCGGGGTGGGGGCGGGCCGCGTGGATGCGCGGATCGAAGGCGGCTCTTGATCCGCGCAGGGCTTCGAGGGACAGGGCCGCGATTTCGTCAGCCATGGAAGTGAGATCCCGCAGCCGCTCCAACGCGAGACAGCCCAGGGCCGTGATGAGCTGCGTGCCGTTGATGAGGGCCAGTCCCTCCTTTGCCTGCAATTGGATGGGCTCCAGGCCCGCGGCCTTCAGCGCATCTCCACCTGGGATCTGCTTTCCATCGCGCCAGGCCAGGCCTTCTCCCACGAGGAGCAGCGCCATGTGCGCGAGGGGAGCGAGATCGCCACTGGCGCCCACGCTGCCTTGGCTCGGAATGACCGGCACCACGTTCTGGTTCAAGCATGCGGCGAGGAGCTCGATGGGGTCGGGGCGGATCCCGCTGTGCGCCTTGAGTAGGCAGTTGATTCGGGCCGCCATGAGGGCCCGGGTCTGGTCGAGGGGCAATGGATCCCCTACGCCTGCCGCGTGGCTGCGGATAAGATTCAGCTGGAGCTGCTGGAGCTGATCCGGCGGAATCACCACCGTGGCGAATTGTCCGAAGCCCGTGTTGATGCCGTAGACCGTGCGGCCTTCAGCAAGAATGCGATCGATGACGGAGCGATTCTCGGCGACGAATGCGAGCGCCTCGGGCGCAAGGGAAACCTGCTCCCCCGCTGCGATTCGCGCCAGTCCTCCGGCGTTCAATTCGTAACCGTTTAATTTCATCATTTGGCAACCCGGGAATCCATGATCTTAGCCGATTCCAGACCAATTTTCACGGCTTGAGGGCGGTGGGCGTCACTCGGATTAGACCGTCTCGTTCGGCTTGCTTCAGATCCTGCTCCACCGCGAGTGGGATTGCCTTCAAGCGATCTTTTCCTTTGTCGTCAATACTGATGCCCGTCATGTGATTGGGGCCCCGTTCCTTGGCTTCAGCGAGAGCTACATCCGCCATGCCCAACACCTGTTCCCAGCTAAGGACATCGCCTTGACTTCCACTGAAGGGATAGACGCTGTATCCACAACAACAGGTGAGGTGGACCCTTTCACCCGAAGGCAGGCTGAATTCGCGGGCTTCCATGGCCTGCCGAAGTCGCTCCGCGAGCCTGAAGGGAGGCGTTCGATTGGTCTCCCGGGCCACGATGACGAACTTCTCGCCGCCCCAGCGAATTAGCAAGTCTGGTTTCCGGGCGGTGGCTTTGAGGCGGCTCGCAACCTGCACCAGCACCGCGTCCCCGGCTTCCTGCCCATGGGTATCGTTCACGGAATTGAAGTGGTCCATGTCCATCATGATGAAACCTAAGCTCCGGGGTTCAGCGGAGCCGGCGGTGGTGTTCAAGGACTTGAGGATGGACGCGGTATCTTTGGCGGACCCGGTGGCCACGCTCCAGGACCTGAGAATCGAGGCCGTTTCTTCCTGCATGAACTCCGTGAGGTAGCGCCGATTGCGTAGCAGGGTGAGGCTATCCCTCAGAATCATCTCCTTGAGTTTTAGCTCCAGGAGCACCGACTTGCGCAGAAGAATATGCACATAGGCGGCCACGAAGATCAGAACAATTTGACCAGCCAAGATCAGCGAGCCGAAAAGGCGTCCCTGCTCCATCCGCGGACCTTTCACCAGGACCAGGAGAACCGAAGCCAGGATGGGTGTCATGAAGCACAGGTAAGTGAAAAGGCTGGGGCCCAGGCTCAGAATGGCCAGGGCTCCGGTTCCCAGGGTGAGGATGGCCAGTAGGACCCTCTGTGATGGGCCTATGAACGGTGCCGCCCAGAGGCATATCAACGCCAAGCCAAGGCCGGTGAGCGTGGGGCTGAGGGCGAATATCCCCTGCTGGAGTCTGGGATTTGGAAACTGGCCGTTGATCCATCGTGCAAAGAATGCGGTGGCGAGTTGAAGCAGGAGCGTGGCGACCACGGCTCCGAAGGCCCAGTACAGGTCTGGCCGGCGGCGGCAAGCTTCTTCGAGCACCAGGTAGAGCGCGTATAAGATCGGCAGAAAACAGAGCACCCCGAGCCGAGCGCGAAGGTAGCTCTCGTCGACCAAGGCCTGCCGTAATCCGGCTTTAAAACCTAGATCTGCCGGGGCTAGGCGAAAGGGGTTGCGCATCATTGACCTTGGGAATGTAGGTATCAGGATGCATGTATTTGACCGAATAGGAAGGGCTGCCTAGGCGACGTGAAGCTTGGCTGATCAAATCCGCGCGCGAGGGACCTTCCGCAGGCTCAGCGCCAGCAGGAGGGCGAGGCCCACGGTGGCCGTGGCAATAAAATAGGGCGAGGCGAATCCCCATTTCGCAAAGGCGAAGGTACCCATGGCGGGGCCGATGATGCGGCCTAGGCCCTGCATGGCGCCCATGGCGCCGAAGAGTCCGCCTTGTTCATCCGCAGGGGTGAGCTGCGAAGCCAGGGAACTCGTGGCGGTGCTGTTCATGCCAGAGCCCCAAGCCAGGGGAATCATCAGCAGAAGAAAGGGCCATTTCCAGGGTGAGGAGGGAAGGAAGGGCAGGGCGCCGACCATCAGCGCTAGGCCGATCAGGATGGCCAATCTCTCTGGAATTCGTTTGCCCACCAGGCGCACCAGACCGCCCTGGTAGAGCACGATGAGGATGCCGATGAAGGCGAAA
>JANXXC010000179.1 GCA_025350765.1 Holophagaceae bacterium | reverse complement strand
CTTCAACTGCAACGCGCCGGACACCGGGAACATGGAAGTGCTGGTGAAGTACGGCTCGGAGATGCAGCAGGAGCAATGGCTTAAACCCCTGCTGGAGGGCCGGACCCGATCCGCCTTCTGCATGACGGAGCCGGACGTAGCCTCCAGCGACGCCACCAATATGCGGGCCACCGCCAAGGTCATAGGCGATCAGGTGCTCATCAATGGCCGCAAGTGGTGGAGCAGCGGCATCGGCCATCCGAATTGCGCCTTCGTGATCTTCATGGGGCTCACGGATCCCGAGGCTCTCAAGCACGCGCGCCATTCGATGGTGGTAGTGCCCATTGATGCGCCGGGTCTAAAGATCGAGCGGATGCTGCCCGTCTTCGGCTCTCTGGATGAACCCTACGGCCACGGGGAAGTGAGCTTCACGGATGTGCGCGTGCCCATCGAAAACATCATCGGGGGTCCCGGGCGCGGCTTCGAGATCGCTCAAGGGCGCCTCGGTCCCGGCCGCATCCACCATTGCATGCGCGCCATCGGCGCCGCAGAGCGGGCTCTGGAATTGATGTGCCAGCGGGCCCTTTCACGGGTCGCTTTTGGCAAGCCTTTGGCGGCCCTCGGCGGCAACGGCGACATCATCGCCAACGCCCGCATGGCCATCGAACAGGCCCGCCTTCTGACCCTGAAAGCCGCCTGGATGATGGACAGCGTGGGGGTGAAGGGCGCTATGAGCGAGATCTCGCAAATCAAAGTCATCGCGCCCAACATGGCGCAACTCATCCTGGATCAAGCCATGCAGATCCACGGCGGCGCGGGGCTCAGCGATGATTTTCCGCTGGCGGCCTTGTACGCATACGCACGAATCCTGCGCATCGCCGATGGACCCGATGAAGTCCACCGCGCCCTCATCGCGAGACTAGAACTGAAGGCGCAGGCCCTGAGACTGGGCGTCGAGATTTGAAAATTTTAAGGACGATGTCATGACTTTGATGGATCAATCCGGCCCGGTGCGCAGAGGCGAGGAGCTGGACTCTGGCGCGGTGGACCGTTACTTGAAACACCTCTATCCGAGCTTAGAGGGGACACCGGACATCACCCAGTTCTCCGGTGGAGCGTCCAACCTTACTTACCTACTGCGCTACGCTAACCGCGAACTGATCCTCCGCCGGCCACCCTTCGGCCACAAGGCCAAGAGCGCCCACGACATGGGGCGGGAAGCGAGGATCATGTCGGCTCTCAGGCCCTATTACCCCTACGTTCCAGCGGTCCTCGGCTTCTGCGAGGACGATGCGATCATGGGCTGCGATTTCTATGTGATGGAGCGGATCAATGGCATCATCCCGCGCCAGGATATGCCCGAGGAATTGAACCTGAGCGCCGAAAACACGCGGCACCTTTGCATCAATGTCGTAGACAAACTCATCGAGCTACATCGGGTGGATTGGAAAGCCGCGGGGCTGGATTCATTGGGCAAGGGTGAAGGCTACGTGAAGCGGCAAATCGCGGGCTGGAGCGATCGCTACCGCAAGGCCCGCACGGACAACGCCGTGGACTTCGAAGGCGTCATGGCCTGGCTTGCGGACAAGATGCCCGTCCAGGACGGCGCCACCTGCTTGATCCACAACGATTTCCGTTTTGACAACGTGGTGTTGGATCCAGATCATCCGCTCGACGTCATCGGCGTGCTGGACAGGGAGATGGCGACCCTGGGGGATCCCCTGATGGATCTCGGGAACACGCTGGCTTATTGGGTTCAGGCGGACGACGACGAGGCCTTCATGCGCATGCGCCGCCAGCCCACGCATCTGCCCGGCATGCTAACCCGCACTGAAGTCATCGCCTACTACGGTGAGAAAACCGGGCATCGAGTGGAAGATTTTGACTTCTACCTCATTTATGGCCTGTTCCGCTTGGCGGGCATCGTGCAGCAGATCTACTACCGCTACCATCACGGCCAGACCCAGAATCCCGCCTTCAAGGACTTCATCCACATCACCAATTATCTCCAAGCACGCTGCCTCAAACTGATTGAGTCATAAGGGCTCTAATCGTGAAGAAAAAACTTTATCCAGCGAGTTCAGCGATGACAGCGATTCAAAAACCTGGGGTCTTATTTTCGAAACACCCAATCGTCGAAATCTTTGGAATCGCTGGATGAATATTTTTTCAGTTTGGAGTTGCCATGACCTCTACCTTTGACCTCAGTGGAAAAATCGCGCTGGTGACCGGCGCCAGCCGGGGCATCGGCGAGGCCATCGCAAAGTTGCTCGCCGCCCACGGCGCCCACGTCATCGTGTCCAGCCGCAAGGCCGAGGCCTGCGAAGCGGTGGTGGCAGGGATCCAGGCCAGCGGCGGATCCGCGGAAGTCATGCCCTGCCACATCGGCGAGATGGAACAGATCCAGGCGCTCTTCCTGGCCATCGATGCCAAGCACGGGCGCCTGGACATCTTGGTGAACAATGCCGCCGCCAATCCCTACTTCGGGCCCATCCTCGACACGGACCTGGCGGCTTTCCAGAAGACCGTGGACGTGAACATCCGCGGCTATTTCTTCATGTCCGTGGGCGGAGTTAAATTGATGAAACAGGGTGGCGCCATCGTGAACGTGGCGTCGGTGAACGGCGTGGTTCCGGGCGTCTACCAGGGCATCTACTCCATCACCAAGGCGGCGGTGATCTCCATGACGCAAGCCTTCGCCAAGGAATGCGCGCCGTTAAAAGTTCGGGTTAACGCCCTATTGCCGGGCTTCACGGACACCAAGTTCGCGTCGGCCTTGGTGAACAATCCCGCGATCCTGGAAAAGGCCCTGGATCACATTCCCCAGCATCGCATCGCCCATCCCGATGAACTGGCGGGGGCGGTGCTGTACCTGGTCTCTGATGCCGCGAGCTATACCACCGGAGCTTGTTTGAACGTGGACGGCGGCTATTTGACGGTTTGAAGAGAATTTCGCGACGCGCCTTGACGGGCTTTAGTATGATGCGCATATTGAATGCGTATCAGAAATGGGAGTCGTTCATGCCCACACTCTACGAATTGGACGCCCCTCGGCGGGCCGTCAACCTGAGCCTCAACAGCGACCTGCTGAAGCGAGGCAAAGAATTGGGCATCAACATCTCCGCGGTGGCGGAAGAGGCTCTGGCGCAGGCTGTTAAAGCTCGCTTGGCCCAAGCCTGGGTGGAAGAGAACGCTGATGCGATCCAGGCCTATAACCGCCGCGTGGAAAAGAAGGGCGTGGCCAGTGACGGCCTACGGACCTTTTGATGGCTCAGTTTTCCGTCTACAAAAATCCAAATCGCCGGTCCAATGCCGACGTGCCCTTTCTCTTGGATGTGCAATCGGATTTTCTATCTTTATTGGCCACGCGGGTGGTGGTACCGCTTTACCGTTTGGAGGCCCTGGCCCGCAAGCCCATGGCCCGGCTGACACCCGCCGTGCGCTTTCAGGGTAAAAATTTGGTGGCGGTGGTGCCCGAACTGGCGGGCGTTCCCCTGCAGGGTCTCGGAAAGTCCGTGGGAGAGCTTCCCCAGGCGCGGTCTGAGATTTTGAACGCAGTGGACATGGTGATGACAGGGTTTTGAATTGCGGAGCCACTATGCAGGATCTGAATAACAAAGTCGCGGTCATCACCGGCGGAGCGGAGGGCATCGGCAAGGCCATCGCCCAACGCGCCGCGAAGGAAGGCATGAAGCTGGTGTTGGCGGACATTGACGGGCCCAGGCTCGATTCGACCGTGGCGGAATTCCAGGCCCAGAACGTGGACGTCCTCAGTCTGCGCACCGATGTGGCCAAGGCCTCCGAGATGGACGCTCTGGCGGCGGCCACCTTCGCTCGTTTCGGCAACGTGCATCTGCTGGTGAACAACGCCGGGGTGGCCTTGGCGAAAAACGCCTGGGACGCGACGATCGCTGATTGGGAATGGGTGCTGGGAGTGAATCTCTATGGCGTCATCCACGGCATCCGAGCCTTCGTGCCGACGATGCTCGCCCAAGGGGAAGTCGGCCACATCGTCAACGTAGCTTCGGTGGCGGGGCTCATCTCCGCACCGGCCTTCGCCACTTACAACGTGACCAAGCACGCGGTGGTCACGCTCTCTGAAGGCATGCACCACGACCTTGCCCTACGCGGATCCGCGCTGAAAGTTTCGGTGCTCTGCCCCGCCTGGGTGAAAACGCGCATCGCCGAATCCGAGCGCAACCGCGACTCTGCGGATCGCAGCGATCCCAAGAAAATGGACCCCGTGACGATGCAGGTGGCGAGCGCCGTCCTATCTGCGGTGGAGCATGGCATTGATCCAAGCAAGGTGGCCGAGGCGGTCTTCCAAGCTATCGCCGCGGAGCGCTTTTACATCCTCACTCATCCCGATACCAAGGCCGCGGTGAAAGTCCGCATGGAGGACATCCTGCAAGGACGCAACCCTACGCTGCTTTCCATGGATGCGGGGGCGGGGCAGTAGCTAGGCCACAGGGGTTTTTTGAATAGAATAATTTCAACCACCTTGGGTTTGCCCTATCTTGGCTCCATGCGAATCACGGCTATCTGGGCCTTTCTCCGAGTGCTTCTGATAACTTACGTCGGGCTTTGTTTGCTCGTTTTTCTTTTTCAACGAAGCCTGATTTATTTTCCGGATCATGAGGATGAAACGACGGCCCTCGTGCGAGCGAAGGGCGTCGGGCTCGAGCCCTGGCGGGACGGAAGCGGAAGACTCATTGGCTGGATCGCGAGGCCCCAAGGCTCCCAAGGTGAGGCGCCTGCGGGCCGCATGCTCGTCTGCCATGGCAATGCGGGAACGGCCTTAGGCCGCATCTACTGCGCGAAGGGCTTCCAGTCGCCTTCGGTGCCTCGACGTTGGGAAGTCCGCATCCTCGAATATCCAGGTTATGGTTCCCGGCCCGGAGCTCCTTCAGAGCAGGCCCTGGTGAGGGCCTCGGTGGAAGCGATTGATACCTTGGATAAAGAGCCGCCCTTGCCCTTGATTCTGGTGGGCGAATCCATCGGCAGCGGCGTGGCGGCCCTCGCCGCGGCCCAGCGTCCCACGCGGGTGAATGGCCTATTTCTGCTGACGCCCTTGAATCGCATGCGGGCATTGGCCCGGGTTCATCATCCTTACCTGCCCTCATTCCTGGTGCGGGATCGCTTTGAAGCCGCCGTCGCAATCCAGAACTTTCACGGGCCGCTCGCCGTACTCCTGGCCGAACGCGATGAAGTTATCCCGCCCAGGCTGGGCAAGGCCCTCTTCGATGGTTTTGCAGGACCCAAGCGGCTTTGGATTGCAGAAGGCAGGGGCCACAACAACTGGGACGCTGGCGTCTCGAACCCCATGTGGGCCGAGGTCTCAGAATTTCTCCTGCCTAGGTAGATTGCCGTACTAAGCCTGCGTGCCAGGACTCGTGAATCTGAAGCGCCTGGGCATCATGCAGAGGCCCATCAGCAGCAGCTGGGACGCGATGAAGATCATCAAGGCGACGAAGGCTTCGTTCATGAAGCCGTAGGAGTGGAGGCCCACGCCCAGCATGTTTACGCCGAACCAGGAGAGGCTGGTGATGACGTTGCCGAAGATGATCATGGTCATCACGCCGCGGTCGCGGGCGAGGCCGGACCAGCGCGCGTGCAGGATGATGGCGTTCCACAAAACAATGAGCAGGGCGCCGTTCTCCTTGGGATCCCAGCCCCAGAAACGGCCCCAGGACTGGTCCGCCCAGATGCCACCCAGCACAGTGCCGATGAGGCTGAACAGGGTCGCGAAGCACACGATGCCATAGACCATGCGCGTCAGTCCTTTCGCCGTGGCTTCCGAAAGCGTGTGCGTCAGCAGTCCACGGGAAATATAGACGATGGCGAGAAAGCCCGCGAAGAACGTGGAGGCGTAACCGAGCGTGATGATGACGACGTGCGTGGCGAGCCAGAAGTTC
>JANXXC010000166.1 GCA_025350765.1 Holophagaceae bacterium | reverse complement strand
CTAGAATTGTTACCGGCATTGACGCTGGCATCGGGCGCGATGTGTTTCCAGAGCGCGTATCCGATGGCGATGGTGCCCGCCAGAAAGGTCCCGCTGTAGCCGATGGTGATACACACGACGTGCGTGGCGAGCCAGAAGTTGGAGTCCAGCACCGCGCGCATCATTTCCATGGTGTCGCCCTCGGCAAGGTGTTGGGCGATGATGAGGGACGCGAAGCCTGCGGCGGCGGCCACCGCGGTGCCAAAACCCTTCTTGTAGATGCGCTCCAAGACGATGCCAAGAATCACTGCGGCCCAGCCCACGAAGACCGCCGAAGAGTAGAGGTTGGTCACCGGGGGGCGGCCCTGGAGAACGATGCGAAACACTAGGCCTGCGGTGTGGACAATGCTGGCGGCCAGGAGCAGCGCGAAAGCCGTGGGCTGCAGGTACTCGCGCTTCCAAAGCCAGGACACGAAAAGGGTCAGGAGCGCGAAAATGTAGATCACCATGCCCACGTAAAAGGGTTGGGCGCGATTGAAGGCGATCTCGCGATCCGCGTGGGCGATCGCGGAGGGGCGCAGGCTTTCCATCTGGCTTCGGTATTCCGCCGTGCTGTGGTTGAAGGCCGGCGCGTCCTGGGCCATGTAGGCCGTGGAGATGTGGGCCAGGGGCGCGAGC
Source organism: Holophagaceae bacterium (assembly GCA_025350765.1). Classification (GTDB taxonomy): domain Bacteria; phylum Acidobacteriota; class Holophagae; order Holophagales; family Holophagaceae; genus JANXPB01. The sequence goes on along the minus strand of JANXXC010000166.1, from coordinate 2,207 downwards.
GCAGGGTGCAGGGGTTGGCCCAGGACGGCGGCCTGCAAATTTTCACCGACGCTCTTCCAGGCATCCTCTTTTTGCCCCGGCAGAGGAGGCAGGGGGCGGAAGGCCGCCAACTGAGTGAGGGCGGATCTCATTTCCGCCGCCTGGGGCAGGGCATTGGCGCGGATCTGCACGTCGAGGCCCGGTGAACCCGCCAACTGCACGGTGTTCCGCAGGCGATGATAGAGATAGACGCGCTCGAACAGATTTAGGACTGCAGACTGGAACCGGGTGCGTTTGAGGGCTTCCAGAGCTTGGGCGACCTCGGCCTGCTTCTGGATTTCTTCGAGATGGGGTAGCAGGGTTTCGAAACTAAAGTAGCGGTCGGCGCTTTGCTTGAGCCCGATGAGGCCCAGCACGTCGGGATCATTGATGACGAAGATCGGCTGGCGGTCCGTTTGATCAGGGCGGAACATGAGGTCCAGCATCCATTCATCCGCGCTAATGGAACGGCCTTCGAAATGGAAGCTCTGCTGACTGCGGATCATGAGCAGGGAATTCCGCGCCACGGAATCCAGGGGCTTCACGCGACCGCCCTCGAGTACCGGCAGGCTGGCGAAGGCATTGATGTCATAGCCGCGCACCTTGCCTGGGGGAAGGGCTGCCGCCAGCGCTACGAGGACCGCGATAAAGCCCGCGAGCAGGGGAAGGAGCTTGGTGGTTTTCATGACAACTTCTCCTGCCGCCGCTTGAGGGAACCGCGAAGCGAAATGGCGAAGTGGATCAGCAATCCTAGTGTCACCAGCACACAGGAAAGGTAGGGGATCAGCCAGCCGGGATTCTTCACCACCTGAAGGATGGAAAGGGTATCGCCCTTGCCAAAGCTGGCCTGATAAAAGGTGCGCCCCTCGTAACGCAGGGGCTGATTCATGTAGATCAGCACATCCCTAGATTCCCCTTTGGCGGGATTCGAGATTTGCACCAGGCTCGAGAAATTCTTGGGGATCTCCGTTCCCAAATAGACGTCGTGGCTGAATTTCTTCAGGGTCAAGGCGTAGGGCAGGTAATGGCGGGCGGGCCTCATGGCCATGGTGTAGGTGTGACCATCGTGAGTGAAGGACTGGGGCGCCTCCAGCACCAGGGACAAGAGCCATATGCCGCAACTTCGGCCGCCGGCCATGGGTTCGATCAAGGCGGATGGGTTGTTGATGGCGGTATCTGACGTGGCCACGGCTCGCTCTTCGATCTTCAGCGTGGTGCCGATGCCCATGGAAGCTTGAGATGGAGCTTCCGCTGTGCCGCGTTTTTCCAGTTCGGCATTGGGGAAATAGCGCTTCACCTTCAGGGTGATGGGGCTGCCGGGGAGGGCCACAGTACTGGATTTTGCGAGTATGGAGGTGGGAACCGCGTAGACATCATCGAAGGCGTGGTCCGTCCCGTCGATGACCGCGAGCTCCATGAACCGGGCGCTCTCAACGAAGTTGGCCGTCTGTCCCTGCTCGATGACCATGCGGTCATCCACTTGAAAGGCGGCGGAGACAAATTCTCCGGAGACCAACAGAATCAAACCCAGGTGGACGAGCCAGAGGCCCGCCTTTGCCCAGATCAATTTTAGGCGCTTCATCGTCGTGGCCAGCAGGTTCAGAGTGAGCACCAGGCCCACCAGCGTTCCGCCGGGGAAGACGGGGATCCTCCATGCGAAGTTGCGCGGGCTCCACCAGATGAAGAAGCTCCGCATGGTTTTATTGACGGCTTCGTAAGTGCCCATTTGGACCTGGGCCAGCGTGCAGGCCACCACCAGCACCATGAGCAGGCCCAGGCACGTGATGGCGAGCTGGAAGGAGGTGATGAAATCCCAGACCTTGGTGAGGATTCGCTTGGTCGCATCAATCAAGGCGAAGACTCCCGAGAAGGCGCAGGAAGTCCGGCTGGGCCTTACCCACGGGCCCTTCATCCCCGGCGAGTTTCAGGAACCAGGTGTTTCCATCAGGTGTCGAGAGCAGCCCCGCCACCATGCGGCTTTTGACTTGGCCCTCGCTGGTGAAGTCGAAGACAGCGACGGAACCAGCCTTGGATGAGACGGTCTTGCGCGCGGCTGCCAGGGCCTTCTCGTCGATGGGGCCCAGGCCGATCTGGCCACGCCAGCGGTTCACGTTGCTGAGTTCACCGCCGGCAGGCCCGGCCAGCACCACCACCGTGGCCTCCACCTTTCCAGGGATCGGTGGCTGAAG
>JANXXC010000160.1 GCA_025350765.1 Holophagaceae bacterium | reverse complement strand
TGCTTTCTGTGTTCCGCTTTTTGGGCTGAGCGAAGCCGATAAGCAGGTCCGTCTTTTACTTCAACCGCGCCAGCACCGTGCTGGGACTGCGTCCCAGCTCCTCCCAGGTGCCACGGGCTTCCGGCGGCAATCGGTCCCATTCCTCGTCATGGGCCAGGACCACCACGGGCTTGGAAGGATCTTCCTGCCGCATCCGCTGCGCGATAGCCTCCAGCTTCGCGGGGTCTTCCACGAACCATCGCTCCTGCTCCGCTTCGGGCAATTGCCTTCTGCCGAAATCCAATTCGCCCGTGCCATTCACCACCACGCAGCGCTGGCGGGAGTGGAAGGGCAATCCCTGGAAATACACGCCGAAGCTGATCCACTGGGCCTTCGCGGGTGCCTGGCGGACCAACGGCGCCACGTCCTTCCCCGCCGTGGCCGCGCGATCCGCCGTAAAAATGAGCAACAACATGCAGGCGCTCAGCGAGGCCATCCATCGTGACGACGTGAGATGGGTGGGTTTCAGGGCCCAAGCCCCGACCAGTGCGAAGGCCGCGCCCAGGCCCAGGACCCAGCCCTGGGCTCCGTTCAGATCCTTGGCGAAGGCGAAGCCGCCGAGAAGAAAAATTCCCGCCAGGACGAAGAGCTCCACCGCCGTTCTCCGCAGGCTACGGGATTCTTCTCCCTTCTCCTCCAAGGCGCAGCCCATGGCCAGAAGGGGCGCCACCACCGGCAGGATGTAGAGGGGGAGCTTGGAGCCGGACAGGGTGAAGAAAAACAAAGGCCACACGAAAGCCATCAGCATCGCCGCCACAGTCCAACGGTTGAGAGAGGCTTCAGGCCCCTGAGGCCCCGATCGGCGGCGCAGGAAGGCCAGGCCCCGCTTCAGGCCGACCACGCTCAAACTGAGCCAGGGCAGCAGCCCCACCATCAGAAAGCCGGGGAAATAGAGCTTGTCCAGCAGTGCATTGTTCGACCCTTGCCGCGCGTGCTCGTGGGTGAGGAATCGCGTGACGTGTTCGTGGATAAAGAAGAAACGCGCGTGGCCGGGATTGGCCTGGTTGACGAACCAGAACCAGGGCGCGGAAAGCGCGAAAAAGAGGCCCCAGCCCAAGGGGTTCAATCCCGTGAGGAGCACCGCTTTTCGGAGCTTCGAATCCTTCCACGCGAAGGGCAAGGTCAGGCCAAGAATGCCCGCGAGCAGCACCATCGCTACAGGCCCTTTGGTGAGCACCGCCGCGGAAAGGGCGGCGAAGGTGAGCCCGATCCATCCCAGCGAAGATTCCTCCCTGAAGCGCGCCGCCACCGCTTCCAGCGCCGCCGTGAGACTCAAGACGAGGAAGGCGGAGAAGAGCGCGTCCAGGGTCAGCAGTTGGCCGCCCACGAAACCCAGCAGGGCCGTGGCGGTCATCACCAGAGCCCAGATGGGTTCCCTTGCACCGAGCCGTTTCGCCATCCTCCACGCACACCAAAAAAGGATCAGTGAAGCCAAGGCCAGGGGCATGCGGGCCGCCACCGCGTTCACGCCGAAGAGCTTCATGCTGGCAGCGGAAATCCAATATTGCAGGGGCGGTTTTTCGAAGTAGAGCACCCCGTTGAGCCGCGGCGTCAGCCAGTCTCCAGAAGCCAGCATCTCCCTGGGAATCTCCGCGTAGCGGCCCTCGTCGGGCTCCCATAGCGGTCGCATAAAGAGCGGTAGCAGACCCAGGAAAAACCAGAGCAGTTGGAAGGTGGCGCGTTCGCGTTTGGTCATGGCTTCTCAGGTATGAGGTACGAGATTTGAGGTACGAGGAAAAGGCGGGCTCCGTTCAGACCTCGTACCTCATCCCTCGCCACCTCATACCTCATCGGCCACCTGCTCCATGGCTTCGTATTCCTTCAGAAAGAAATCCAAGCTCTTGGCCAGGGCTTCCTTCATGCCGACCTTAGGATCGAACCCGAAAGCATCCTTCATGCGTTGGATCGAAGGCGTGCGGGTGAGCACGTCCTGGTAGCCCTTGCCGTAGAAATCACCGCTGCTGACTTCCACCAGGTCCGAAAGCGGAATGCCACGCTTGATGCGTTCTGGGTGGTTCTTCCAGAGCTCCCGGAGCATCTCCGCCACTTCGCGCACGCTGTGATCCAGCTTGGGATTGCCGATGTTGAAGATGGCGCCGTCAGCCTTGCCGCCTTCGTTCTTCAGCACCATCATCAGGCCGTCCATGGCGTCTTCCACATCAATGAAGCAGCGGCGCTGCGCGCCGCCATCCACGAGCTTGAGCGGCTCGCCTTGGATGAGGTTCCACACGAACTGCGTCACCAGGCGCGAGCTGCCTTCCTTGGCGGTATTGAGACTGTCCAGCTTGGGCCCCATCCAGTTGAAAGGCCGGAACAGCGTGAACTTCAGGCCCTCGCGCTGGCCGTAGGCCGAGATGACCCGGTCTAGAAGCTGCTTGCTGGTGGAGTAGATCCAACGCTGCTTGGCGATGGGGCCCGTGACGAGGGGCGAAGTTTCTTCGTCGAACTCAGCGTCGGGGCACATGCCATAGACCTCGGAGGTGCTGGGGAACACCACGCGTTTTTTGTACTTCACGCACTGGCGCACGATGCGCAAGTTCTCCTCGAAATCCAATTCAAAGACCCGGAGCGGATCCGTCACATAAATCTTCGGCGTGGCGATGGCGACGAGGGGCAGCACCACGTCGCATTTCTTCACGTGATACTCGATCCACTCCTTAGAAATCATGATGTCGCCTTCGACGAAGTGAAAGCGCTCGTGGCCCAGATGATCCGTGATCTTATGGGTACCCAGGTCCATGCCATAGACCTCCCAAGTGGTCTCACGGAGAATGCGCCCCACCAAGTGGGACCCGATGAAACCATTGACGCCGAGAATGAGGACTTTCACGGGGACTCCATATCCAAACCCTAGAGTTTAGCAGTGGACGAGCGTGAGCCCTGATGGAGATCCGGCCAAGGCAAGGAAATGAAAGGAAGCCACGAAGGCACACGAAGACACACGAAAAAAGCTGGAGGACAGCCCCAGACCCGCGTTTCCGCGTTCTTTCGTAAGCTTTCCGCGCTTTCTGCGTTCTGCTTTTTAGGCTTGTTTTCTTGGAGTGTCTTCGTCTGTCTTCGTGTGTCTTCGTGGCTTATTTTTTCCCCAATTTTACATCCGGCACACGACCTTCCCGAAGCCCTCACCTCCTTCTAGGTGGACTTGAGCCTGGGGGTATTCCATCAAATCAAAAACGCGATCAAGGACCGGTCTGAAGGGCGGGTTGGTGGGGTTGCGCCGAACGTGGTCCAGCAGCGTCCACAGGTGCTCCCGGCGACCCATGTAGGAACCCAGGATGGTGAGCTGCTTGGCGAAGAGGGTGCGCAGATCCATGGTGGTTTCGCGGCCCGTGGTGGCGCCGCAGGTGACGATACGGCCCCCCCGAGTAGCGGCGGCAACACTGGCACCCCAGGTCGCGGCGCCCGTGTGTTCGAAGACGATGTCCACGCCACGCTTCTGGGTCAAGTCTTTCACTTTTTTGGCGACATCTTCGGTGCTACGCACGATGACATGCTCGGCGCCCAGCTCCCAACACTTCATGGCCTTCATTTGGTTGCCGACTACGGCGATGGGACGGCCGCCGAGAAACTTCACCAACTGGATGGCCGCGCTGCCTACACCGCTGCCGCCGCCCCACACCAGCACGGTTTCGCCCGGCTGCAATTTCGCTTTGTGGACGAGCATTTCCCAGGCCGTGAGAAACACCAGCGGAAAGGCCGCGGCCTGCTCAAAATCCCAATTCCCAGGGATCGGCAGCAGGTTGGCCGAGGGCACCAGCACATGCGTGGCGGCCGTGCCATCGCACAAATGACCCATGACTTTGTAGTCGCGGCAGAGCATGTCGTTGCCCCGCAGACAGGACGCGCAAACGCCACAGGAGAGTCCCGGCGCGATCATCACGCTGCCGCCCAGCTCCACGCCTGGCGGCAAAGTCGTGCCCTCCCCTACACTCTCCACGATGCCCGCGCCATCACAGCCCGGCGTGATGGGTAGCGAAAGGTTCACGCCCTCGATGCCGCAGGTGGTCCACAGATCCAGATGATTCAAGGCCATGGCCTTCATGCGGAGCCGCACCCAGCCCGGTTTTGGAGTCTCCGGCTCGAAGGATTCTCCCGCCACTGAGCCGACGGAACCGTGCGCGTTAACGCGGAAACGAAAGGGTGCAAGCATCAGAACTCCAGGCTCGATCAGGGTTTCATGGGCCGATGCGCGAAGGCGCGAAAGCCTTCCCACTGCGCCTTTTGCTTTTGCATGAAGGTTTGGAAAGCGGCGTCCTTTCTTAATCCATCGAGGTAGGGATCCTTCTCGAACAGCGGATAACAAGGCAGGCCTTCCCGCGCGGTCTGCTGAAGCCAATCCATCGCTTCCGCCCGCTTGCCCATCAGGGCGTAGGCGCAGGCGATGTTGTACTGAGCATGGTGGAAATGGGAATTGCCGCGGAGATGATGGTCCGCGTTGGAGATGGCCGTCATGGCTTCTTCCTGTTTACCCTGGCGGGCCAACAGGATGGCTTGCACGCTTTCAAAATCCGCCCGATTAGGCGCCTTAGGATCTCGGAGCCCCACCTCCACAGCCTCCATAGCCTCCGCGCCGCGTCCCAAGTGATCCAACGCCAAGGGAAATTGCCAATTGCGGGGATTCATCTCTCTTTGCATTTCTTCCAGGGCGAGCGCATTCCGTTGTTGATAGAGGTGGATCCTTTGCATCCGATAGCTGGCGAAAGCATTCCCGGGGTCCAATTTCAAGGCGATCTGGAATTCCTGCAAGGCCTCGTCCAGCAGGCCGATGTGGGTGTAGATGGAGCCCAGGTTCTGGTGGCCTTCCAATAGATTTGGATTGAGGAAAACGGCGTGGCGGCCGTCCTGGATAGCCTGCTCATGGGGATAGCCAGCTGTCAGATTCCAGGCGAGACGCGACTTGGTGACGTAGGCCTCTGACAAATCCGGATCCAGGTCGAGGGCCTTTTGGGTTTCAGAAAAAGCCTTGGCCCTCAAACTCCCATCAAGATCGCCATCTTGAAAAACCTTGCCCGCATAAACTCCGCCCAGCACCGCATGAGCGGCCGGAAAATTTGGTTCTATTTCCAAGGCCCGTTGCAGCAGCTCAATGGCCTTTTTGGACTCGGCATCCAGATCCACTTTCGCTCCCGTGTGGTTGGCGTGGAAGCTCCCTTGCAAGAAGAGGTCATAGGCTTCCGGCTTCGGCTGGTAGGCCTTGGAGTGGCCAGAGGCCGTCCCCGTGCGGAATGCGAGAGCCTTCACTACCGCTTCGGAAACCGCGTCCTGCAAGGCGAAAATATCCTTCGCATCGCGGTCGAAATGCTCACCCCAAAGATTCTGGCCGCTGGCGCCATCCACCAACTGCGCACTCACCCTCAGTCTTCCGTCCACCCGCTGCAGGCTACCGGTGAGTAGATGGCTGACATGAAGCTGAGAAGCCACTTTCGCATGATCCACGTTTGCCTCGCGGAGGGCCTGGACGCTATTGCGGGAGAGGACCGTGAGGCCCTCAACCCTCGCCAAGTCCGTAGTGACCGAATCAGCGAATCCATCGGAAAGATAGTCGTCGTCCACCGAGCCGCCGATGCGTTGAAAGGGCAGGATGGCGATGGAAATAGAACCAGCCGGACGGAGGATCAGCGCGTCGTTGGAACGATGCCAGGCCCAGACGCCAACACTGCCGAGCAGCATGGTGGCAACCCCAGCGACAAGCCAGGCTCGTCTTGAGCGCGGGAGGCGCAGAGACACCGTGGGAATGGTGTAGCTTCCGGATGAACCCGCGTAGCGCAGCGCCCCCACCAGTTCTGCGGTGCTCGGAAAACGCGCGGCGGGATCCTTGGCGAGACAAGTGCGGGCCACCGCGCCCATCGCATCTTTGGGCAGGGACGAGGCCGGATCGTCCCGGAGAATAGAACTCAAGGTCTCAACAGTGCTGTCCCCGCAAAAGGCCCGCTCGCCGGTGAGCATTTCGAAAAGGATGGCGCCGAAAGCGAATTGATCCGACGCCGCCGTAGCGGGCTTTCCCGATGCCTGTTCCGGCGAGAGATAACCGATGGTGCCAAGGATCGAGCCCACTTCAGTCTTCAGTTCGGCACCCATCGCCACGGTGGATTCATCATTGCCACGTGGAGTGACCGTCCGCTTAGCAAGACCAAAGTCCAGAATCTTGGCGCGGCCATCCGAAGTGATGAATAGGTTCTCCGGTTTCAGATCCCGGTGGACGATGCTCGCAGCGTGAGCCGCGCTAAGGCCTTCGGCGATCTGCAACGAGAGCTCCCGGACTTCGGCATCAGCCAGAGCGCCGTGTTTCAATCGCGCCCTCAAGGTTTCACCCTCGAGCAGCTCGCACACCAAATAGGGCGCACCCTCGAAAGCACCCACGTCGAAAATGCTGAGGATGTTCGGGTGATTGAGCGCCGCCACAGCACGGGCTTCTTGCTCGAAGCGACGCAGGCGATCCGGGTCGGATGCGAAATCCGTCGGCAGCACCTTGATGGCCACGTCCCGCTGCAACCGCGCATCGCGCGCGCGGTACACCTCGCCCATGCCTCCGGCACCCAGGAGCGCGATGATCTCGTAGGGGCCGAGGCGGGTTCTGGCATCAAGCGGCATGGTGACTAAACGATAGCTCGGATCGGCTTCCAGTGATGGGCATCGCGCCTCTCGGAGTGCACCGCAAATCGAAAATCGAAAATCCTAGCGCTAGCGCCCGTAGGTTCCCAGCCACGCATAATCTCCGAGGCTATTTCCTTTCAAGGCGCGGTCAAGAACACGATTCCCTGGTTTTTTTGAAACAATTCAGATGGAAGTTTAGGAACTCCGTAAACCCCACCTCCCTAGGGTCGCATTCCCCATGTTCCCCACGAGGCTCCTAATGCGAGTAATAACCGTCCCCGCCCTGATCGCCCTCTCCTTCGCCCCAGGCTTTTCTCAATCCTCCGAGACCAAGGGGCTTGGCAAGGACTGGGTGGAGACTGGCTTCCCGGCCCACGGCAAGCTCCACATGGGCCTGCAATCCGGCGAGGTTCATATTACAGGCGGTGAGGACGCCAAGGTGCGGGTGCGCTGCGTGAGCCAGGAGGGGTGGGAGGGCTATCATCCGCAGATGCGCCTGAAGGCATTGGGCACCTCCGGTGACCTGGAAATCTCGGGCGGGCCCAAGAAGAATTTCCGGTACGAGATCCAAATTCCCAAGGAGACCGACCTTGTGCTGCGCATGCCCGCGGGAGAATTGCACGTGGAAGGCATCGTGGGGAACAAGGATGTCCGGCTTCACGCGGGTGAGCTCAACCTCCAGGTGGGCGACCCGGAGGCCTACGGCCCCGTGAACGCCTCGGTGACGGCCGGGAATATCAAAGCAGAACCCTTCGGCGTGGAAAAGGGCGGGATCTTCCGCTCCTTCCACCATGACGGGAAAGGCCTATACGCTTTGCAGGTGAAGCTCAAGACCGGAGAAATCAATCTGACCCGTTAAGGCTTGGACTGACCCAGAGCGGCGCGCAAGGTCCGCAAGTTGACTCCGCCTTCAGGTTTCCGTGAATGATGACCGTGCCCAAGGCGCGCAACTCAAATCGAAAATCAAAAATCAAAAATCCCATTCACTCCGATTTCAGCGATCGGGTCATGAGCCTCGCCACGGCTTCCCTCGGATCGGCGCCCTCCAGAAGGCGGCCCACTTCTTCGGCGATGGGCAGGTCCACGCCCCACTGCAAACCTAGGGCCAGCGCGGCTTTGGTGGTGCTGGCGCCCTCCATCACCTGGCCGCCCATGAGATCTTGCGCCTCGGCCAGCGTCTTGCCTTCGGCGAGGTAGGCTCCCAGGCGACGGTTGCGGCTTTGGGGCCCCGTGGCCGTGAGCAATAGATCGCCCATGCCCGCCAGGCCCATCACGGTGTCCGGCGCGCCGCCCATGGCGGCCACGAGCCGCGCCATCTCCGCAAGGCCGCGGGTGATGAGCGCGGCCCGCGCGTTGTGGCCGAGGCCCAGGTTTTCCACCAGGCCCGCGGCGATGGCGAGCACGTTTTTCAACGCGCCGCAGAGCTCCGCCCCAACCACGTCGCGGCTCAAGTAAAGGCGCAGTCGCTCGGTGGAAAGTTGATGTTGCAGCTCCAGCGCGCGCGCATCGGAGACCGCCACGGGGAGGGCCATGACGAGGGCCGATGGCAGATTCTTCGCCACTTCATCCGCAAAAGTGGGGCCCGTGAGCACACCCACGGGTAGCCCCAGGCTCGACTCCAGGGATTCCGAGAGTCGCTGATGGGATTCGGCGAGGATGCCCTTGCTGGTGTGCAGCAGCAGATCCGGCGCCTGTTCCGTCCAGTTGGGAACCTGCGACTTCAGGGCCGTCCAGGCTTGGGGACTGGCTTGGGTTGCGATGCTGGAGATCCATAAGGGGGCGCGAAAGGCCTCCGCCGGATCAGCGATGGGATGAAGATTGGGCGGCAGTTCCACGCCGTTCAAGCGGGGGTGGTGGCGGGTGGCGAGCAGCTCTGCCATTTTGGCGGGCGTGTGTCCCCACAGGGCCACCTCCTGCCCCGCGCGAGCCCAGGCGATGGCCAGGGCCGTGCCCCAGACGCCAGCGCCAAAGACCGCCAAATCGGGGCGGTGGGAAGCGCTAGGCATTGAAGCCATCCATCGGTTTCGGGCCCCACAATTTGGATTCCGTGCCCTTCCACAATCGGCCAATGTTTTCTCGATGTTTGAGGATGACGAGCAGGGAGATCACCGACCAGGCCACGAGGACCCAAGGCGATTCAGGCGGTGAATGAAGATACGAGGACCGATCCTTGCCGAATGCGCCCTGGGCCCACCCCAGGGTGAAAGGGAGAAGGGCCGCGGCGAGAATGCTGCCTAGACTCACGTACCGGAACAAACCCAACATCACCATGAAAAGCCCAAGGCAGGGCATCACCGCGATCCACCTGAACGCCAAGGCGGCGCCTACGGCAGTAGCCACCCCCTTCCCGCCTTTGAAGGTGAGCCACGGCGTGAACATATGGCCTGCTACCGCCATCAAGGCGACGACGGAAACGGCTTCCTGGGGCAGGCCCCCATGCAGTGCGGCGAACACTGGCCCGAATCCCTTGGCCGCGTCCAGCAGCAACACCAAAATCCCCACGCCCTTCCCCGCCACCCGGCTCACGTTCGTCGCGCCGATGTTGCCGCTGCCCTGGCTCCTCACGTCCCCTTTGCCCAGCACCCGCACCACCAGAAGACCGAAGGGAATGCTCCCGCATAGAAAGGCGCCAAGGCACCAGAGCGCGAGATGAAACGGATGGGGCGAATCCATCGCATCACCTTAGCATCGGCGGGGGCTTTTCCCTCAGCCCACCAACTGCTTCAGGGGCATTCCTACTTTGTCCACCAGCTTGATGGGCCGGCCCGAGGGCGAGATAAAGGTCTTGGCACCATCGAGGCCCAGCGCGGCGGCGATGGTGGCGTAGAGATCCGGCACGGAGACCGGCGAATCCACCACCTTGTCGCCGACGGCATCCGTGGCCCCCACCACTTGTCCGCCGCGGATACCGCAGCCCGCGAGCACGGCGCTCCATGCGCCGGGATGATGGTCCCGGCCTTCGTCGCCATTGATCTTGGGCGTACGGCCGAATTCGCCCATCCAGATGATGAGCGTGGAGTCGAGCATTTTCCGCGCCTTGAGATCTGCTACAAGCGTTGCCATGGCTGGATCCAGCGCTCCCATTAGCTGCGTGGTGCGGCCGAAATTATCCTTGTGGGTATCCCAGCCATCAAGGGTCACCTCCACACATTTCACGCCATTCTCCACAAGGCGCCGGGCCAGCAGGCACCCCTGTCCAAAGGGTGAAGGACCATAGGCCTTTTTCAAGGACTCCGGCTCCTCGCTGAGATCGAAGGCCTTGAGCTTGGAGGTGTGCATGAGTTTCACGGCCTTGCGATAGACCTCTTGTCGTTCATCCACTTTGGGATCATGGGTGGTGTTCTTGAAGTCTGCTTCAAGCTCCTTGAGAAGCCCGAGGCGGCGCTAGAAGCGGGCCTCGTCGGCGTTGCGCCAGAGCGCGACATTTTGCGGCGGCTCCAAGGGATTTTGAACCACGAAGGGATTGAATTGCACGCCGAGAATTCCGCCGCCCATGCTGGGCCCCGCCAGGCTCACGAAGTTGGGAAGCTCGGCTTCGGTGTCGCCTAATTCTTCGGCCATCAGCGCGCCCAGGGATGGAAAGGCGACAGTGGGATTGGGCGAGTAGCCCGTGTGCAGCAGTTGGGCCGCCCGCTGGTGGTTGCCCTCCCGGCTGGTCATGCCCCGCAGGATCGCCAAGTGCTCCGCAAGGGCCGCCACCTGGGGCAGATGCTCGCAGATCTCGATGCCCCGAACGGAGGTCTTGATGGCCTTGAAAGGCCCGCCCTCCTTGGTTCCGGGCTTGGGGTCCCAGGTATCCACGTGGCTGGGTCCGCCATTCATCCAGAGCAGGATGCAGGCCTTGGGCAGCACCATTTTTGGTGCATTTTTCCCATTCATCTTTTGGGCCCTCGGCTGAGAAGCTCGCAGGGAATTGAGACCCGCCAGCTGGCTACCCAACAATCCCATCAAGCCAAATCGCAGGAAATCGCGTCGGTCGGTCATGGTGTCTTCCTCATCGCCAGCGGGTCAGTGAGTCAGCGACTCAATGATTCAGATTGAATTCGGAGGAGTTGAGCAGCGCCCAGAAAAGATCCTCGAAGGCCTGCTCCTTCGGATCGCTGGAACCGCTAGAGGACGCCATCCTCACGATGGGCCCCATACCGTCGCGATCCTTGGAACCCTTCGCTTCCGGCGTGTTGTTCTGACCCTTGCGCGGGGTTTGGACGAAGGCGAGGGAGCGCTTTAATTCCGGCTCGCTCGGTTCCCGCGTGAGAGCGCGGAGGTAAAGGTTCTGGATCTTCGTGGCATCGTCGCCGGGTTGATGCAGCACCTGAGCCAGGGCATCGCCCGGGATGATGGAAGTGCCATCGTTGGTCAGGCGGCTATTGAGCAGCAGCAGAGCCTGGGGCAGCGTGCCCTCGAAGCTGTGCTGTTCATGCTCCTCATCCACGTCGAAAAGGAATACGAATTGCCGGATGATCTGCGCCTTGATCTGATCAATTCGCTCGGCGGCGTTCTGTTGCAAGAGCGCGTCGATGTTGGTGGCCTGGATGATGGCATCCATGAGCACCTCGGGGCGCAGAGGCCTCAAGGGATGCGCGGACCAGAGTCGGCCACCCTCATCGCCCTGCCGCAGCGCCGCTCGCTGATAGGCCTGGGTGCTGCAGATGGTGCGGATCAACCGCTTCAGGTTGTAGCCGTGGGTCGAGAAATCGTCGCTGATGGATTTCAGCAGGGGCGGCAGTTTCGAGGCATCCGCGGGCAGATCATCAAAGGGCTCCTGAAGGCCGCCGCCCATGAAGTGGGCCCACATGCGATTGACAAGGGCCGGCGCGAACCAGGGATTCTGGGATGAAGTAACCCAGGCGGCCAGGGCCTTGCGGGTGTTCACGCCACCGCCGACGCCCTCGCCGAGGCGCGTCCCATCCAACGCCTTCGGAGTGGCAATGAGGAAGGGCTTGACCTCTTCCATGCCACCGCCGGGAAAGGCCACGCGGGGTGCGTCGCTGATCTCTAGCCGCTTCACCACGCCCGGCGCCTTACCCTTGTCGAGCACTTCGAACTTTGTGTGGGCGAAGGCCGAGGAGAATCCGCGAAAATCGCTTTGAGTCCATTTCTCGGTCTTGTGGTCGTGGCACTGGGCGCATTGGATCTGCAGGCCCATAAAGGTCTTGGAGGTGGCCCCCGCAAGATCCTGGGGCATCTGGCCGTACTTGATGATCCAGTTCACCGCGCCATTCACGGTCGGATCCGTGGCCAGGATTTCATCGGCCTTCGCCTTGTCCATGCGCGACACGCCGATGTTCTTGATGCGCGGCATGTCCCCGGGGCTGTTCTTCCCGGTGGCGGAAATCAGATCATTCACCACCTGATTCCAGGGCGTGTTTTTTTCAAAATGGCGGTAGAGCCAGGCCTGGAAAGCCGCGCGATCCAGCAGCTGCGCCCGGGTGGCGCGCCCAATGAGTTGCGCGTCCCAATAACCGGTCCAATATTCCGGATATTTCCGGCTGTTCAACAGCGATTCGATGGCCGTGGCCCGCTTGCCTGGGCGCGGATCGTGGAGGAAGGCATAGGCCACGTCTGGCGGCGGCAGCGACCCGGTGATGTCCAAGCTGATGCGCCGGAGGAAGGTGGCGTCATCACAGAGGGGCGCGGGGTTGATCTTTTCTTTCTTCCATTGCTGACGCAGGGAGGCGTCGATACTGGCCGCGCCGAAAGTTCCCGGGTCGCCCTTGGCCGGCTTCTCCGGGGAGAGAGACTGCGCCGGGGCCATCAGCAAGACCAGGGGAATGAACCTGCGCAGAAAGATCATGGGTGCCTCTGCGGATTGGAGGGGGCCCGGTGGGAAATGGTTGAAAAGGCCCGCGCGCCTACCACAAGGATTCTCATTCAATAGAGAAGAATCACCCCGTGAAGATAGATGAAGAAGCAACGGCCTTGGGGCACCGTCCATCTGTGGAATCTGTGGCTTCAGTTTTAATTCTTGAAATCATCCCGCGGCGATTAGCATCCGCCTCAGTAGATCCAATGCCCAGGCGGCACTGCGAAGCTGAATGTCCACGCGATCGCCAGGAATGGAGAAGGAGCGCACCTCATGTCGCTCCGCGCCGGCCACCGCCAGAATGCAATCACCGAGCGCGTGATCTTTCCCACCCTCATCCAGGCTTGGCCCTGCATTCCCGGTGATGGCGAGGCCCCAGGTGGCGCCGAGCTTTTCCCGGATGCCCCGGGCCAAGGCAAGGGTAGTGGCTTCGCTGATGGTCCCGTGCTCCTGGAGAAGGTCGGCGTCGAGGCCCGCGAGGGCTAGCTTCGCGCCGGCGCTGTAGACCACCGCGCCGCCCTTGAACACGTCGCTGGCCCCTGGGATGGCCGTCAGGCGCGAGGCCACCAAGCCTCCGCTCATGCTTTCGGCGGTGGCGAGGGATTCCTTGCGAAAGCGCAAAGCATCCAACACCGCGTTTTCCAGATCGCCAATCCCGACGCAGGCTAGGTCATCGCCCAATTCCGTTTCCAATTCGGCGCGCGCCGCGGCAAGAGCTAATGGATCCGGGCTGCGAAGGATCAATTCCACTTGGGTAAGGCCCGCCAGGATCGTCCAATCCAGGTGGGCGTGGGTGGCGCGGATGGATTCGGTGCGCTGGTCCAGGGTGCTCTCCGGCACGCCGCCGATGACCATCCGGAGGGTGTGCATCGCCCCGCCGCTGCTTGGTTTCAGCCGTGGCTCGACCTGTTCCACCCACATCCGCTTCATTTCCCGGGGGACCCCGGGCAGCAGCACGATGGCCTTGGCGCCATGCTCCCACCAGACGCCGGGTGCGGTGCCCAGGGGATTCAGGAGGGGTAGGGATCCCTCCGGGAACAGCACCTGCTTGAAATTGGCGGGGGGCGGCACCCGCTTGCGTTGCGCGTACCAATCCACCAGGTCCGCGCGGCACTTCGCATCCTCTTTCAACTCCACGCCGAAGGTGTCCGCCCAGACCTCTTTGGTGAAGTCATCGAAGGTGGGTCCCAGCCCGCCGGTGCAGATGATCAGGTCGCTGCGGCGAAAGGCCTCCTCGCAAAGCTCGGCCAGATCCCCCCGATGATCCCCCACGGCGGTCTTGCGATGCAGCCCCAGGCCCAGGTCCGCTAGTCGTTCGGCGATCCAGACGGAATTCGTGTCCAGCCGCCGGGTGGTGAGCAGCTCTGAGCCAATGGCGATGCATTCGATGCGCATGGGTTTATCTTGAGGCATGTTCATTCTCGATATTGATGATCTTGTGCTGGAGCACGACGACGACACGGCCCTGGAAGAGCTGGGCCGCCGCGTGCTGAGCCGAGGGCCATGGACCACCGTGGCCTTTCTCGTGAAGACCCGCAACGGCCCAGAGGCGCCCTGGGAAGGGCCCTTCTTGTGGTTGCACCGCTACCAAAAAGTGGCCCAGGGCTACAAGCTCGTGAGCCGATTCCACACCACCGAAATCGAGCAACTGGAGGCCCTGCTGGACGCGCTGAAAGTCTGGGGACTCTGATTCCTTGCCTCTCCAAAATTGATGGTTCGCCAAAGCCGCGCCGCAAATCGAAAATCGAAAGTCAAAAATCGAAAATCATTCCATGTATTCCCGGTGGATCCATCCCGCGGCCCAGAGGCCGGCACCGCTGGCGATCATGGAGAGGACCACGGCCGTGGTGATCCCCACGAATTCTCCCAGCCACCAGCCGATCCACCCGGCCACGGTCATGAGCAAGAGGGCGAAGATGCCTTTCATAGCGCCCCGCTAGAACGTCATCACTTTCATGGTGTTGGTGCTGCCACTCTTCCATAGGGGCAGGCCCATGGTCATCACGATGGTGTCGCCCCTATTGAGCTCGTGGTGGGCCTGAAGCAGCTGGCGCAGAGCCTCCACCATCTCATCCGTGTTTTCAACCCTGGGGATGATGAGGGCCTTCACCCCCCGCAGCAGGCCCATGCGGCGCGCCGTAGAGATATCCGTGGTGGCGCCCAGGACTGGGATCAGGCCCGACAGGCGCGAGACCATGCGGGCGCTGCCACCGCCTTCGGTGAAGGCCACGATCCAGCGTGCCTGGATTTCCTCGGCCGTGCGGCAGGCGGAAAAGGCCACGGAGACATCGGCGCGGCCATGGATTTTGGTCGCCAATTCCCGCTGGATGGAATCGGTTTTGCGCTGTTGCTGAGAATCCGCTTCGATGGCGATGCGCACCAGCCACTGGACCGCTTCTACGGGATACTGGCCCGTGGCGCTTTCGGCGCTGAGCATCACCGCGTCGGTGCCATCCCAAATGGCGTTGGCCACGTCGCTGGCCTCGGCTCGAGTGGGTTGAGGATTCGAGATCATGGATTCGAGCATCTGAGTGGCGGTGATCACAGGTTTCAAGGCCCGACGCGCCGAACGGATGATGCGCTTTTGCAGGCCCGGAACGCACTCCACGCCCAGCTCCACGCCCAGATCG
>JANXXC010000083.1 GCA_025350765.1 Holophagaceae bacterium | reverse complement strand
GTAGGCATGGACCTCGGTCACGTTGGCCGGAAACATATGGCCGTAGCGTTGTTGAAGCAGTTCTAGGTTCTGGTCGGATTTCTTTCGGTCGCCCAGGCTGTGGTAGGCCGCCGCCAGCCCCGTGAGCCGCAGCACGTGGGCGCTGTCTTCAAAGTGTCTCAAGGATTCCTGGGGATTGCCTTGCAGCGGTTTCCCAAGCCCCAGGTAGAAGTGGGCGTGTTCGTCCTGTGGAGCCACCCTAGCTCGATGGGTCAGAATTCGTTCCGCCTCCTCATAGCGCCCGAGGGCTGTCAGGTGGTAGCCCATCACGACGTTGGCGGTGCTGTTCGGATCCAGCTTGATCGCGTGGCGACCCAGGGCGATGGACTCATCCAGGTGCCCCAGGGCCGCGCGCAGGCGCATCATCCGCACCAGGTAGGAGATGTTGTCTTTGGAGCTGAGCTTCGCGCCCTGCTCCAGATCCGGGACGGCGCCCTCCCAGTCCCAAAAGAGCGAGTACTTCCAATCGCCCCGCTCGAGCCAGGCGTCGGGAATATCTGGGGCGATGGCGATGGCGCGATCCAGCGCAAGCATGGCGCGACGCTTGCCGTCGAGGGCTTCCTCCGCATCATCCGGGTAGAATCCGCTCGCCAGGGTGTCGGCCAGCCGAACCCAGGCTTCGTAGAAGCCGGGATCCAGTTGCACGGCCTGTTCAAAAGCCGCCAAGGATCGCCGCCCGCCGGTCTCGTCATTGAAGGTTTGGTGGATGCCGAACAGGTAGCGCTCGAAGGCTTCGGGGCTGTTGGTGCGGAGCCCGCGCATGGCCTTGATCTGCTCCGGCTGAAAGTCGAGGCGCAACTTTCCGAGTACCGCCCGCGCAATTTCGTCCTGAATAGTGAACAAATCCTTGTAGGGGCGATCATAACTTTCGGACCAGAGGCGATTGCCTGAATTCGTCTCCAGGAGTTGCACCGTGACGTGGATGTGGTCGCCATCCTTGCGGACGCTGCCATCCAGTACCGTTCCGACCTTCAGCGCCCGCCCCATAGTCAGCGCATCCACGCCCAGGTTTCGATAGGAGAGCGCGGAATTTCGGCCGACGACTTTAATTTGGGGAAGCTGGTCCAGGCTGGCCATCAATTCGTCCGACAGCCCATCGGAGAAATAGCGCTGGTCATGGTTCGGGCTCAGATCCGCGAAGGGCAGGACGGCGATGGGCGTGGGCTCGGCGGGCGACGGCGTGGCCGTCGCTTTTGATCGGAAGGCCACCATCCCCATCAAGAGGCTCGCCGCGGCGACAAAGAGCAACCAGGTCTGCCAGTGAGTCCCGCGGACGGATGGGGTGGGCGAAAGGGCTGGCACGGATTCCGGGCCTACTGGACTAGCCATCATGGGTGGAATCGCTTTAAGGGGTTCCTCAATGGGGATCGCCGACACCAGGCAGTAGCCATAGCCGTGGATCACGCGGACCCGTTCGCCCTGCTCGTCGCCCAGAGCCTGGCGCAGCCGCCCGATGGCTTTGGGTAGTGAATTTTCGGTCACGATACGGTCCGGCCATCCCGCGTGAAGTAGGGTTTCCTTGTCCACGGTTTCGCCCACTTGCTCGATGAGGCGGTGCAACAGCAATAGGCTGCTCTGGTCCAGTTCAAGGACCTGCTCATCACGCTCGATGCGGGACTGGGAGGGATCGAAAACGGCCGCCCCGATGCGCCATCGTCGGCTCGATCCCATTCCCTTGGAGTCCTTCTCATCCGGCATTCGGGCCCTTCCTAAAGCTCGTTCGGATTCTACCGCAGCCCTCCTGAACAGGCTGAATCCATTGCCCTGCTTGGCTTTCAGAATGCTTCAGAACCTTTCATCTGAATTCATTGGGCAGGCGCCAGGGAATGCACGAGCCTTCGGGTATCGGATTGATAGTCCCGATCACCCATCGGGCTTCGTGCAACCAAATCATCGCGGCTTAAGGCCGCAAGGAGACCGCTATGTCGAAAAAACATCTCATCCTCAACGCCGCAACCATGGCGTTGCTCTCCTTCATCGGGTGCTCATCCCACAGCGACAGCACTCCGATCACGCCACCACCATCGCCCCCGGCGGCGACCTTCACCGGCGTGCTGATGGATTCGCCGGTGCAGGGCGTGGCCTATTCCACGAGCACGAACCTCAGCGGCACCACCGACGCCGCCGGCCAGTTCACCTACCACGCCAGCGACACGATGACCTTCAAGCTCGGCGCCCTGACCCTGGGCAGCGCCCCGGCGCGGGCATCATCACGCCCATCGAACTGGCGGGCGGGAGCGACACCAAACTGCAGAACCTACTGGTGCTGCTCCAGTCCCTCGATTCCGACCGAAACCCGGCGAACGGCATCAGCATTCCCCCCGCCGCGGCCGCCGCCGTGACCGCCTCGGTGGATCTGACCCAGACGCCCAGCGTCTTCGCATCGCCCGCGAACACGGCGCTGCAAAGCGCGATGACGGCCGGTGGCATCACCGCGCCCATCGTGACCACGGCCCAAGCGAATGCAGCCTTCCTCGCTCAGGGCATGGCCTTGCTGGGCAGCAACATCTGGGGGATGGCGGACGCCACAACTGCGGTCGTCCTCCGCGTTGCGCCCGCTGGGACCTATATCCAGGCGGGGGCGATCCCGACGGGCGGTGGGGGCATGGCTGGAGTTGAAGTGGGCGTAACAACCGTTGCCGGCTTCGACAGCCACGGGTACTGGCACAGCCCGAGTGTGACCTCCTTGGACACCAACGGCGAAGCTGGTTTATCGCATCCCCGGATCAGCGACCGGTTTAGCTTCTCGGGTGACGCGATCATTGCCGGAGACTATCTCGTTGCCGGAGACACACACAAATTCCCCAGGATGGAAAACAACCCCACGGGCATCGTTGGTGCGTGGGCCTACGGATCGGCCACCACGATCAAAACGATCCTGTTCTGCTTCTTCTCGAACGGCAAATACCTGATGGCGGATCCCATCGGGGGCGATATCCCTAGCAGCGGCGGTCCCGGCATTGAGTTCGGATGCTACACCTATGACAGCGCCACCAAGATCCTCAAGGTTTTCAGTCTCACCTACGACACCAATGGCACTGCGGGCCTGAGCAATAGCCCCTACGCCACTTCGGCAGGCGCTACCTTGACGATCAGCAGCGATGGCAAGACTTTCGTCAATGCCAACGGCTCCATCACCTTCTACCGGGTGTCGAAGTAAATCCGAATCGGGGGAATCACACTCTATTCGGTTCCCGGCGATTCAGCGCCCCTGCACCTCTGCAGGCGCGGAATCGCCGGGCACGGGGTCCACGCCGCCCTTGGTGAGCGGCGAACAGCGGAGCAGGCGCCAAGTGGTGAGGATGCCGCCGCGCAGGGTGCCGTAGCGGCGGATGCAGCCCAGGCCGTAGTGGCTACAGGTCGGTGTGAATAGGCATTGCGTTGGGACATGAGCGCTCAGCGTGATCTGGTAGGCGCGGATCATGCCGCGGCAGACCCAGGCGCTGGGCTGCCATCGCACCGGCAGCAATGCCTCAATGCACAGAAAGAAAAAGATCGTAAGGAAGGGATGGTTCAGCGCCCAGGTGCTCATTTTTTTTTCAGGCTCCGGCAAGTTCTTTCTCCACCTTGAATTTCCGCGCCTCTTCCAAAAAGGCGGGCACGAGGTCTTCTTCCTTCACTTTGCGGATGAGCTCGCCGCGCCGGTAGATCAGGCCTTCGCCGTTGCCGCCCGCCACGCCGAGATCTGCGTCACGCGCTTCGCCGGGGCCGTTCACCACACAGCCCATGACCGCGTAGGTGATGCCCTCGTGATTGATTTCTTTGAGGCCCGCTTCGATCTCGTTGGCCACGCGGTTGAGATCAATCTGCACGCGGCCACAACTGGGGCAGCTCACCATGCGGATGCCGCCTTCGCGCAGGCCCAGGGCCCGCAGCATCTCGTGTCCGATCTTGCTTTCCTCTTCGCCGTCGCCGGTGAGGGAGACGCGGATGGTGTCGCCGATGCCTTCGCCCAATAGAATTCCCAAGCCGATGCTGGAGCGGATGGTGCCGCCGAAGGGCGTACCCGCTTCTGTCACACCGAGATGGAAGGGGTAATCCACCTGCTTGGCCAGCAAGCGGTAAGCCTGCACCGTTCGGATGACGTCGCTGGCTTTGAGACTGATCTTGGTGTTGGTGAAGCCTTCTTTTTCGAGCATCTCCAGATGGCGCAGCGCGCTTTCCACCATGGCTTCGGGCGTGGCGGTGCCGAACTTCTCCAGCAGATCTTTTTCGAGGGATCCGCCATTTACGCCAATGCGGATGGGGATGCCTTTTTCACCGGCTTTTTCCACCACGGCGCGCACGCGATCCTGGCCGCCGATGTTGCCGGGATTGATGCGCAGGCAGGCGGCGCCGCCATCTGCGGCCACCAGCGCCAAGCGGTAGTCGAAGTGGATGTCCGCGATGATCGGAATCGGCGAGCGGGCGACGATTTCATGAAAGACTTCCCCGGCTTTTTTCGTCGGCACGCTCACGCGCACGATCTCGCATCCGGCGGCCGCATAGCTGTAGATCTGCGCGACTGTGGCTTCCACGTCGCGGCTATCGGTCTTGGTCATGCTCTGCACGGGGATGGGCGCGTCTCCGCCCACCGGCACCTTGCCCACCATGATCTGGCGGGTCTTGCGGCGGGGACTCAAAGGCAAGAGCTGATCGGACATGAAAGCCTCATCCAGGGGGAGCTGGCTCGGTCAGTTTAGCGGCTATCAGCGTTTCTCGGCCAAATCCCACCTACCGGTGAAAAGCGGAACACCGAAGGCACAGAAACCTACATCGAAGGGCCGTGCCTTCTGTATCCAATTTTTTTAGGGTTGGGGGAACCCAAGAATCAGGCCGGATTTATCATGGACGGCGCTCCAGCGGCAGGGTGCCCTGGCTGCTGCCCGCTAGGTCGAGCACTTGAGTTGGGCCGTGGGATTTGGTGACGTAAGTGTGCAAATTCTGGATCTGGGCGAGCACGCTGTGAATCTGCTCCAGGCAGTGCGCCAGCTCCTTTAACGCCAGGGCTGTGGGAGCCTCAAGTCCCTCCCTCCAGTCCCCGATCATCGCCTGGGCGTCTTGGAGGTAGGGCGAGATCTCTAGCGCCGCGCCGCCCGCGATCTCGAGTAAGGCCCTTTGTCGCTCCGCCAACCGCAGGCTGCGTTGCTGTCGCGAGATACGCACCATCATCCTGAGCTTGGCCAGTAAATCCGAGGGGGCGCCGGGCCAGGCCAGGCAATCCATGGCCCCGGCCCGCAGACAACCGGCCACATCGGCTTCCTCCAGAGCATGGGGAGTTAGAAAAATGACCGGCGTCTGCGCGTTCAGCTCGCCATCCCGAATGGGATGGCAGAGGTCGGCGCTACTCAGCCCCGATAGCCCGTAGTCCAGCAGGATGCCTTCGAAGGGCTGGAAGGTGCAGTTCTCGAAGGCTTCGGCCGCGCCGCAGGCCAGGGTGAGCTGGAAGGGCGCCATCTGTAATTCCTGTTCCAGGGCCGCCAGCTCTAGATGGACGCCCTTCGACACCAGGATTCGCCCCGGAGCCTCGTGGGTGGGATAGAAGGATTCCTGCACGGGGTTTGCTCCAGTGGTATTGTGCCCAAACGCCGGGCCGATGCACCCAACACTTTCCTCACCGGCAACTCTTGCTACACTGGCCCCTCTCCCCCCCCTTCTTCGAGGAACCGCCATGAAGATGACGACCCGCAGCCACAACGACGTGCTGATCCTCTATCCCGAAGGAAAGATCACCCTCGGTGATGGAGATCAGGAGCTAGGCGAGGCCGTCCGCACGGCCCTGGATCAGGGCAGCCGGAAGGTCCTCATCAACTTCACGAAAGTGAGTTATCTAGATTCCTCCGGCGTCGGCGAGCTGGTGGGCTGCTTCACCTCCGTGAAAGGGAAGGGCGGGGAACTGCGCATCTGCGGCATGAATTCCCGCATCTTCAGCCTGATCACCATGACGAGCCTCCACTCGGTGTTCGATGTGAAGGACACGGAAGAAGAGTCCCTCTCCGGCTTCTGAGGCCATGCGCGTGATGCGATCCATGCGCGCCGTCCGCGCATCGGCCGCATGGGCGTTATTCAGTCTTCTCGGCCCTGGGATGGCGGCGCCGTCCATGGCGCCGTCCATGGCGCCGTCCGCGATGCTCTCGTCAGAGTCGGCGCTGGATCTATTTCAAGGCTTCGTCTGGGAAGGCGGGAGCGTTGATGACCAGGCCTTCGCGGAGATGGCTTCGGGGCTGGTGCGCGGAAAACCGGCGAACACACCCTTCCCGGCGGTGCTCGACGCGATCCGCGCCACGGATCGATTCCGGACCGTGGCGGGCACCCTCGAGCTTGGTCCAACGGGATTGATCGCGCGGATCCGACTTGAGCCTTGGCCACCCTTGAAAAGCTGGGATTGGCAGGGCGATTTCCTGCCGAAAAAGACGCGCCTGAAGCTCTTTCCCGATCTTCGGAAGGGCCTCCAGCTCGGCAACCTCCGGTTGGAGGAATGGCGGCGTCTGGCGGAAGCGCGGCTCCGGGAAGAGGGCCATCCCGAGGCTCGCCTCACCGTGGCGCGGGATACTTCCGGCGCAGCGCTCACCCTCAAGTTGGACCTGGGCGTCGCGAGACTGATCCGCGATCTGGCCGTGAATGGGAATCTGGGGCCCTATACCCTGGACGACCTCCGCAAAGCCAGCGGCATCCATGTTGGCCGGACGCTCTGGACTCAAGCGCTGCGGCGCCAGGCCGCCGGTGATCTGCGACGCAAGTTCGTCAAGGACAAGCGCCTGGAGGGGAGCGCTGAGCTATCTTTTGCGAGCTCAGGCATCGTCACGTTTTCCGTGAACCCTGGGCCCGTGGTGCGGATCCGTTCGGAGGGTGAACGCTTGAGCCAGCGGGCACTAAAAGAGCTGGTGCCCTTGGCTCGCGCGGATCGCTATGGACTGGAACTGCTGGATGAAGGCGACCGTCGCATCGTTCTTTATTTCCGGGACAAGGGTTATCTGGATGTGGAATCCACCCACGTCCGCGAGGTTGTGTTGGGGGGCGGGACCCTTCCGAAGGAAGTGCTCATCACCTACCACATCCGGCTCGGGGAGCGCCGCTACGCCAGCCAGATCTATTTCGAAGGCAACCAGGAGCTGACCGACGCACAACTGCGTAAAGCCGCGAATCTACCTCGGGGTTCACTGGTGTTCAACGCGCCCAAGGCCACACCAGAGCTTTTGGGCGAGGTAGAGACCCGTATCAATAATCTCTACCTCTCCCAGGGTTTTTCGGGCGTTCGGCTTCGGCGCCGCATTGAAGTCCGGAAGGGGGAACAAGTCCTCGTGTTCAATATTCGGGAAGGGGCCCGCCGCACGGTCCGCGCCATCATCCTGGAACTGCCTGCCGAAGGCGACGCCTGGGACCCCTGGAAATTCGGCAAGCACCTGCTGCGCGCATTTTCGGACAAGCCCATCCTGCTCCAGCCTGCCTTCATCCAGCGCCGCCGTTACCAATCCGATCGGCGAGAGCTCAAGGGCCTGGTGGCGGTGCTTGAATTCCTGCCCAGCGAGCTGGGCAGGCCCAAGCGCATGATGCGCCTCCTGACCGAACGCCCGGTGCCGTACCTTCGCGCGGACATGGCGGCGGTGCTCACTGCCCTCAATCAGGATGTGGCCTCTCTGGGATCCCTGAATCCCATCGTGCACATGCGCTTCGAGGAGGATGATGCCGGCGCCACCATCCGCATCGAGATCCCCAAGCAGGAACTGCTGAAGGTGCGCCGGCTGGTGGTGCGGGGAAGCGACGAGACCCGGGAGAGGGCCGTGGCCCGGGATACCCGGGACCTCGCACCGGGAAAACCCTTGAACCTAGAAAGCCTGGGGCAAGCCCAGGCTAACCTCGGCAACCTGGGCGCCTTCAAACGCGTGGACGCGACGAGCATGAAGGATCTGGCTGCTCCCTCCGATGCCAAGGAACCGGCCGGCCCCTGGACCGATGGCGACCTGATCCTGCGTCTAGAAGAGAGATCCCACTGGGTCTTCAGCGAATCTTTCGGCTATGACAAGAGCACCGGCTACAACTTTGGATACGGAGTTCAGCGCCTCAACTTCCAGGGGATGGGCCGAACGCTGGATTTCGGGCTGCGAGCGGGGGACGGAACCATCAAGAACCCCACCCTCCGTCGCTGGTTTCCCACGGGTAATTTTTCGAGGTCCGTGGACAGCTTTACGATCGGTTACACGGATCCCTGGTTCTCGCCAGGGACTCTCGCTGGCATTCTCCCGGAGCGAGCCCAATACCGGATCGAGGCCTCCTACATCCAGGAACAGCAGACCGCCTATCT
>JANXXC010000063.1 GCA_025350765.1 Holophagaceae bacterium | reverse complement strand
CGGGGATGAACGGGGATAAAGAAAAAAGAGGAGCTTGGGTAACAGATCGTCGCTATGGGCAGGGATGACGGGCTTCTGTGGGCCTCATTCCCGAATATCCACGGCGGACCTCCCACGACAGCGATGGGTCGCTGGCGACGACGAGCGGCGGGTGATAGCTCGGCTTGGGGACTGTTTCTCAAAGCCCCAGCCGATCCATCTCCTCGATTTCCGCATCGGCGTCATCCACCAGGCGATCCACGTCGGCGAGCTTGATATTCCGACTCCGGGCGATGGACAACAGCAGGCTCTGGCCTGGGAATAGGCGTTCCGGTTGTTCCAGATAAACGGGATCGGCAAAGGCTTCGGCCGGGCTGACAAAGGTCCAGCCTTTGGCCTTGAACATCAGAATGGCGTCCTTCAAAAACAGCGCGTTGATAAGGTTGTGATGCATCAACGCTACTTGAGCAATGTCGCGCTTGAACAAGAGTTGGGAAAGATTCCGGTAGCTGTTGGCCCTTTGCTCCAGGTGCTCCAGATAGATCCGGCGGAAGGGGTGTAGATCCGCGTGGGGATTCCGTTTCAGAGCTGCCACCAGCCTTTGGTCCAAACGCCAATCGCTGGTGTCCAAGGTGACAGAGGCGTTCCGGTAACCCTGAGCTATTAGGAATGTTTTGATACCGTCCCGCTTTTCGGGGGTGTTGCCTTCCCGCAGAAAAGTGAAGCGAAACCATTTTTGATAGCCCGGCAATTTTTGGATGATGGCATCGCAGCCAAGGATTTCATCCTCGTAGGCCTGGAGCGTGACCTCTTGGTTGTTCAGATCAGGATGGCTCAGGGTGTGGTTGCCCACCCAATGCCCGGCCTTGCCCCAGGCCCGGGCCAAGGCCAGCCCTTCCGGTTTCACGGCGCCATTATTGGCGGTCACGAAAAGGGCGGCCTGGATATGGGCGGACTTCAGCGCCTTCAAGATCGCCTGGTTGCGCTGCTGTGGCGTGAGCAGGGGAGTGACCGCGAGTTTCGGGCCGTCATCAAAACTAAGCGCTAGGGATTGAGCGCCGAGGATCGAGCCCAAACTCAGGAAAAGGCCCAGCGCTGTTTGCTTCAAGGAGGAAGGGCTCATGGGATCTCCAAAGTACGAATTATAATGTACGATAAAAAATGTACTTGTCAATCATTCTGCGTGGAACGAGGCGGACGGGTGGCGATCCTCGGGCGGAAGATGGACGTTGTGCTGGGATAGTAGGTGGTCCGCCTAGCCGCGGCGACCTACCACCCTTGAGTTTGTCTCAAGGCCTCGTAGAGGCCGATGGCGGCGGCCTGGGCGAGGTTCAGGCTGCGGTGGAATTCGCCGAGCATGGGGATGCGCACCAAGGATTTGGGATGGGCATAGATCAGCTCTTCGGGCAGGCCTTGGGTTTCTCTGCCGAACACTAGGCCATCGCCTTCTTGAAATTTCACCTCGGTGTGTTTGCGTTCACCTTTGGTGCTGAAGAGCCAAAGCCGCATTTCGGGATGCGTGGCGCGGAAGTGTTCCCAGCTGTCGTGGTGGGTGGGGTTCAAATGCTCCCAATAATCCAACCCCGCGCGGCGCAGGTAGTAGTCGCTGGTCTCGAAACCGAGAGGGTGGATGAGATGGAGCTTCGCGCCGTTAGAGACGCAGAGGCGCCCGATGCTGCCCGTGTTTTGTGGAATCTCGGGCTGGTGCAGAATGATGTGGAACATGGGAGTCCTGATGAGTGAATGCCTGTTTTGCAAAATCGTGCGGAAGGAAATCCCCGCCTCCGTAGTGTACGAGGATGATGAATTGCTGGCCTTCAAGGACATCGCCCCTCAGGCGCCGGTGCATCTGATCCTCATCCCCAAAGCGCATTGCGAGGGCCTCAACGACCTGACTCCAGAAGTGGAGAAAGCCGTGGCTCGCCTCCCATCTGTCGCCGCAAAACTAGCCAAGGAATTCGCTATCGCCACCAGCGGCTACCGTCTCATTTCCAACTGTGGCGCCGACGCAGGGCAGACGGTTTTCCATCTGCACTTTCACCTGCTGGGCGGGAAGGCGTTGGGGGGGAAGCTGTGTCAGCTTTGAGGGTAGCGGCGCCAGAGGCGCGATCCTCAAATCGAAAATCGAAAATTCAAGGCACAAGGTACGAGGCACCTTGATCTCCCTCCTCATCCCTCAACCCTCACCCCTGAAGCGGCAGCTTCACGGTAAAGGTCGCGCCTCTCCCCAGTTCGCTCTGCAGGCTCACTTCGCCTCCCATGAGCAGAGCCAGGTGCTTGACGATGGCGAGGCCCAGGCCGGTGCCGGGGACGCCCCGCGTCGAAGCGGCGCGATAAAAGCGCTCGAAGATTCGCTTGGCGTCGCTGTCGGCGATGCCGGGGCCCGAATCCTGCACGATCCACAGGATCCATGGATCGCGGCGCTGAAGCCGGAGCGTGACTTCGGAGCCTACTGGGCTGAATTTGATAGCGTTGGAAAGCAGGTTCTCCAGGAGCTGATGCAGCCGCAGGGAATCCACCTCGATGACCGTGCGCTCAAGGCCCGGTTCCACAAGGGTCTTCAGGGTGATGTTCCGGGGTTCCGCCTGGTGCCGCAGTTCGTCGAGCAGTTGGGGTACGAAGACACCGATCTGGATGGGCATGGGCTCCAGCCGGAGCGCTCCGGTCTCGATGCGGGAAAGTTCCGAGATGTCGTTGAGCAGCATGGTCATGCGATCCACGGATCGCAGGATGGCTTTGAGATTCCCTTCGCCGCCCGGCGCTACGGAGCCTCCATCCATCAGGTTTTCCGTGGCGATGCGGATGCTGGTGACGGGTGTCTTCAGCTCGTGGCTGGCATTGGAAATGAATTTTTGGCGGGTGGTTTCCAAGGCCTCTTGATGGGTGATGTCATCTAGGGTGAGCAGCACGCTTGGGTCACCATCCTCCGATTCAAAAGGCACCGCGCGGAGGCGCAGTACCCGTGGGTCCCGCCGCAAAGTCCATTCGGTGACTTCACCTTGAAAGGCCCGATCAATGTGGCGAAGGGTCTCGGGTTCTCTGAAGAGCCCGTGCAGCGAGCCGCCCAGGGTGAGACGGCTGGAGCTGCTCAGCAATAGCTGGGCGGCGGGATTGTAGAGCCGGATTTCCTTGCCGGGACCCAGCAACACCAAGCCTTCCCGCAGGTGGACCAGGATTCCTTGGCGAAGCCTGTCCTCGTGGCGGCTGCGGTCCTTGAGGGAGAGATTCTCCGACTCAAGCTCCGATTTGACCTGGGCGGCGGAGCCCAGTTGCAGGAATCCCTGGCGCAGCAGCAGGCCGGCCCCGGTGAGAAAACAGGGGCCTCCCAGGATGAGCCCCAGAGGCTGACCCAGGAAGAAGACCATCCAGGCGCCCAGGAGGGCCAAGGCCAGGGCGGCGAGGGGGGGAGCAGGGAGCAGGGGCGTTCGCTTCATAAGAATCCCAAGTATGCGGGGAACCCAGGTTTTACGGTGCTCCTGGGATGTAACAAGACCGGAACGACGTGATGTAAATTCGCGTCCGTTGTGATTTTTTCGTTTTTCTTTTGGCTTGAGGGGTTTTGAGGGGCACCTACACTCGTGAGTGGCAATCAGTGGCAAAAAATGGAATGAAGTGGGTCAAAGTGGTCTACCCCCGTCGCCGTTCGAGTCCTGGTGCTCTTTGTTGAAAGGCGGGATACGTGCTGCGACTTCGCGGCAATTCACCGGCTACGGTGGACGAAAAAGGGCGCCTTAAGCTGCCCACGTCCTTCAAGGCCGACCTCGACACCCTCGCCACCGGCGAGGGCGGGGGAAGCTCCCGCCACTACCTGACCTCCATGGATGGCATCGCGGGGCGCCTCTATCCCATGTCGGTCTGGGAGGCCATCGAGGCGCGGCTTTCCGCGCTGCCCTCCACCAATCCCGCCAAGCGCAAGTTCCTTGAAATCACCGCCTACTACGGTACCGAAGTAGAGCCCGACAGCCAGGGCCGCTTCGTCATCCCCGGCATCCTTCGGGAGGCGGCGAAGCTGCAGGGCGAGGTGGCCATCCTCGGCCAGATGGATCACCTAGCCATCTGGAGTCGCGCCAACTTCGAACGCCGCATGGCCACGGAGCCGCTCACCGCCGACGACATGGCCCAGCTCGCAGATTTGGGGATATAGGTGATGACCGCGGCCCACCCCCACGTCCCCGTGCTCCTTTACGAGGTGCTCGACAATCTGGTGCTGCCGCCGGCGGCGCGGATCCTGGATCTCACCTTGGGTCTCGGCGGCCACGCGGAAGCCCTGCTAGCCCGCTGCGACGCGGACTCCCGTTACCTCGGCGTGGATCGCGACCCCGAGGCCCGCGAGGCCGCCAAGGCGCGACTGGGTTCCGATGCCCGCCTGAACATCCTGGCCGGAGCCTACGAAGAAGTCTGGGGCGAACACGCCTTCGAGGCCTGGTGCGCCCTCCAGGCTCCCCACGGCTTCGACGCGATCCTCATGGATCTCGGCGTTTCCACCCTCCAACTCAAGTCCCCGGCGCGGGGGTTCAGCTTCCGTGACGAAGGTCCTCTGGATATGCGCATGAACACCGAGGATGGCCCCACGGCGCTGCAATGGATCGAGGCGCAGACCGACACCACCTTGGCGGACGCCATCTATCAGTTCGGCGAGGAAAGGGCCTCGCGGCCCATCGCCCGCGCCATCTTGCGGGCTTTCCAGGAAGGTCGCCTGCACACCACGTCGGACTTAGCCGAGGCCGTGCATTCGGTGCTGCCCATGACCGCGGCCCTCAGGCGCCAACATCGTTCCGATACTGCTACCCGAACTTTCCAGGCCATCCGAATCGCCGTGAACGGGGAGCTGGTGCGGCTTGCGGAGTCTCTCGAAAAGGCCATTCAGCACCTCCGCCCAGGCGGCCGTCTGGCGGTCATCAGTTTCCACAGCTTAGAGGATCGCATCGTCAAGCAGACCCTCCGTCGCCTATCGGGCATCTATGACGGACCAGGCCGCGAGTCGCCGGTTCCCCTGCCAAAAATCGTCCGCCTCATCCATGCGGGGGGCATCCCGCCTTCCGACGCCGAATGCCAGTCCAATCCCCCATCCCGTTCCGCCCGCTTGCGGGTAGCCGAACGAATTTCCTAGCTCAAGCGAGGTCCCCATGAACCGCACCCGTTTCACCCCTCAGACTCAGGCATCCCATGGCGTCCGCGCCGTGGAAAGCGAGGGCATCCTGCGCATGCTGATGCTGGTCTTCGCGGTGGCCATGCCCCTGGCTTCGATGGTCTACCTGAACCTGCAGAACACGCGGCTCAGCTACGAAATGAGCCAGGTGAAAGAGCAGATCCAAAAAGCTCAAGAGGATCAGCGGAAGTTGATGCTCGAACGCAGCCGCTATCAGCGCGACGAGGAGGTCCAGGGCTTCGCGACGCAAATGGGCCTGCAACCCCGCAAGCAGAGCTTTATGATTCAGCGCCGCTTCACGAATCAGGATCAGAAGCTGGCCAAGCTGCGGCCCGTCAGCTCCGACGAATTCATGCTTTCCCTCGGCAAATAAGCGAGGGTCCGCCTTCGCCGTGGAAGGGCGGCGCCAGGGGCCTCTGGAGTTCCTCCAGCTCCAGGAGGTAGGGCTACGGTGATGGTTTCACCTCCCCCTGGCAACGTACTTCCACGGCGATCCTTTTATTTGGGTCGAGAGTCGAGAGTCTTGGGTCGAGAGTTGGGTAGGAGATGCGCCCGCAGGACGCGTTATTCCTAGGGACGCGCCGGAGGCGCCGCCAACTAGACTCTCAACTCTCAACCCTCGACTAAAGACTCAGCACTGCCCTTAGGATGTAGACAGGCACATCCGCCTACCCGTTGGATCCATGGCCCTTCTTGAAACATTTCTAGGCAGCTCCCAGCCCAGGCGCCTGATCGGCCGCGTCGAGGCGCGGGAGCGCGTGGCCTCTCGGCTGCCTTGGGTGCTGGCCTTCACGGGAGTCTGGTCCCTGCTGATTTTTGGCCGCTTGGTGCAGTTGCAGTTGGTGGAGCACAAGCGCTACCAGATCCGCGCCGAGCACCAGCATACGGTGGAGGTGCCCATCCCGCCGGTGCGGGGCGAGCTGCTGGACCGCCGGGGAGAAAGCCTAGCCATCTCGCTGAAATCCGAAAGCCTTTTCTGCACGCCTCAGACCTTCTATCCACAATACAAGGTGGAGAAAGGCGAAGTGCGCAGCTGGGGTAATCCTGACGTGAAGGCCGCCAACGAGGTGGCGGTGAAGCTGGCAAAGGTCCTCGATCTCCCCAAACGCGTGGTGCTGGACCGGCTGCTCACCAAAAAGCCCTTCGTTTGGATCGAGCGGCAGATGGGCCCCTCGAAAGCTACGGCGGTGCGGGCTCTAGAGGAGGATGCCTTAGGCTTCCTGCCGGAGAGCAGTCGCCACTATCCCCGGGGCAGTCTGGCCTGCCAGATCCTCGGCTTCACCAACATCGATGGCATCGGCCAATTGGGCATCGAACAGGCTTACGACGACCAACTCGCTGGCGTGCAGGGCAAGCTCATCGCGCCGCGCGACGCCAAGGGCCACCTGCTGATCCTCCAAGAGAATTACGCCCAGGTGCCCGTGAACGGGCTCACCATGCAGCTCACCATCGATTCCACCATCCAGCACATCGTCGAAGACGCCCTTGAAGAAGGGATCCGGCTCAGCCATCCGCAAACGGCCTACGCGGTGGTGGTGGATCCCAACACCGGCGAGATCCTGGCCATGGCCGGCACGCCCACCTTCAACCCCAACCACATCCTCCCGGCGAAATTCATGAACCGCCCCTTGTCGGATCTGAACCCGATGGAGCGGGCCGAGTTGAAAGAGGAACAGGAGCGTCAGAAGGCCGCGCGCAAAGTGCATCCCGTGGAGGATGCCTATGAGCCTGGCTCCACCATGAAGATCTTCACGGCGGCCATCGCCCTGGAGGAACGCAAGGTACATCTCGGAGAGAAGATCGATTGCGGCCCCGGCCGCTGGAATTTCGGCAATAACATCAACGTGACGGATACCCACCACCACGGCCTCATCACCTTCGAGGAAATTCTCACCCAAAGCTCCAACATCGGCGCGGCCAAACTGGGGCTGAGATTGGATCCCGCCGATCACTACCGCTACCTTCGCGCTTTCGGATTCGGCGAGCCATCCGGCCTCAATTTCCCTGGGGAAACCCAAGGGCGGCTCATCGCGCCAGACCGCTGGTCCTTCCCCACGCAGATCACGTTTTCTTTTGGCTACGG
Source organism: Holophagaceae bacterium (assembly GCA_025350765.1). Classification (GTDB taxonomy): domain Bacteria; phylum Acidobacteriota; class Holophagae; order Holophagales; family Holophagaceae; genus JANXPB01. The sequence continues at coordinate 2,341 of JANXXC010000063.1, read as the reverse complement.
CCTGTCCACGAGCCCCTTGCAGATCCTCATGGCCGGTTGCGCCGTGGCCAACGGCGGCAAGCTCATGCGCCCCTACATCGTGAAGGACATCTACAACGACCAGGGCAAGCTGCTCAAGGAAACAAAACCTCTGGTGCGCAATAATGGCAAGCCTGTTATCAGCGAAGAAACCTCGGCGCTCATGCGCGAAGTGCTGAAGGGCGTCATCACCAATGGCACCGGCAAAAAAGCCAAGCTCGAGGGTGTGGAAGCCTTGGGCAAGACCGGAACAGCCCGCAAGCTCATCAATGGCGAGTACGACGCCCGGCGCCACTACGCCTCGTTCATGGGCTTCTTCCCGGCGGACAAGCCTCAGTACGGAATGATTTTCATGCTCGACGATCCTCAAGGGGATGTCACCGGCGGCGATGTGGCCGCGCCCCTGTTCAAGAAGATCGGCGACGCTATTTGGCGCTACCGCCAGAACAGCAACTCAGAGGACCAGACCCCGGATCTGAAACTTTCCCTGCGGGATTGGCCCAGCAGTGAAAACGATGAGGCCGTGGTCCACGTGGAGCGGGGCAGGGTGCCGGAACTCAAGGGCCTCGCCCTGAAGACCGCAATCCAACGCGTCGTCATGAGCGGCGGCATTCCCCAGATCGAAGGCAGCCCCAACGGCAGCATGGCCACCCGCGTGGTCAGCCAGAGCCCTGAACCAGGACAGGCCCTAGACGACAAGAAGATCGTGAAGATCCGCGTGGGGAGCCAATAGGGATGAGATTCCGGGATTGGATCCAGCAGGAGGAAGTGACGCGGTGGACCGGCAATCTGGATGCTGAGGTCGTGGATCTTTCCTGTGATAGCCGTGAAGTGAAACCCGGCTGGGCCTTCGTGGCCCTCAGCGGCGAAAAGATCCACGGCGGCGATTTCATCCCTCAGGTTCTGAAACTGGGCGCGGTGGCAGTGCTTTCGGACAGGACCGAAATCCTTCCGCCTGAGATCGCTTTCGGCGCGATGGAAGATGGGCGTTTCACCATGGGGCGGCTTTCTAAAATTCTCCATGGATCGCCGGACGAGCACCTTGCGCTTCTAGGCATCACGGGCACCAACGGCAAGACCACGACGACGACCATCATTCGTCAACTCTTGCAAGGCGCGGGCATCGGCTGCGGCCTTATCGGCACGGTGATGAACGCCGCCGGTGAGGTTGAGGAAGAAGCCATTCGCACCACGCCCGAAAGCCCGGCCTTTTATCGTTGGCTCCGGCGCTCGGTGGAAGCCGGAGACCTCGCTTCCGCGGTGGAGGTGAGCAGCCACGCGTTGATGCTGGGCCGGGTCGCGGGGGCTCGATTCAAGGTGGCCGTGTTCACGAATCTCACGCAGGATCATCTGGACTTTCACGGCGACATGGAGAGCTACTTCGCGGCGAAATGCCGATTATTCAAACAGAGTGAACGAATCCTGGTGAACCTGGATGACTCCTACGGCCAGCAGCTCGCGTTGGACAATCCGGCTCATGCAACCTACGGCATGGACCGCAAGGCAAGTTATAGCGCGCGGAATCTGGAACTCAGCTCCACGTTCACGCGATTTGTCCTGCATACACCTCAGGGTACGTGGCCCATCGAAAGTCCGCTGTTGGGGCGCTTCAATGCATCCAATCTGCTGGCGGCCCTCGCGGCCATCGCCGAGGCGGGCTTCGATTTGGTGGAGATTCTGCTGGCCATTCCCAAGATCATTGGCGCGCCTGGACGGGTCGAGCGCGTTGATTGTGGCCAGCCCTTTGGCGTGCTGGTGGACTATGCACACACGCCGGATGCTCTGGAGAAATTGCTGGAGGAAGGACGCCGGATGCTGCGCCCGGGCGGACGTCTCCACGTGCTCTTTGGGTGTGGCGGCGATCGCGATCGCACCAAGCGGCCCCTCATGGCCACCGCCGTGGCGAGCGGCGCGGATGTCATCTGGCACACCAGCGACAACCCGCGCGGCGAGGATCCCGAACTCATCCTGGATGACGCGGCCCGAGGCTTTCCAGAAGCCATCCGCGGGGATGGAGACCGCTATCACCGCAATGCCGATCGAGCCGAATCCGTGGGGCAGGCGCTGGCTCATTGCCGCCCTGGCGATCTACTGCTTCTGGCCGGGAAGGGCCACGAGCCCTACCAAGAAATTCATGGCGTAAAGCACCCCTACAGCGATCGCAGCGCTGTGGAGAATGCGCTTCGCGGCAAATATTAATCCTGATTTTTCCCGCTTTACGTTGAGCGATGAAATGAAAAGAATGATGCCATTGTTTCCGCCGGTAAATGCGCCATATGGCCATTACATGGAGACGACAAATAATTCGATTTTTTTACAGCAG
>JANXXC010000051.1 GCA_025350765.1 Holophagaceae bacterium | reverse complement strand
CGCCCCAAGCTCGCCCAGGCTTTAGTCAACGCTGGGCGGAGCGCCGCGGCCGCCGAAGTCTACCTGGACGCGGCGTCTAGGGGAGACTCTCCCGCCCATCGAATCTGGCAACGGCGCGCCGCAGAGGAATTCTTTCGCAGCGGGCATCTGGAGAAGGGCCTCGCCACCACCCGTACGGTGCTCGGATCCATCGGCCTGCGCATACCCGCGACTCCCTCCCGGGCCCTGGCCTCCCTCATCTTCCATCGCCTGCGGCTGCAACTGCGCGGCCTGAAATTCAAGGAGCGCAGGGTAGAAGAAATCCCGGCCAAAAACCTGGATCGCATCGACACCCTCTGGTCCGTGGCCATGGGCCTGGGCCCCTTCGACGTGATTCGCGCCTCAGATTTCCAGTCTCGGCAACTTATTTTGGCCCTCGACGCGGGCGAACCTTATCGCGTCGTCCGCGGTCTCGCCCACGAAATGGCGCTCAGGGCCAGCGTCGGCACCAGCGAATTGGGGGGGATACGCCGCCTCCAGGCCGCCACCATGGCCTTGGCTGAGCGCATGGGCGATCCCGAAGCCCTGGCGAGGGCCTACATCGGCGCGGGCCTCGCAGCGCTCGTCACCGGGCGCTGGCGTTCCTCTGCAGATTGGCTTGAAAAGGCCGAGACCATTCTTCGCGCAAGTTGCACCGGCGTGGCCTACGAAATCCACGTAGCCCAGATCTACTGGCTGACCTCGGTGAATGTCCTGGGTCAGCTTCGCCAAGCCTCGTCACGATTCCCGCAACTCCTGAGCGAGGCTCAGGAACTCGGCGATGTCCTAACCCTGGCGAATCTCCGGATCTTCAGTTGGAATCTTCATTTGGCCGACGACAATCCAGATCTCGCCCAATCAGAGTTGGATCGGGCCTTGATCGGCTGGCCGCAGACGGGCTTTCTCACTCAGCACTTTCAGCTCCTGGCCGGTCGCGCCGCAGTACGGCTTTTCCGGGGGCAGGCCAGAGCGGCCCTGGACTATGTGACCTCCCAGTGGCCCGCTCTGAAAGGTTCGCTGCTCCTGCGGGCTCAAGGCATTCGAGTCACCTGTGTTGAATTTCGGGCGCGCTGCCTGCTGGCATGCGCCGTCGCTGAACCCAAGCATCGCGCCCAGCATTTGAGGGCGGCGCATCGGGACATCAAAGCCTTGCTCAAAGAATCTTGCGGCTACGGCAAGGCGATGGGGCTGAAGGATCTTGGCGTGGCCATGGCTTTGGAAGGCCGGACAGAAGAAGCTCAAGCCCGATTCCTGGAAGCGGAAATCGCTTTCGAGAGCGAGGAAATGACCACCCATATGCTGACGGTGCGCTGGGCCAGGGGGAAACATCTCGGCAATGCCATCGGCGATGAGCTCATGGCCGCAAGCGCTAGCGCCCTGCGGGAAGCCGGATACCGCAATCCCGAGGCCACCGCGAGGATGTTCGTGCCGGGGATTTAAAACGATCTGAACGTCGGCTTCTCCAAGCAAAAAAAACTAAACACAGAAGGCGCGGAAATCTCACAGACGGCCACGGAAACGCGGGCGACCCTGCGTGCCACCGAACGAATCCCTCTGTGTTCTCCGGCTTTTTTCTGTGATCTCTGTGTCGCAGCTTTTTGATGGCGTGAGAACGTGAGAAATTTGACAGAACAATGCCGCCAATCAAATTTTCTGCTTCATCCAAATCGGATTTAAAACGTAACCCGCACCCCGAATTGCAACTGCCGCTTGGGACCGTAGCGGGTGGGGGTTCCATAGACTGGAGTGGTTGAATTTTCGACGTTCTGAACTTCCAACACATTAGAGCGGTTGAAGAAATTGAAAACCTCCACCAGCAGTTCCAGCTGGGTGCGATTGAAAGAAAAACTTTTCGCGGCACGCAAATCCACGGTTGAAGTGGATGGCGTCGTCTCTGAATTGCGGCCCAATCCGCCGAATCGATCCGAGGTGCCATCGCCATCGTAATTGTTATCGGCGCCCGCCAAATGCGAGTAGGGCCGCCCCGAGGCCCAGTGCAGGATGCCGCTGAAGGTCCAATCGCGTGTCCACGCTTGCCCTTGATGGCCCGTGGCCCACACCGCCGCGGCGGTCAACCGGTGCTTTTGATTCTGCAGGCTCGGTCCCCGTTCGCTCCCTGGATCGAAAGTGTTCTGCGGGGTGTAATCCGAGGTCCAGTCGGTGGAGTTGTCCCTCGAATCCGAATGCGTGTAGCTCGCGTTCAACAAAAAGTTCGCGCCGCGCTTCCAGGTCCATGAAAGGCTCTGGCCGTCATAGTCCGCGTTACCGGTGCCATCCACGCGATTCAGCGTGCTGTAGCGCAAATCCGGACGCCGCAGGACCACCTTGTTCGTGGCGGGATTGAAATAGATCTGGAAGGCGTTCACGTCCCGAACATTCATAAAACCCTTGGCCTTGGAATGCACCAGCTCCAGCCCGAAATGATGCTGGGGATTCGGATTCCATTCGGCGCCGAGATTCTCTTGCCACATGGTCGGAAAGGCTACGTCACCAGGGAGGACAAAGGTCGTGGGGCCCGGTGGCAGCGCTGCATAGCGATGGTCTTTGGCCACGCCATCGGCGTTCGCCCAGGTGGGCAGAGGCCCTTGAAGCACGGGGTCCAGCAGGGTCCTGATGACCGTTTGAATATCGCGGCCATTGAAAAGGCGGATGCCATAGACAGGACCAAGATTCGTGGGCCCGCCAAAGCGTCCGCCGCCACCATAAACTCGAAGTTCAGGCCTCGCCTGCCAACTAAAAGAGAGTCGAGGATGTACGCGATTGGCGCTCCAATCCCGCTGGATCCGGAAGTTGGCCGGATAGTCGTAGGCGCCCGGGGGCAGCTGCGTAGGCCCCAGTACCGGGTCTACGGTGGAAGACGGATGTTGCACCGCCTCGTAGTCCGGCGTATTGGGAAAGGCAGGTAACGATTCACGCTCGTAGCGCAGCCCGATCTTCATTAAAAAAGTCGGATGCAATTGCCAATCATCCTGGAGAAATGCTGCTTCGCTTTTCGCCGTGAAACCGGCGTGGGGATTTCCGTAGCTCTGCACGAAGGCCACCGGGATACCCGAACCACCAAAGGGATTGGGCGCCGCGAAGGCCGTCAGCGCATCGGGAATGCCGATCTGGGGAATGGCTTGGAATCGGTAAACGCCCGCGAAATTTTGCGCCACCGTCGCATCGTTTTTCGAGTGCAACAAATCAATGCCCGCTTTGAATGTGTGATTGCCGCGCACCGTGGTCACGGTGTCCGCGAGCTGCGTGTAGCGGATGTGGGCCTGCTGATCCGCCAAGCGCTGGGTACCGAAAATCGCCGTGCCCAGGATCTCCACGTAGACCGAATGCGCGGGATCCAGCGGATCAATGCGGGAGTCACGGTCCGCCACCATCAGGCGGAAATCATTGAACCATTCGCTACCCACCCATTGGTTCGCGATGGTGAAAGTTTGATCGTGGGTGCTGCGGGAACCGCCCGCGCTTTTCGCCGTGAGGCCGCCCCAACGAATCGCGTTCTCATCTTTTTGTTGTCCGAATAAGGCCCGGAAGGTCCATCGACTCGAAGGGTTTTGCACCCAGTCCAAGCGCAGAAGGCCCGAGGTGTCGCCTTCTTCGTAAGGCAGCTTGCCCGTGTCCACATGAAAGCCCGCTGCGCCAATCAAGGCCACGGCGAACGGAAGAATGGTGACGACGTTGTTGTCGGCCCGTTGGTAACGCTCCACGGCGGCGAAGTAAAACAACTTGTCTTTCAGGATGGGGCCACCCACGGAAGCGCCGTATTGCTTCACCCGGTAGTCGGAATTGTCCGTGCCAAAGGGCGATTTGGAATCGAGAGATCCGGGGCGAAAAAAGTAGAAGACGGAGCCCTTCAATTCGTTCGTTCCTTGCTTCGTGATGGTGTTGACGATGTGCGTCCGCAAGTTGCGCCCCTCGGGCTCCATCATCAGGCTGCCGAGCTTGGTCTTGGTC
>JANXXC010000044.1 GCA_025350765.1 Holophagaceae bacterium | reverse complement strand
CCCGGTCCTGGGACAGGAGTTGGATGGAGATCGGCCCGCTGCTGGCGGGGGCTTTGACGCCAGACTTGGGTTTCACCACGGGAGCCGCGCTCCACTCGCGCAAAGCAACGCCTGAACCAGCAAGGAAGGGGAATTCATGGGCCTCATCGAAATCCAGTGTAACCCGGCGCCCCCCGCTTTTCGCCTCAAAGCGGCTGGCTGGACAGCAGATTTTCGCTATGCTCAGGGCCAATTCTTCCCCGAGGTCAAGGTGTGCATCAAAGGACTCAATCCCTGGGCCATTCTCGGTAAAGGGTGCTGAGATGGCCGTCAGCGCTTCCTATCGGGCCTTCGTCTTGGAACAGCTGGGCAGCGTGGCGCCCACCACCGCCAAATCCATGTTCGGCGGCGTGGGGCTCTATGCGAAAGGCCTCTTCTTCGCCCTGATGGACAACGACCGGCTCTATTTCAAAGTGGATGATTCCAATCGCGCCGATTTCGAAGCCCAGGGCATGGGCGCCTTCCATCCTTTCGGGGATGACAGAGCGATGGGCTATTTCGAGCTGCCTTCAGAGGCTTTGGAGGACACCGATGAACTGGCGGTGTGGATGGGAAAGGCCTTGAAGGTGGCCGCGTCCAAACCCCGCAAGAAGAAGGCCCGATGAAGCCGCTGGGCGAATAACATTCCTTCATGGTCCAGCTCATCCTTCCCCTTATCTCCCTTTCGCTGTTGGCTGCGCCAGCGCCCAAAGCGGCCACGCCTGAAGCAGTGGTCCGGGCCCTCTTCGCCGATCATTTCAGTCACGGTATGGGCTTCACTAAAGCGTCGGTCTCCCGTAAGGCCCGGTGGCTGACGACTGGTTTCCAAAAGCAACTAAACGCGGAGCTGGACAAACCGGCGAGCCCCGACGAAGCGCCCACCATCAATGGCGATCCCTTCACCGACAGTCAGGAATACCCGACGCGATTCGTGGTGGGTAAGGCCGTTAGGACGGGCCTGGCGGGCCCTGCTTTGAAAGTTTCGGTGACCTTCAAAGGCAACGGCCGCCATCGCATCGTCGTGGCGCTGCTCATGGAGACCCCCGATGGATGGCGGGTGGACGACCTCGGCTACGAAGACGGCAAAACCCTGCGCAGCCTTCTCGGGAAATGAGGCCGCGGTGATTCTTCGCCAGGGCGTTGCCGTGGATCTAGCCCTGCTAGCGGACCTGAGCGTGCGGACCTTTCGCGAGGCCTTCGAGTCCTTCTATGCCACCGAGGATTTCGAGGACTTTCTCCAGGGCGCTTTTAATGCGGAGAAGCTCAGGAAGGAGCTAGCGGACCCGGCCTGCACCTTTCTTTTCGCCGAGCTGGAAGGCGAGCCCGTCGGCTACGCCCTGGTCCGCGAAGGCCCGCCGGAGCCCTGTGTCCAGGGCCCTGATCCCATCGAGCTGGTGAGGATCTACGCCTTGCAGAAGGCCGTGGGCAAGGGCGTTGGGCCCGCGCTCATGGAAGCCTGCATCCGCATCGCCAAAGAGAAGGGCGCCAAGACCTTGTGGCTGGGCGTCTGGGAAAACAATCCTCGGGCCTTGGCTTTCTACGCGCGTCAGGGCTTTGTGGACGTGGGTTTCCACACTTTCCTCGTGGGCAGCCAGGTGGACGTGGATCGCATCTTGGTCAAAGACCTGGGCCCAACGTGAATATGGTGCTGCTCTTCCCTGAGGATTTCATCGCCCCGAATCGGGTTCGGCTCGTAGGGCGCCGTCTCGCCCATGCCCGGGAAGTCCACCGGGCCACTCTCGGTGATTCGCTTCGAGTGGGGCGCCTCAACGGAAAGATGGGTCGCGGTGTGGTCACGCGCCTAGATGGCGAGGCCCTAGAGCTGGACCTGCTCCTGGATCAGGAGCCACCCCCAAAACTCTCCCTGACGTTGATCCTCGCCTTGCCCCGTCCCAAGGTCCTGAACCGCGCGCTGGCCGCCGCCACGAGCCTTGGCGTCCATCGCATCGTGCTGATCAACGCCTGGAAAGTCGAGAAAAGTTATTGGAAGAGTCCTCGATTAAGCGATGAAAATCTGCTGCAACAGCGAGTCCTCGGCCTGGAACAGGCCAAGGATACGATTCTGCCCGAACTCAGCCTGGCGCGGCTCTTCAGGACCTTTGTGGAAGATGACCTGCCGAGGCTGATGAAGGATTCGCTCCCGCTGCTGGCCCATCCGGGAGGGCCGGAACTTTGTCCCCGGGGCATTTCGGGACCCGTCACCTTGGCCATCGGACCCGAAGGTGGATGGGTGGACGCGGAGCTGAAAAGCTTTCAAGGCTTGGGCTTCCGGCCCGTGGATCTGGGCCCTCGCATCCTGAGGGTAGAGACGGCGTTGGCAGCTCTCGTGGGCCGGATTTGTTAAGGCCACGAAATATTTGACGGCCGGTAGTCGGTGCTGCGGCGTTGACGATCCTTCACGCTGGGGGCGATGGATTGTCCATCCAAGCCAGGACTGATATTGCGAATGATTTCGCTGAGTAATCGGTACCAGAAAGTCATGGAATCCCCCAGCTCACCCATGGTGTCGGGCGCCACGTCCGGGGGCAGGCTCAAAGCCAGACCGCAGGCCTGTGCCTTTTCGGCGAGCCAGATCAGCGCCAAGTCAGATAGTCCATGGTCCGCATAACCACCCCCCACATTGCGGTGCGCTCCCGCGAACCAGGCCTGCTCCAACGTCTGCCCCTTGGCGTCGATCTGAGCCTGCCAAAGGGTCGGCGCGAAGGGTTTGCGGTGCTCATCCACCGCCAGGGCCTGATAGGCGTAGTCCACCCAAGTACTGAGCATCACGTCATGGAATTCGTAGAAGACCTTGGACCAAAATCGCAGGGGCGTGACCGGGATGCCCAGGGCGCCCACCGTGTCCCACACGCCGATGAACCTGATGCGCGGCTCGTGGGAATAGGCCGCGCGGAAGGCCGTGGATTCCTCGGCTCGGGGATGGGAAGCCTCATCCCGGCGGCGGTACAGCGCGTAGGCCGCGTCGAACTGATCCAGGTGCTCCCGCTTCAGTAGGCCGCAGTTTCGGATCAGCCCCACGGTGCTACGAGCGAGATAGGCGCCGCGGCTGAATCCGAAGAGAAAGAGTTCATCATTGGGATCATAATTTTCGATCAAAAAACGGTAGTTGGCTTCGATGATGTCATCAATGCCTTCCCCAAAGGCGCCCCCGGTGAATCGGCTCCACCACCCGCCCTCCGCCCCCACTCCGGAGTGGTAGAAGACCCGCTGTTCCATTCCGGTGGCATCGCTGGCCGGGATCGCCTGCATCAGCTTCACGACATTTGTTGGGGAGGGCAGGCCTCCGCTGGTTTGATCGGGCTTGTTCCAGGTTCCATCGGAACAGATGACGAGGCGCTTGGGCATGGGGGATCCAAGGTGGAATGATCGGACCCCAGATAAACACAACTCGCAGGGGATGAAAGTCGGCAAAACCAGCCGGGTTCGTGCCTCCTCTAGCGCGAAGTCGCATCCAGGCTGAGTTCCACCAGCTGTCCGTTACTCCAATTCTGGCGGAGCCTCATGCCTGATTTCGTCGTGTAAGCGAGTTCCTGCTGTTCACCTAATGGAGAAGTGTAGATGTGCAATTGCAAATGACCCCCATCCTCCCGAGAATCCTCCGGCAGCGACTCCAACTGGGGTCTCCAGGCCCGCGCCTTCACCAGGAAATCATTCTCGGTGGGGAAATGTTTTTTGAGGCCCGGTTGGGCCTGGTAAAGCGACTTGGCGCCATCATCGGTTTGCAGAGCTACCGCGTTTTCCCGGAAACGAGACCAACGCCGGTTGGACTGGGCCTGTCGGGCTTCTCGGCGGCTTTCTTCCAACGACCCCCCGCGGTCGGCGAAAACCAACTCGGTGATGCCTTCTCCCTGTTGGGCCACATCTCCGACCACTGGAACCCGCTCAATGGTCAATTGCATCCACGTCCCATCTTGGGACTTCAATCGAGCCATGATGCCTATAGGCCAGGATTCAATCTGAAGGGTCTCCCCGTCCCGAGGAGGTTCCAGAGCCGGAAGGTTTGCGAAGGCGGTTCGGTGGAGTTTCACCTGGGACAGGAACCCCTCTTGATCGGGGTAGCCCTGTTGCAGCTCGGGGTTTTTCGCCCAGAGATCCCGGGCGCCCTCGTCGGTCTGCAGCCGCGCCGACACCTGCCGCACCGCGGGCCAGGCCTTTCGTGACATGGATTCCAGTTGGGTGATGACGATGATCGCTCCGGAAATCCCCAGCAGCCCCACCACCAGCGCGGTTTTCCACAGCCAACCCCAGGCTCGGCCTCGCCGCTTGAAAGACGAAGCTGGCTCTGAATTCCAGGAAGCATCCTGCGGGGTTCTTTTGCTCATGACGATGCTACGGACATCCGTGCGGCCTAGATTAGGCGATGCGAAGGGAATCATTGGATGGGCCGTCGGCGGGCGGCCTGTGTGTGATGATTTCAGGATTCTGGATTTTGAGGATGGCGTGGCGTCAAAGCAGAAATCATGGTGGCGGCGGGGCTTGAAGGGACTGGTCATCGCGATGCTGGGGTTCCTCCTGGGCAGTGTCCTGGGGGTGCTGCTGCTGCGTTTCGCGCATCCACCCTTTTCAGCGCTCATGGTGGAGCGCCGCATCGAATCATGGTTTTCGACGGAGCCTTACAAATCCCGCCATACCTGGGTTTCCCTGGATGACATGGCCCCTTGCGTGGGCGTGGCGGTGATCGCCGCGGAGGATCAGAATTTCGCGGATCATTTTGGATTCGACTGGAAAGCCATCGAAAAGGCGTACGCCCATAACGAGAAGAGCAAGCGGAAGCGTGGCGCTTCCACGGTGTCCCAGCAAACCGCGAAAAATATGTTTTGCTGGGAATCTCGCTCCTGGCTGCGCAAGGGCGCCGAAGCCTATTTCACGATGCTCCTCGAACTTGGATGGTCCAAGCGCAGGATTCTTGAGGTCTACCTCAACATTGTGGAATTTGGCGATGGCGTGTACGGCGTCGATGCGGCCTCGACAACCTTCTTTCACAAATCGAGCAGCAAGCTCAAACCCAGTGAAGCCGCCCTCCTTGCGGCGGTCCTGCCGAACCCCCACAAGTATCGCGTGGATGCCCCAAGCCCCTACGTCCGAGGGCGTCAGGCGTGGATTCTGAGGCAGATGGGGCAGCTCGGCGGAGAGCAGGTTGTAAAGGATTTGGGGCAGTGATCCGAAGCCGCTAAGCTGAGGGCACAATCCAAATGCCCGAGGTGCCCATGGCTCGTCCCCTTGACCGACGCGCTTTCTTGCAGAGCAGTGTCGCCACTGGATTGGCCACCGGCTTGGCTTCCGCCTTGCCGATGCGCGCGCAGGAACCAGCCGAGAAAGAGGCGCCTGCGATCAAGCGCAGCGGCCCCAGGCCCATGGTCATCTCCAGCGCCAATGGCAATCGATTTACAAATGGCGGCGCCATCACCTGCGTGGCCCAAGCTTTCACCCTGATGGAGAAAGGTTCGGATGTGTTGGATGCGCTGATCGCGGGCGTCAACATCGTCGAGCTGGATCCCACCGACGACAGCGTGGGCTATGGTGGACTTCCCAACGCCGACGGCGTCGTGCAGCTGGACGCTTCCTGCATGCACGGGCCCAAGCGCCGGGCGGGCGGAGTTGCTTGCCTGGAGGGCGTGCGCACGCCTTCCCTGGTGGCGAAGGCCATCATGGAGCATACGGATCACCATCTGCTGGTGGGGAAGGGCGCCCAGGATTTCGCCCGCCAGATGGGCTTTCAGGTCGAGGCTGATCTGAATACGGAACACAGCCGCAAGCTGTGGCTAGAGTGGAAGCGCCGCACGGATTCCCCGCACTGGCTGGACCCGGAAAAGCGCGCCGCCGCAGGCTTTCAAGCGGGCCTGCAGATGGTGCGCGACGGCCTCATCAGCCCCGAACATTTTTACGGGACCATCAACTGCAACGGCGTGAATGCCAAAGGCGAGGTCTGCGGCGTCACGACCACAAGTGGTTTGGCCTGGAAAATCCCCGGCCGGGTGGGCGACTCACCCGTCCTGGGGGCGGGGGTCTATGTGGATGGCGAGATCGGTGCCGCGGGCTCCACCGGCCGAGGCGAGGCGAATCTTTTCGGCCTTAATTCCTTCCTCATCGTGGAGCTACTGCGCCGGGGGATGAAGCCGAAGGATGCGGGTATGGAGGCCCTGCGCCGCATCAAGGCCCACACCATCGAGAAGCGCTTGCTGAACAACCGAGGCCTGCCTAATTTCCAGGTGAACTTCTACATCCTTAATGCGCAAGGCGAACAAGCGGGCGTCTCCCTTTACGAATCCATTTACGCCCTTTGCGATGCCAATGGACCCCAGACACTTCACACCGAGGCCCTGTTTCCGGGTAAGGCTTCGGATTAACTTAACCTGCCCTTTCCTTTTCTTACCCCCCACTTTGTTTTCGGAGGCCCCATGAATAAGCGTTTCTTTCTCTCTTGGCTGGTAATCTTCGTGATCGCCATGGGCCATGGATTCTTGATCCACGGCCTGCTGCTTCATGGCGACTACGCCCAACTGCCGGGCGTCATGCGCGCGGAAGCTGACGGCGCGGCCCATTTTCCATTCTTGCTGGCGGCCCACGTGATCCTTTCCGGGGCCTTCGTCTGGGTCTACCAGCGAGGCCGCGAGGACAAACCTTTCTTCGCCCAGGGCCTGCGTTTCGGCCTGGCCATCGCGCTGCTCACAGCAATACCGACCTACCTGATCTACTACGCCGTGGAACCACTGCCGGGAATGCTCGTGGCCAAGCAGATCGCCTTCGACACCTTTGGCAATCTGGTCATGGGCGTGGTGGTGGCTGCCCTGAATAAGTAGGCCTCCCATGCCCCGCATCGTCTTCACCGCCAATCTCCAACGTCATGTTCAATGCCCACCCTGCGGGGTGGACGGCGCGACGGTGCGGGAAGCCTTGGATGCCACGTTCACGTTGTATCCGGTCGCCCGTGGTTATGTGCTCGACGAACACGGCGCGCTGCGGCATCACATGGTTATCTTCGTGGACGGGCAGGCCATTTCGGATCGCCGGAACTTGAGCGATAGGGTGGGCGAGAAGGGCGAAATTTTCATCATGCAGGCGCTTTCCGGAGGGTGAGGTGTCAGATCTGCTGCTGGTCTCCACACGCAAAGGGCTCTTCAAGATCCGCCGGGGCGAGGCTGGAAAGTGGGGCATCGAAGGCGTCTCTTTCCTCGGTGACAACGTGACGATTTCGCTCTCGGATTCCCGCAGCGGGCACTGGTTCGCGGCCCTGGATCATGGGCATTTCGGCGTGAAATTGCATCGCTCTAAGGATCAAGGCGCGACCTGGGAAGAGATTGGCGTGCCGATCTATCCCGAGCAGCCCGAAGGCGTGGAGGAGCGCGATTCCATGGGCCAGGTGCTGGAGTGGAAGCTCAAGCGCATTTGGTCTTTGGAGGCGGGCCACGCCAGCCAGCCGGGCCTGCTCTGGTGCGGCACCCTTCCCGGCGGACTGTTCTGGTCCGAAGATGACGGCGCCACGTGGACCCTGGCGCGCTCCCTTTGGGACCATCCCAAGCGCAAGGAATGGAACGGCGGCGGCGCGGATTTCCCTGGCATCCACTCCATTTGCGTGGACCCTCGCGATGGGAACAAAGTCAGCGTGGCGGTGTCCAGCGGCGGCGTGTGGCAAACCCCGGATCGGGGCGCCACCTGGACCTGCAAGGCCGATGGCATGCGCGCGGAATACATGCCACCGGACCGCGCCTTCGATCCCAACATTCAAGACCCGCATCGCATGGTGCAGAGCCCCTCGGATCCGAATATTCTCTGGGTCCAACATCATAACGGCGTATTTAAGAGCGTTAATGACTGCGATCGTTGGGAAGAAATCACCAATGTATTGCCTTCGGTATTCGGCTTCGCAGTAGTCGTTCACCCCAAGGATTCCAATACCGTATGGTTCGTTCCGGCCACCAAGGATGAGCGCCGCATTCCGGTCAGCGGCGCGGTGGTGGTGGCCCGGACCCGGGATGGGGGAAAGAGTTTCGAGACCCTGCGCAACGGCTTGCCTCAGGAACACGCCTACGACCTGGTGTTCCGGCACGCCATGGACATTGATGAAAGCGGCGATCGCCTAGCCTTCGGTTCCACCACGGGATCGCTATGGATCACCGAAGATGGCGGCGACAAGTGGCAGACCGTCTCCAAGCATCTGCCACCGATCTACGCGGTGCAATTCGTGAAGTAGCCATGCCCTTCAGCTCTCTGTGAACCCTTGCTTGGGCAGTACTTTTTGTAGCGCTCTCATCCCCGCTTCGCTGATCTTGGATTTGTCGAGCAAGAGGGTTTCGAGATTTTTCAAACGGCTCAGGTTTTTGAGCTCCCTCTCTCGGACTTTGGAGCGAAATAAATTCAAGAATCGAAGATTTATTAGCCCTTTGAAGTGGGCAGTTCCCGCATCGCCAATAATAATGCGCCGAAGGGGGTCGGTCTTTGCGGTCCCACCAGCTTAATGATCATCTCCGAGCACCGCTCCACGGGCACCCCATTCGAGGCACGGTAAGGTGGGGATGGCGAAGGAGGCGACGTGGCTGCGCAGGGAAAAGGCCGGTGGATCCAGGCGCTCGCCACGATGGCCCTGGCAGTCGGTCCCTTCGGGCCCTTGGGGGCGGCGGGTTCAGGCCCGGTTTCCGGATCCACTCCTAAGGTGGTTCTGGACCCAGGTGTCATCGGGGAGATGAGCGAGGCGAGGCAGCATCCCATGGCCTACGCTAGGCACCTCCGACGCCTGCTCGGCCAGTTCAAGGGGAAGATTCGGGAGATTCCTGGGGGCGTTCTGCTTCGCACCAAGGAAGGCGAGCCCGCCGTTGAGGAGGCCATCGCTTTCCTGGAGCATCAGACACCTTTGGGTCCACTGGGAATCTCCCACGGCTTGGGTTTGGCGGCCCTGGACCATGCGGGTGACCAGGGCTCCAGTGGGCAGATCGGCCACACGGGGAGCCAGGGGCAGACCCTGGGGAAAAGGGTGGAACGATATGGCCGTTTTGGAGGAATCCTGGGGGAGGACATCCATTACGGCGCTTCGGAGGCCAGGGAGATCGTGGTGGATCTCATCATTGATGACGGAGTGCCCAGTCGCGGACATCGGCAGAACATCTTCAATGCCAAATTTCGCGTGGCCGGTGCCGCCCTAGGCACCCATGCCACCTATCGGCACATGTGCGTCATCGATTTCGCCGACACCTTCACTGAGAAGTGACGGCACAAAAATCAGACCAGTCAAAGGATGTTGCGGCGATTAGATCGGCCCCAGCGCAGCGGCACGATTCAGTTATGCACGCCCGGCGCTTCACGTCCGGTGGCCTCCACATATTCGATGTAGGTGCCCTGGTAGGCCAAGGGCCCGTCATGTTCTTCGGGGGCCAGCTCCAGCACGCGGCTGCCGAGGCCCCGTAAAAAAGTACGGTCGTGGGAGACAAAGAGCATCGTTCCTTCGAAATCCTTCAGTGCTTCGATGAGCATCTCCTTGGTGGCCAGATCAAGATGGTTCGTGGGCTCGTCCAGCACCAGGAAATTGGGCGGATCAAAGAGCATGCGCGCCATCACCAGCCGTGACTTTTCGCCGCCGGATAGGGATCGAATTTTCTTATCAACGTCATCGCCTGAAAATTGAAAAGCGCCCAGGAGATTGCGGATCACGCCGAGGCCTTCCATCGGGAAGTCCCTTTGCATCTGCTCCTGCACGGTCAATTCCGGATCCAGCAGATCCAGGGCCTGTTGGGAGAAATAGCCCAGGCGCAAACTGGCGCCCAGCTTCACGTTGCCGCTGTCGGGTTCGACGACGCCTGCCACCATTTTCAGCAGCGTGGATTTGCCCGTGCCGTTCTTGCCCATGACGCACCAGCGCTCACCGCGGCGCACATGGAAATCGAAACCATCGTAGAGATTGCGTTTGCCGTAGCTCTTCGAAAGGCCATCGATCATCACCACGTCATCGCCAGAGCGTGCGGGGATGCGGAAATCCCACTTCACCACTTTTCGTTTTTTGGGTAATTCGATGCGTTCGATCTTGTCCAAGGCTTTCACGCGGCTCTGCACCTGAGCGGCCTTCGCGGCGTGGGCGGAAAAACGCTCGATGAAGCGCTGCTCCTTGGCGAGCTTGGCCTGCTGGCGAGCGTAGGCCGCTTCCTGATTGGCTTCGCGCTGCTCTCGTTCGGTCACGTAGAAATCGTAGTTGCCTGAATAAGTGATGATGTCGCCGCCATCGATTTCGACGACCTTGGTGACGATGCGGTTCATGAAATCCCGGTCATGGGAGGTCATCAACAGGGTTGAAGGCAGCCCTTTGAGAAAATTTTCCAGCCACAAAATGGACTCGATGTCCAAATGGTTGGTGGGCTCGTCCAGCAGCAGCACGTCAAAATTTCCCAGGAGCACCTTGGCCATGGACACGCGCATTTTCCAGCCGCCGGAAAGCGCGCCCACGTCGCCATCAATCTGTTCGTCCTCAAAGCCCAGACCATGGAGACAGGCTCTGGCCCTGGCTTCCAGCTCGTAGCCGCCCAGGTGCTGGTATTCCTCCTGTACGTGGCCGAAACGGTCGATGATGGCTTCCAGTTCATCACCGCGCTCAGGGTCGGCCATGGCATGTTCGAGATCCATCAGCTCATGGTGCAGGTCCCCCAATCGGCCGCTGCCGGCGATGGCTTCGTCTAACACCGGGCGGCCTGTCATCTCGTCCACTTCTTGGCGAAAGTAGCCAATGGAGAGTTTCTTCGGCAGGCTGACGCTGCCGTCATCGGCCACCTCTTCGCCCATGATCATGCGGAATAGCGTGGACTTTCCGGCGCCATTGGGGCCCACCAGGCCGACCTTTTCGCCCGCATTGAGCTGAAAATCCGCATCAATGAAGAGAATTTGTTTGCCGTATTGTTTGCTGACGTTTGAGAAGGAAATCATGAGTTTTGGGTGTCCTGGGAGCGGCTGCCGTGGCGGCAATCTTCCAGTTTATCCGGGTACATTCCGATCCCCTACGAGGATTGGGAACAGTGCCAGGGGATAGACTTCCTTCTTGAACCCTTGAACCGAGGCCCCATGAGCGCCGAACTCTTTCGCATCTACCACAACGCCAGTTGCTCTAAGAGCCGCTCCACCTGCGCGATTCTCGCGGAGAAGGGAATTCCCACGGAGGTCGTGGAATACCTCAAGACGCCGCCCACCCGCGCAGAACTTCAGCGCCTGCTGTCCCTGCTCGGAATGCAAGCATCTGAATTGGTTCGCCGCGACGAAGAAGTTTTCCGCGAGCATTTCGCGGACCGGGATCTCAGCGAAGATGAATGCCTAGACGCGATGGTGGCGCACCCCATTCTCATCGAGCGTCCCATCGTGGTGCGGGGCAATCGGGCGGTCATCGGCAGGCCCCCGGAAAGGGTGCTGGAGCTGATGGATGATTCTAAAATCTGAAGTCTCTGTACGCGCTTGGTGTTGATGAGGGGATCACAATTCTCAGCGAAACCGCACAGGGCTTTGGTTCAGAAGCTGAAAGGAACGGGGGTTCACACAAATTTGTTGTATCCCCTTCACCCCCTTCATTCCTGTTGATTCAGCTTTTCAAACTGGTTGTCGAATAGTCGCCACCTGAGTTTTGGAAACCCAAATTTATTCGCATCGTTCGGGGGCCAAAAAACGGTTAACAGGGATGGAGGGGATGGAGGGGATGAAAAGCCCCCATAGCCTTTAGGATCTGTCACGGTCCTTGTCTCCGGAGGGTTCCAATACCAGAAGCTCACATAGCCAATCTGAATCGAAGGCGCCTGCTACTCGGTCTTTTCCACCACGATCACCATGCGCGTGGCTATGGCGGCGAGGGCGCCCACGGCGGCGTAGATGGGCAGCAGCGCGATGCCCACGAGACCGAAGGTGAGTGGGATCTCGATCAAGGTCTTGCCCTCATCGTTTTTCACGATGATTCGGCGGATGTTGCCTTGTCGGATCAGCTCCTTGATCTTGTCGAGGAGCTGCCCGCCGTCGAGCTTGAATTCTTCCGTGGGCGTGGGTTTCATTTCATCGTTCATGCCTGGCTCCTGGGGGATGGCCCTCCAGCAAGATGCGCCTAGGTCTTGGGGCTGGCGAGTTCCTTTCGGCCAAGGGCCTGCGCGCTCCGGCGAATGGCTGGATGCGCCCGGCAAGGGATTCACACTTGCGACATTCCGAACACGCGCTCGTAGGTGATCCAGTGGGCGGCAAAGCTGATGGGTAGGATGAGCAGGGCGCCCACGTAGCAGAAACACACGCCGATCAGGCTCAGCACCACCAGCGTCAGGCCCAGGCCCAGCAGGCTCCAGAAATTGGCCAGGGCAGCGCGGAAGCTGAGTTTCACGGCTTCCAGGCCCGGCAGGCCGCGGTCCAGGATCAGGGGATAGGTGAAGGTGAACAGCAGGCCCACCAGCATGGACCCCAGCATCACCAGCGCAAAGGCCCCCAGGTAGAGCAGGCAGCCCAGCGCCAGGATGCCTTCCTGGGGCCCATGGGAGGAGCCCATGGCGGCGGCGCCGAAAATCCCCATGAACATCACCGCGAACATCACCGCCATCAGCGGTAGGAGCACCACCAGGCTCGCCGCCAGCATCAGTAGGGAAGCGATGAGCGCTTCGGCGAAATAATCAAAGCCCTTGAACAACAAATCGAAAGTCACCGGCAACCCCCTCGCCTGCTGGCGATAGCAAAGGTAGATGCCGCACATCATGGGCCCCATCAGCAGCCCCAAAGGCGCCACGCTCCCCAGGAGAATGCCCACCACCGTGATGCCCAGGAAGAGCCAGTACTGGTCCTTCACCCGCCCCCAGGCCTCCTGCAGGTAGGCCACCGGGGCGATGGAAATGCGATTGAAGGGGATGGCATCGGTCATGGATTAACTCGGATGAAAATGGTTTTGAGCCACAGATGAACACGGATTGGCACGGATCAGAAAATCATTTGAAAGTCATCATCGCAGACTCCCAGCATCCTCTTTCACCCACCGCAATATCGGAATGCTAAAAGCGGCGGCGAGTCGGTGACAATCTGTCACCGAGTGAAAAATTACCCGCCAAAGCCACGAAATAATCTACAACCCGGTAAGAGCTAACCATGAATGCCGAGAACCCAAATCCTAGCCACCGCATCCGTGGATCAGCATGGCTGAATGAAACAAGGAATGGCCAGGATTTCTTTCTTTATCCCCGTAGATCCCCGTTCATCCCCGGCCCAAAAAGCATTTCAGCCGGGGATACACGGGGATGAACGGGGATAAAAAAGCATCGGGGAAAAAAGCAGAAACAATCCTTGCCATGGCCCGTCGGATGTCTTGGTGAATCGGTCCCTACGCCATCGACATGCAGGCTTCGAGTGCGCCTATGGATGATATTTCCGGCTCAGGCCGAACGCCTGATGAGGCTTTCGGCGGGGACTCCGATGAGGCTGTGAAGGCCCTGGATTATGCGGAGCCTGAGGGGGCGCTTGTGGGCCGGCACCCCGTAACCTCAGGTGGACTTGCCGATGGGAGGCTCCAGGTCCTTGACCGTGGGGCCCCGTTGCTCCCTGACGAAATTGATGGGCTCGATGGGATCCGGCGCGTCCAAGCGGTCGCATTCGGGCGAGTGACGCGTCGACTTATCAAGGCTGGGTTTCGAGATAAAAAGAGAGCGGGCCGATTAGCCCGCTCTCCACCGTGCGCAAAAAGCATCAGGCAGGAGGTATTTCCATGCTAATGCCCTTCAGGGTCACCAATGTTTTTTACAGACGAGCGGTCCATCGCCTTTGGCAGCGTTATTCTCCCAATGTAATGGTTGGAGATTGAAGATGTAGTCCGTTCCTCCGTGTGCCACAGGAATTATGTGGTCGACCTCCCATCCGTATACGGATTGACGATTCCCATGCTGTTGGTAGTAAATCAAAGCACCACAGATGTCGCGCCTGTATTCCCATGGATTGTAGTTGGGATCCGTTTGAGCCTTGGCCCAAACGGCATTTACAACACTTTCAGAAATCGTTAATGGAAATTGCATAACCACCTCGAATCGATCCTCCTCGGCCAATTGGCATGAGCTTTGTTTGTCTTGCTCACCGGGGTGCTCGGGAGGATCATGAAGTAGACCTTCCGATGAGAAGTTGAAGACCTTCACTGGCGGGCTCTGCGCGGTGTTTTCGGGTGGATCCGAAAGCACCGTTTTTTAATTGGGCGGGTCGCGGTTCATCGTGCCTCCTCGTGTTGGCCACCGAAATTCGGCGGGCAAAAAAAAAGAGCGAGGTTTCCCTCGCCCGCAGTTGGATAATTTCGGAATTTTTAGTGATGCTCGGGTTCTGGTATTTCATTTATTCCTGACTTAACTGCACCCCGTCGTCGCTCCACACGTCTGGCACTTCATGCAGGCGCCGTTGCGGACGAGGGTGAGGTGGCCGCATTCGGGGCAGGGGTCGCCGGTGTAGCCTCTTTCTCGGGCGACTTGGGCGGCGCTGACGGTGCGATGGCCTACGGCCACGAGGGCAGGGGCAGGCGTCGGAACTGGGGCGGGAGCTGGCGTCACGGGGGCTAAGGGGGCTAGGGGAGTCAGCCCCGCCATGGCCGCGCCTAGGGTGGCCTCGGGGAAAAGGCTCGGTGTGGTTTCGACGCTGCGGCCGGGGATGCCCATGCCGGGGGCGTGGGTTTCGGGCTTGGCGGTGAGGTGCATGAGCTGTTCGGGCTCCACTTGGGCCAGTTCGTAGCGGCCCAGGTAGGAGATGGCCAGTTCGCGGAACACGAAATCGATGATGGAGGTGCTGAACTTCACCGTGTCGCTGCCCTGCACCAGGCCGTTGGGCTCGAAGCGCGTGAACAGGAAGGCGTCGCAGAATTCCTCCAGCGGCACGCCGTGCTGCAGGCCCATGGAGACCGCGATGGCGAAGCAGTTCAGCACCGCGCGGAAGGCCGCGCCCTCCTTGTGGATGTCCAGGAAGATCTCGCCCAACTGGCCGTCTTCGTATTCGCCGGTGCGGAGATACATCTTGGTGCCACCGACCGTGGCGCTCTGGGTGTAGCCCCCGCGGCGATTGGGCAGGCGGCGGCGGTAGGTGCGGACAATCTGTTGGGAGAGCGCGTGGGTTTGCGCCGCCGCCATGGCTTCGATTTTCGCGGCCGGCGCCTTGGCCTCGTCCGCCAATTCCTCGGAGGCCTCCAGGCCGTCCAGCAGGTCCAGGCTGGTGGCCATGGCCTGACTCATTTTGGAACCATCGCGGTAGAGGGCCACGGCCTTGAGCATCAGGTGCCAGGAGGCCTCGTAGATTTCGCCGATTTCCTGCACGGTGCTTTCGCCCGGCAGGTTGATGGTCTTGCTGATGGCGCCGCTGAGGAAGGGCTGGGAGGCGCCCATCATGCGGAGATGGCCTTTGGGCGCGATGTAGCGGCGGCCTGTGCGGCCGCAGCGGTTGGCGCAATCAAATATCGGCAGGTGTTCGTCCTTCAAGTGCGGCGCGCCTTCCACGGTCATGGTGCCCGTGAGGGCCTGCATAAAAACATTGACGGCGGCTTCGCCGAACTCCTTGTTCAGGCGATCGAGGGGTACCACGAAACTGGGATCGAAGGCCGTGGGGAGCTTTTCTTCGATGGCGGTGATTTCATCCTCGGCCCAGCCCTTGGCCAGCAGATCCTTGCGGTTGATGCCGGGGGTTTCGTCGGTGATTTCCAGCCAACCCACCACGTAACGCTCGATATCCGTGATTTGCTGGGGCGCGTAGCCCTGCCGCATCAGGGCTTCGGGGATGGCACTGTTCACCAGCTTAAAGTAGCCGCCGCCGGCGAGCTTCTTGAATTTCACCAGCGCGAAATCCGGCTCCACGCCGGTGGTGTCGCAATCCATGAGCAGACCGATGGTGCCCGTGGGGGCCAAAACGGTGGTCTGCGCGTTGCGGAAGCCGAACTGTTCGCCAAGCGTGAGAGCCGCGTCCCAGCTATCGCGGGAAGCTTCCAGCAATGACTTGGGAATGCCGATGCCATTGAGGCCCTGGGGCACCACGCTGAGGGCTTCGTATTCGAGCGCGGGGGCGTTGTAGGCGGCGCGGCGATGGTTGCGGATGACCCGCAGCATGTGGTTCTTGTTGCGCTCATAGCCGGGGAAGGGGCCCAGCTCGCTCGCCATTTCGGCGGATGCGGCGTAGGCATCGCCCGTGAGGATGGCGGTGAGCGCGCCACACCACTGGGTGCCCTCACTGCTGTCGTAAGGGATGCCCATGCGCATGAGCATGGCACCCAGGTTGGCGTAGCCCAGGCCTAGAGTGCGGAATTCGTAACTTAGCTTGGCGATTTCTTCAGAGGGGAATTGGGCCATGAGCACGCTGATTTCCAGCACGATGGTCCAGAGCCGGATGCCGTGGCGGTAGCCCGCGAGATCGAAGCCGCCGTCATCGGTGAGGAAGGTGCAGAGGTTCAAACTCGCCAGATTGCAGGCGGTGTCGTCCAGGAACATGTATTCCGAGCAGGGGTTCGACGCGTTGATACGGCCATCCTCGGGGCAGGTGTGCCAGTCGTTGATGGTGGTGTCGAATTGCAGGCCGGGGTCCGCGCAGGCCCAGGCGGCATTGTTGACCTTCTTCCAAAGATCCCGTGCCAAGAGCTTCTTGGCGGTCTTTCCGTTGGTGCGGTTCTTAAGTTCGAAATAACCGTCATTCGCAAGGGCGCGCATGAAGGAATCGGGGACCCGCACGGAGTTGTTGGAGTTCATGCCACCCACGGTGGTATAGCCTTCGCCGTCCCAGGAGGTGTCGTAGCCCTTGATGTCGCGCTCCAGATCACCATCGGCCAATCGGCCCAGGCACTGGCTGAGGAAGGCCGCGGGCACGCCTTCTTTTTTGGCCTTAGCGAAGGCTTTTTTCAGGGCCTCATTGGTCTTGGGATCCGGGTCTTTGGTGGTGGAGCCTTCGACGGCTTCGCAGATGGAATTCCAATGGCGCTTCACCAACTGGCTACCGGCGGCGAGCATGGCGACCTTGCGCTCTTCGGTGACCTTCCAATCAATGAAGGCTTCGATGTCCGGGTGGTCGAGATCCAGCGTCACCATCTTGGCGGCGCGCCGCGTGGTGCCGCCGCTCTTGATGGCGCCGGCGGCCTTGTCACCCACGGCGAGGAAGCTCATGAGGCCCGAACTGCGGCCACCGCCGGAAAGGGGTTCCTCGGCGCCGCGGATCTTGGAAAAATTGGAGCCCGTGCCCGAGCCGTACTTGAAGATGCGGGCTTCCCGGGTCCAGAGGTCCATGATGCCGCCGGGATTCACCAGGTCGTCCGCCACGCTCTGGATGAAGCAGGCGTGGGGCTGGGGGCGCTCGTAGGCCGAGGTGGATTTCTTCAGCTCGGAGGTTTCCGGATCCACGTAGCTGTGGCCTTGAGCCGGGCCGGAGATGCCATAGGCGTAGTGGAGGCCCGTGTTGAACCACTGGGGGCTGTTGGGCGCGCACATCTGCTTGGCGAGCATGTAGGTCAGCTCGTCATAGAAGGCCTGGGCGTCTTCGCTTGAGTTGAAGTAGCCATGGGTTTCGCCCCAGTGGCGCCAGCAGCCCGCCAGGCGATGGAAGACCTGGCGCGCGTCGGTCTCACCGCCGTTTTGGGCGTTGATGCCTTTGCGGCGGAAATATTTCTGGGCCAGGATGTCCACCGCCACCTGGGACCAGCTATCGGGCACCATCACGTCCTTGGCCTCGAAGACCACCGTCCCGTCCAGCTTGGTGATGCGGCTGGTGCGGGGGACGAAGGCGACGCCCGCGAGAGGCTCTTGACCGGCCTTGGTGAAGTGGCGGGTGATCTTCATGGGGGCCTCGTGGGGATGATGAAAATTCGATTGTGGGGCAAGAAATCCTGACCTTCGTACCATCCAATACTGCTTGGGTTGGTAAGAGGCCAGTCGGGGTAAAACCTCAAGGGATTGTGTCGGGAGCTAAGAATCACCCCAAGATGTAGGGGTGTCAAGGGCAGAATGGTAAGAGAAAATCGAGCCATGCGCAGACCCCAATTTCTTCAACATTTGGTTGCAGGGAGGGGGTCAAAATTTTGCCCAATCGCCCCCAACGGTTAGTCTGATTTCAAGCCGGGCCCCATGCATCGGGGTGCGATGAACCGGGTCAGATCGGAAGAAGCAGCCCTAAGTCGTTCCTCCGAGTGCCGTGGTCAGCCCGGCCCTTTTTGGGGCCGGGCTTCCATCGATCGGGCTCTCGCTGCGCTCGGCCCTCTCGAACGGCACCAGGGACTCGCGCCGTGCGGGGCCCCGCTTCGCGCGCGGTGCGCGCTCCACGACCCGCATCGGCGTGAGCGTGGTCAGCCCGGCCCTTTTGCGCCTCGGGTGAAAAAGGGCCGGAGCTATGAGCTATGGGCCATGAGCTATCAGCCAAGAGCTATGAGCCATGCGGAGCCAAGAGATAAGCTACTCACATGCGCATTCTCATTTTTGGGAACTCGGGGTCCGGAAAATCCCATTCCGCCAAGCGTCTCTCGGTGGATTACGGCCTGGCCCACCTTGATCTCGATACGATCGCCTGGGAGCCCGGTCAGATCGCGGTTCCTAGGCCTTTGGCCGCCGCGCAGGAAGATCTGGATGGGTTCGTTCTCCAGCACCCGGAGTGGGTGATCGAAGGCTGCTATGGGGAGCTCATCGAATTCCTTCTCCCTCACTGCTCCGAGCTGGTGTTCATGAATCCCGGCCAAGAAGTTTGCCTGATGAACAATCATCGGCGCCCTTTTGAGCCTCACAAATACGCATCCGACGAAGCGCAGGAGCGCATGCTCCCCCAATTGCTAGAGTGGGTAGCCGATTACTACACCCGAGGAGGCAGCTGGTCCTATGAACACCATCGGCGGCTCTTCGATGCCCATGCGGGGGCGAAGCGCGAGATCACCGGCCCTTCGGGGCTAGGCTGTGAGCCATGAGGTGGTGAGGTATGAGGCTCAATAAGGTGGCGGCCTGCGGCAGCGACTGCTAGCGCGCCGGGCGCGCACCTCATACCTCATACCGCATACCTCGTACCTCACCCCTCACGACCCGCCCTGCACACCCCCACCAGCGGGCAGGGTCGGCATCCGGGCAGCTTTCGCACTCCGGGGCAATCGCCGAGGATGCCTAGATGGGAGATGGCGAAGTCGTATTTCAGCGGGTCTTGGCGATCCCGTTTCTTTAAGGCGGCGGTAATTTCGTGGGCCATGCGGCCATCCACCGTCGTGCGCTGCGTGAGGCCGATGTAGCGGGCGATGCGGGCCACGTGGGTGTCCACGGGAATGATGAGCTGGTCTTTCGGATAGCGGATCCAGAGGCCGAAATCTGGCCAAGCATCCCGCACCATCCAGCGCAGGAACATCCGCCAACGCTTGCAGGAGGCGCCTTCCAGGGGATCTGGCAGGTTGAAGCGAAGGCCGTAGGACTGAGGCAGCTCCAGGCGCAGCCTCTGCATTAATCGCGAGAGCGCTTCATCCGCTGTTGCGCTGGGCCCTGGCAACAGATGGATTTCCAAGCCCGCGCCACTTTCCGCATCCAGGCGCTTCCAAGCCAGCAGCCAGTGGATCATGTCTGCGGCGGTGTGAAAGCGCCAGACCCAGCCCTG
>JANXXC010000291.1 GCA_025350765.1 Holophagaceae bacterium | reverse complement strand
GTGCGGTCCAGCCACACCTGCACCTCTTTTCCGCGGTCGTCCTTACCTTCGTACTTCAATTTGAGCGGGCCCTTGGCGTCTTTTTTGGTGACCTTCACGCCGGGGCCTACACCGCTGGTGAGTAGGATCCGCAGGGCCTCTACCGTGTGGATTTGAGGCAGAAAGGGCAGGGGCAATCCGCTAAAACCCGGAGCGGTCTCGTCGACCTTCTGCCGCGGGATCTGTACGCGGTAGCCCTTGGCGGTATCGCCCTCCAGTAGCATCAGCCTTTCGCCGAGCCCGTGGAGTTCCAGCACCACGCGACCGGTGGCGGAATCCACCAAAGCGGAAAGGGTTCCCTTGCCCTCTCCCTCATCACCGAGATAACCCCAGGAATACTGGGCTCGGACGACGGGCAAGCGAGCAGGCGTCGACCCCTTAGGCACTTGGATGGCGGCTGGGAGGAAGGGCGTCATTCGAAGTCCCCCTCGCTCGGATCGTCGTCCTTGTCATCGCCTTTCCCACTTTTGGCGGCATCCTTCGGGGCGGGTCCCTTGGGCAGGGCGTTGCGCTTGGCGATATCCGCGCGAAGCTCAGTCAAGCGCTTGTCCAAGGCGGCGCGGTCGGGGAAGACAAAGGCCAGGGCCCGTTCCCACTGCTCCACGGCCTCCTCGGGGCGGTTGAGTTTGAGCAGTGCTTCGCCCAGGTGCTTGCGCGTTTCGGGACTGAAGGGATTCAGTTCCGAAGCCTTGCGGAGCGCCTTCTCGGATGCCTCGAATTTGCCCTGTTTGAAGAGCACCCAGCCCCAAGAATCCATCACCGACCCATTCTGCGGATCCTGTTTCACCGCGGCTTCGATGAGGCCCGAAGCTTCATTCAGATCGCCCCCCTTATCGAGCAACAGATAGCCGAGGTTGTTCTGAAGCGTGCTGTTGGTGGGATCCACCTTTTGGGCTTCCCGGAGCACCTTCATGGCCTCTTCGGCTCGGCCCAGCTGGTCCAGCGCGTTGGACTGGAGCAACAGCAATTCGATCTCCCGCTGCTTGGAGGCGGCGCGGGCCTTTTGGGCATAGTCGAGGCAGCGGTCCCATTGCCGGAACTCGGCAAAGGCGTTGGCTTGGCCCTCGAAGTAGAGCTGCTGCAAGGCGCCGCGGGGGCCCTTTTTGGAAAAGAAGCCTTCGTCGAACAGCTCCTTGGGGATGGCCGCGGCGCGGATGAAAAATGGCGCCTTGGGATATTTGGCGATGCCCTCTTTCAAGGCCGAGCGGGCGCCTTTCCAATCCTGCATGGCCAATAGCGCTTCCGCCCGAAGAGTGGCCAGCTCTCGGTCATCCTTGATGGCGCGCCAGGCGTTGAGATGGGGCAGAGCCTCCGCCGCGCGGCCCTGGAGCAAGAGGCAGTCGCCCAGGAGAATGCGCGCGTTCGCTTGAGAAATGGACTCGTCGCTGCTCGCGGCCAAATGGGGCAGCAATTGCTTCCAGCGGTCTTCGGCCTCCCGAAAGCGTCCGAGATTCATCAGGGCCAGGGCGAGGTTGAAGGAGATGCGTTCGGAAGGCTTGAGCTTTTCTGCTTGTTCAAGGCTGATGAGGGCTTCCTCGAATCGGGCGGTGCGCACCTGAATCAGGGCGACGTTCTCCCAGATTTCCGCGGATTGGGGCAAGTGCCGGCCCAACAACCGGAAACTTTCCTCCGCGTGGGCGAGGTAACCGAGCTTGATCTGCTCCCGGGACAGCTCGTCGAGCATGCGAAGGTGACGCGGGTCCGGGTTCTTGCCGGAACACATCGCCATTGAAGTTTCCCGTTTTGCGTCATAGCGGTCCAGGGACTTGGCCTGGATGAGCGCCCTTTCCCAGGCGATGGTGATGGAGGGCCGCAGACGCCCCACTTGGAGCCAGGCCCGCAGCGCCAATTCGGAATCCTTCAGGAGTTCGGAAACTTCTCCCAGGCGAGCCCAGACCTCTGGGTCGGTAGGCAGGAGTTCCGTGGCTTTTTGAAGATCCACCCGGGCTTCCGGCAGGGCCGGGGAGGCTGCCATGCCACGCCGGTATTGAAGCAGGCCCAGATGGGCGGCGGCTTCAGGGCTCTTGGGATCCAGGCTCAGGGCTTTGCGCGCGGGGACCAGGGCGCCGTCCATATCGCCGGTCTCCTCGATGGATTCTGAAAGCCGGAGGTGCGCCTCGGAGCTTTGGGGAACCAGGGCGATGACGCGCTTGTAAATCTGGACGGCCCCCTGGGGATCATCGCCACCGCCCCGGCGCTGTTTGGCCCTGGCCTGCAGCATAAGGGCGCGGGGGTCCTCTTGGGTCGCCTGGGCTACGGCGGGGATCGCGGTGAGGGAGAGGAGGATGGAGGATAGAAGGGCAGAGCGGCGCACGAAAATCCTTAGCGGAGACTGGCGAGAAGGCGGCTGTGAGGATTGGCCCAGGCATCGGATCCCAGGGCCATCTGGCGGGCCCGCTCGCCTGGAAGCGGGAGAATGCAGTGTAGCTCCGGCAAGGAGAGAGAGCCGTGGAGGGCCTTCTTGTCCCGCAGCAGCCAGGGTTTGCAGTCATTCCAGGATGCGGCCAAGGGGGCCAATGGTTTCAAGGCCTTGGTGAGGCGGCGTAGGAGCGACACCGGGAAGGGCGGCAGTCCCAGGTCTTCGGCCAGGAAACAGGCCGCCAGCAGTCCCAGGCCCACGGCCTCGCCATGCAGCAATTCAAAGTGGCTGGCGGCCTCCAGGGCGTGGCCCAGGGTGTGTCCCAAGTTCAGCAAGCGGCGGTCGCCTTTTTCCGTAGGGTCGCGATGGACGATCTCGGCCTTGATCTGGAGCGTCCTCTGAATGAATTCTGCCGGCGGCAATTCTTGGCTCAGGATGGCCTCGGTCCACTCCACGTCGCCGATGAGCATGGCGGTCTTCACCATCTCCCAGCGGCCCGCGCCCAACTGTCGCGCAGGCAAAGTGCGCAGGAAGCTGCGGCAGGCCACCAAGCGCTCGGGTGGATGGAAGGCGCCCGCGAGATTTTTACCGAGCGCGAGATTCACCGCCGTTTTTCCACCGAGCCCCGCGTCCACTTGGGCCAGCAGTGTGGTGGGCCAGGCGTGCCAGGCGATGCCTCGCAGATAGAGGCTGGCCGCCAGCCCCACCATGTCCGTGAGCACGCCGCCGCCGATGGCGATGATGACCGCGTCCCGGTGCAGGGGAATGGAGGCCCAGTGTTCCAGAATCGGGATCAGCGCATCCAGCCGTTTGGTGGTCTCGGAGGTCTTGATCCAAAGGCTTCCTACGGGTTCATGCATCTCCGCAGAAGACCAGAATTCCTTCACGGATTCATCGCCGACCAGCACCCACCTTTTGTCCGGAAGCAGCGCCTCGACCGGAGCCTCCGCCACGAATACTTCAGTGGCGAATCCGTCGGGAACCGTGAGTTTCATTCCCTATTGTCTCACCTTCAGCTTCGCGGCCTCAAAGGCCGGCGTCTTCTCCGCATTGGCGATGTCCAGGACCACCTTCCGAGCGTAAGCCGCCACCTTGGCCGTGCCCTCGCCACTGAGCTTGTCGGCGTGAAGTTCGGTGAAGAAATCGACGGTGGGAATTTTTGCCAGGGTGAAGTGCTTGAGGTCCATGCGATCCCCCCGTTCGAAAGCGAGCATGGCCTTCACGGACTCGATGGGCACCGATGGATTCTTGATCCAATGGGCGGATCCCAGCAGGCCTTCCTTCTCACCGGAGAAATGGATCAGCAGGATGGTGCGCCTGGGCTTGGCGGATTTAAGCGACTTAGCCAGTTCCAACAGCAGTGCGGTTCCAGAGGCGTTGTCGCCTGCCTGGCCCTGATGATTCAGGTGGGCGCCGAGGACGATGACTTCGCCCTTCAGACTGGGATCCGTGCCGGGAATCGTGGCGATGATATTCGGCGCATCCACTTCCTTGCGCTCCATCTCCAGGGTGAGCCCCAGGTAGGACCAGGGCGCCCACACGAAGTCCACGCTCTGGGACTGGCCCGTTTCGCGGATCTTCTTCAGTCGTGCCTTGAGATCGCCGCAAACCGGTTCCAGGGCGCGGGCCGGGATACTGACCACGGGATAAGGGAAGGTGGGAATCTCGGGCATGAGTTTGAGCGGCGAGGGGGCATCGCCTTCATCGAGAAGAATGAGGCCCCCGATGCGAGCGGTCTCGAAACGGCGCAACCGCCCGCGCAGGCTGCGCTCCTCGGGCTTGAGAGCGGCGAAGGCCGGGATGTCGGGCAATTCGCGCGCGATGATGATCACTTTGCTGGTGAAATCCACGCCGTTGAAATCGTTGTAGTCCCCGGTTTGGATGCCATAGCCCGCGAAAGCCAAGGCCTTGGAATTGAACGTCCCGTTCCCGCTGAAACTGGTGGCCTCGATGTCCTTGCCCCATTGGAGTGGCGGCTGCTGGCCATCCCCTTTGCCCGTGAAGGCCTTGCCCTCTTCCACTTCAATGCTCTTCAGGATGGGGAAGGTCTGGCGCTCGAATTTGATTCCCAGCAATTTATAGCGACGGCCCACGAAATTAGCGGCGAGGCCCGCCACATCCCGGTGCACGCGGGTGGCCGCGGTTTGGGGTTTGACGGGGGCTGCCTGGGCGCACAGCAAAAGGGCCGAGGGAACCAGAGCGAGCAAGGCACGATTCATAGTGTTTCTCCGCAAGAGCAATCCTCCATTTCAACATGGAGGGGCCCGGCCTGGCAGCCATCCATGGGAGAATCCAGGAATGTCCAACCAGGACGGCACCTTCTTTCAGAGTGATCAGGTTGCGGGGCGCTCCCTTCGCCATGCGCTGCTGGCGCGGCTCCTGGCCTATTTGAAGCCCTATTGGCCGGGCCTCCTGGGCTTGCTGGCCTTGATGGTCGCCGGGGCGGCCTTGGAGGTGATGCCCTCGCAGTACACGCTCTGGCTCATTAACCGCTTCATGGAGACCGGTTCCATGCGGGGTTCGGCGCCGCTGGTGGCGGGCTTCTTCGGTGTCCTGGTCCTGGGCTTCGTGGTGCAAATGAGCCGCTTCGTGTTGCTGGCCTGGGTGGGGCAGCGGGCCATGCTGGATCTGCGCATGGAGCTGTTCGCCCATCTGATGAACCGGTCCACCCACTTCTTCCATCGCAACCCGGTGGGACGATTGATGACCCGCGTCACCAGCGACGTGCAGAACCTCAATGAGATGTTCTCCAGCGGTTTCGTGGCCATCGTGGGCGACGCCATGTCCCTGTTGGCCATCGTGATTTGGATGTTCAGCAAAAACGTGGGTCTTGCCGTGGTGGCTTTGGCCATCATGCCGCCGCTGCTGTTGGCCACGGAGATATTCCGCCGCAAAGCTGGCGAAGCCTTCCGGGAAACTCAAGGCCGCTACGCCGCCATCCAGTCCTACCTCCAGGAGCAACTTTCGGGCGTCAGCCTGGTGCAGATGAATGGCCGCGAGGCCGATAGCAACGCTGGATTCAGGCAGCTCAACAGCAGCTACCTGGATGCGTTTTTGAGGACGATCTTCGCCTACGCGGTGTTCTTCCCCGTGGTGGAGTTCATCACCTCCGCGACCCTGGCGGCCATTATCTACTACGGCGGCCTCAAGCTAGAATTGGGAACCTTGACCTGGGGCTTGCTTTTCGCGTTCGTGCAGCTATCGGGTCGCTTTTTCCGTCCCATCCGGGAATTGGCGGAACGTTACAACGTGATGCAGACCGCCATGGCCTCCAGCGAACGGATCTTCGTACTGCTGGACAACAAGGACGAAATTCATGAGGCGGAAGGTCCGCAGCCCGCGCAATTCCAGCGGGAGATCCGCTTCGAAAATGTTTCCTTCTCCTACGATGAGGGCGGTCGTAGCGTCGTGAATGAATTGAGCGGCGCCATTCCTAAGGGCCACCGGGTCGCGGTGGTGGGCCACACCGGCGCCGGGAAAAGCACCCTCATCAACCTGCTCATGCGGTTCTACGATGTGAGTGCGGGAAGCATCACCGTGGATGGCGTGAACGTGAGGGAATTGAAACTGAAATCCCTGCGCGCTCTTTTCGGTCTGGTGTTGCAGGACGTCTTCGTCTTCTCTGGCACCCTCGAAGAAAACATCGTCCTGAGCCGCCCCCGCGATGAAGGGCGACTCGCCTCAGTGCTGGAGCAGAGCCAGCTCAAGGATCTGGTGGGCCGCCTTCCGCTGGGCCTTGAAACCCAGGTCGGTGAGCGTGGCCAGAAGCTCAGCGCGGGGGAACGCCAGCTACTGGCTTTCGCGCGGATGCTTTATCTGGAACCGGAAATCCTGTTGCTGGACGAAGCCACCGCCAACATTGATTCCGAGACCGAAGCCAAGATCCAAGCGGTCATCGAGCACGTCAGCCACCGCCTCACGACCTTCACCATCGCCCACCGGCTCAGCACCATCAAAGAGGCCGACGAGATCTGGGTCATGGACCAAGGCCGCATCATCGAGCGCGGCACCCACGGCACGCTGATGGATCTAGAGGGCCACTACGCCAAGCTCGTGCGGCTGCAGTTTGAGGATGAAGAGGCCGCGTGAAACATTCCATGTCATTGCGTTCAAAATCGAAGGGATGTGTCGTGGTGATCCGTGGCGGAGCCTCGTGTATCGCGCAGCGATACCGAGAGGATGAAGAAGCGGCGTGAAACAGGGTGGAACGCAAAAAATAATCACCACCAAGACACCAAAGAAAGTTCAAGGCACCCGGGGGAAAAGCCAACCTGATTACCAATGAAACTCAGCCGAATGGCCAACCTCATCAAAATGCACCACGCGGAGGGCCGCAGAGAGTATCAGAGGGAAGCAGAGGGGCTCGCCCGTTGCGCGCAGGGGCGCCCGAGATTGCGGGCATCACCGCTTCGCGGTGAGGATTCGGGCGCGGCCTTGATCGCCTTTTTGGGAGCGAGTCATCGGCCGCGCCCGAATCCTTGGCCCCTGCTGGACGGATCTCGAAAGGGGTGGCTCCGCTAGCCTCCGCTTCTCCGCGTTCTCCGCGTAGTGTTTTTCTGCTGACATCAGCTCAAACGCCCAATTTATTTAGAGATAAATGAGATGAGAATCCTTGGCAATCAGGAAAGCCAATTAATCAAAACTAAAAGTAATCAGTATTTCTTTTAGTTCAACTAAACGAAAACACAGTTGCAATTCGTACGACGTTTCGCTAGCCTTTCTCATGCGCCACCGCACCTTCTGGGGGGCCCGCATCGAGCGGGCATGGGCGGAGAGGTCCATTCTCTGGCTGGCCGGGGTGCGCCGCAGCGGCAAAACGGTGCTGTGCCAAGGCCTCAAGAACATTCTCTACCTGGACTGCGAACGGCCCAGGGTGCGGCGCTCGCTGGAGGACCCGGAGGCTTTCCTGGAGGAGCACCGGGGCCACCGCGTCGTGCTGGACGAAGTCCATCGTCTGGACAATCCTTCGGAACTGCTCAAACTCGCGGCGGATCACTACAGGGACGTGCGCATCCTCGCCACGGGGTCCAGTACGTTGGGGGCCAGCCAAAAATTCCGGGACACCCTCGCGGGCCGGAAACGCACACTGCACCTGACACCCATGCTGCATCAGGATCAGGCTGATTTCGGGCGCGTCGATCTGCGGCATCGCCTTTTGCGCGGAGGCCTGCCGCCTTTCTTCCTGGCGAAAACCTACCCCGAAGATGATTTTCAGGAGTGGTTCGACGGCTACTGGGCCAAGGACTTGCAAGAACTCTTCCGGCTGGAGCGCCGTGCGGGGTTCCAGAAGCTCATGGAATTGCTATTCCGCCAGAGCGGCGGGCTTTTCGAAGCTGCCAGTTTCGCCGGACCGTGCGGCATTTCACGCCCCACGGTACAAGCCTACCTTTCGGTGCTGGAGGAGACCTTTCTCGTCCACGTGCTGCGCCCTTTCCATAGCGGCAAAAGCCGAGAGATCCTTGCGGCACCCAAGGTCTATGGGTTCGACACGGGCTTCGTGGCCTACTACGGCGGCGTGGATAGCCTGCGAGAAAAGGATGCGGGCCATTTGTGGGAGCACTTGGTGCTCAATGAGATGGCAGGGCGGATGCAAACGCGGAACATCCAGTTCTGGCGAGATAAAGCGAAGCATGAGGTGGATTTCGTCTGGGCCCCGGATCCCAGCGTCCCCGTCGCCATCGAGGCCAAGTGGAAGGCTGCGGCCTTCGATCCCTCCAATCTAAATTCCTTCCGAGGGCTCTACCCAAAAGGCCTGAATTTCGTGGTGGCTTCCGACGTGGAGCGGGCCTTCACCCGCAGCTACGGGGATCTGAAAGTCCGCTTCACGGGCCTTGATTCCCTGGTGCGCCATTTGATGGCCAAAGAAAAATCATGATCCACCTCCCGCCCCTCTATCCCCTCACCGACTCCCGCCGCGGTGCTTCGCTCTCGGCGCAGATCCGCTCATTTGGCGACGCGGGGCTGCCCTTGGTG
>JANXXC010000276.1 GCA_025350765.1 Holophagaceae bacterium | reverse complement strand
CCCAGGAAGTGCACGCTTTCCTTCGTCGCCTGCTGGAGGAACTCCGCGGGCGCCGGGAGGATTTCAGCCGTTGGCGGGACTTCCAAGGGCAGGTGGATGAAGTCCTCGCGCTGCTGCGCTGGCAGAGCCTCTGCGAGGGATCGCTGCCGGAACTGGATGCGGATCGCCTGCATTTCCACAACGCCCGCCATCCCTTGCTGCTGGCCAAGGTGCGCGCCGCGCTGGATCTGGATCCACTGGACCACGACGTGGTGCCCTTGTCCCTCGACCTCCACGCGGATCGTCTCTGCCTCGTGATCTCGGGTTCCAACACCGGCGGCAAAACCGTGGTGCTGAAAACCGTAGGGCTTCTGGCTTGTCTGGGCCACGCGGGCTGCGCCATCCCCGCTGAACCCGGCAGTGCCCTGCCGCCGTTGCCCAGCCTCCACGCGGACATCGGCGATCACCAGTCCCTCTTGGGCAGCCTCTCGACCTTTTCAAGCCACATCGTCCACGTCAAAAAAATCATCCAGCACGCCAAGCCGGGTGGATTGGTGCTCTTGGATGAATTGGGTACGGGCACGGATCCCAAGGAGGGGGCGGCGCTGGGCATCGCCATCCTCCAGGCCCTGAGCCGCCGCGGCGTGTGGGTGCTCTGCTCCACCCATCTCGGCGAGATCAGCCAATGGGCGCTCTCCAATTCACGTTTCCAAAATGCGTCGGTGCAGTTTGACGAAGAAAAACTCGCGCCGACCTACCGGCTGATGGTGGGCCTGCCGGGCCAATCCCGCGCCCTGGCCATCGCGAAACGCCTGGGACTACCGCCCCAAATCCTCGACCACGCCCACAAAGTGCTGGGCCGGCGGGAACAGGATTGGCGGGATTTCCTGCGCCAGCTGGAAGCGGATCGGTTGAGGGTGCTGCGCCTGGAAACGGAACTCCGGCTCGGTGAACAGCGCCTCGAAAAAGATCGCCGGATCCTGTCGCAGCGTGAAGAACACTTGCGCGATACGCAGGAAAAAACCCATCGGGAAGATCAGGATAAAGTTCAACGCGTTTTGGATTTCCTAGATCACGAAAGCAAGCGCATGGTGAAGGAATTGAAATCGAAATCCAAGGCGACGGACGTGGACCGCCTGGGCACCGAGACCCACGAACGGGTGAAGCTGCTCTCAAAAATCGCCGAATCGGAATTGAAGGCCAAGGCTCCAAAATCTAGACCCAACAACGATCTGCCGGCCTTAACACTGGATGGATTTGCCCGGCACCGCGGCCTGGGAATGGAGGGCCGTATCGTGGCCATGAACGGCGATCGCGTGACCCTGGAGTTGGCCCTGGGCAAACGATTCGAAGCGCGGGCGGGTGAGCTCGTGCCTCTCCATCGCCGAGAATTGGAAGCGCCGAAAGCCAAGGAAGGCCGCGTTCGGATTCACCCGGATAGCGGTGATTCCGAAGCCGAGCTGAACCTCATCGGCCGCGCCAGCGACGACGTGGACACTGAAGTCCACCGCTTCGTGGAAAGCGCCATCGCGGGTGGGCGCCTGCACATCCGCATCGTCCACGGCCATGGCACCGGCAAACTCAAAAGCGCCGTGCGAGCCGCTCTACAGGGTCATCCGGGAATCAAGAGCATCGAAGATGCGCCCTTGAGCCAGGGCGGCGCGGGCGCCACGTTGATTACCTTGCGATAAAATTTCAGGGTGCCGTCGCCACAAATACCGCGTGCCCTGAGAGGATTACCAGGTCGCCGGTGGGCATGACCGCGACGCCAAAGGGAAGGTACAGCGACGCGGGAAAGAGGCCCGGTGCCGCGATGTTGACGCCCGCCTGCCCGACGACGGTGGAGACTTGCCCGGCGGTTGTGATCTTTCGAATGGTGCTATTTCCTGCGTCGGCCGCGTAGAGATTGCCGGAGGCGTCCAGGGCGATCTGCACTGGGCCAGCGAACCGGGCGGCCGCGCCCAGGCCATCAGTGGATCCCGACAGGCCTGCGCTCCCAGCAACGGTGGTCACGGCTCCTGCGGGCGTGATCTTTCGGATGGTCTTGTAGGTTCCATCGCCGACGAAAATATTTCCGGCCGAATCCACCACCGGACCCTCCACATAACCAAAGGAAGCCGACGCCCCCATGCCATCGACCGAGCCTTGGACACCAGCGGTTCCCGCCAGGGTGGTGGTGATCCCCGCAGGCGTCACCTTCCGGATGGTGTAGTTGTTGCTGTCGCAAACGATGAGGTTGCCCGCGGCATCAATAGTCATCCCGTTAGGGAAGTTGTACAGGGCGATGTTCGGCGCGCCATCCAAGGTACCCACCGTGTTGAGGGTTCCGCAGAAAGTTGTCACTGCGCCACCGCTCACCTTGCGAATGACGTTGTTGAAGGCGTCCATCACGAATAAATTCCCGGCGCTATCAAAGGCATGGCCCCGCGTCAGGTTGAACTGCGCAGATGCCACCGGGCCGTTCAAATAGCCGCTGAGGCCCGGAGTGCCCACCACCGTGGAAACCACGCCCGCAGGCGTCACTTTTCGGATGGCATGGTTGGACTGGTCGCTGATAATCGCATTGCCCTGAGCGTCCAGGCTCACGTAGATGGGCCGGTTGAACCTGGCCGTGGACCCGGGGCCATCGGCGGTTCCCGAGGTATTTGGATCCCCCGCCAGCAAGGAAAGTCCGCGGGCCGCCACCGTCACGGTTTTGGTGTCCGAGCCTCCGGAACCACTGGCCACCAGCGTATAGGTCTGACGGCGCAGGGGCGTCACGGTAGCGGAAGTCTGCGTAACTGGAAGCGGCACGCCATCCAAGGTGAGCCCGGTCGGAGTTCCACTGAGGGTCCACGAGAGCGTCGCGGTCTGCCCTTGATTCACCTGGGTGGCGTTTGCGGTGAAGGCTGAAATGGCCAAAGACGGTGTCGATGGCGAACCGTTACCTCCGCTCCCACCGCTGCACCCGGTTACTAGACCTGAAATCAAAACGACAACGGCAAAAAGTGGCATGGGTTTCATAGATCCTCCGAGGAGATGCGAATCAAATATAGAGCCATTCCCCGGTGGCACCATGGACCAGTTTCGACATTTCCTGTTGGACCAGTTAGAGGTCGTAACGGTTCATACTTTTGATCATCCCCCGGAGCCCCATGACCCGCATCGAGACCGACGCCATCAACCTGCCTATTCCCTCCAGTGATCTCTTCGGCTTTCTTTCGGATTTATCGAATCACCGTGCCTTTCTGGAGCCCGCCGCCACGGAGTTCAGCGGCGACGCCGACAGCCATCGCTACAAGATCGAGGTGATGGGCATGACCATGCCCGTGGAAGCCAAGGTTGGAGAGCGAGTGCCGCCCACCCTTGTCACGCTCGTGCCCGGCGCGAAAACAATGTTCGATTACGTCTCGCGATTCGAGATCAATCCCAAGGATCAGGACTGCACGCTGCGCTTGGTCATCGAAGCCGACCTGCCCATGATGATGCAAATGATGGGTGCCGAAAAACTCCTAAAGGCGCAACTGGACAGTGCCTTGGCGAAGATCCAGGAATTAGTGAAGGAAGGAAAACTCGGAGAAGAAAAGCGGTGAATGCCACTGTTTTGTTCTTCATTTTTAATCCGTGCAAATCCGTGTAATCCGTGGCCCAAAAAGCTTCCAGCCACGGATTACACGGATTTAAAAAACCGGGGCCCGGTTTGAATTTGGGCACCAATTTTTTGTTCCCGGCATCATGAAGGCAGATCCCGGAGCCTTCCAGGAGAATGTCGCCTCTTGCCTTGTCGTTGACCGTGTTGACGGCTTCGCTACCGCTTCTAGCGCAGTTGAAGGAAATCCCCACCACCCAGAAAGACCTTCAGTCCCTTGCGGTCACGATCTACAACCAGAATCTGGCGCTGGTGAAGGATGTCCGCGAGGTGCGTCTTCCCAAGGGTGAAGTGGCCCTGGCCTTCCAGGAAGTTTCGGCGCAGATCCGGCCAGAAACCGCGCTTCTGCGGGATATCACCCATCCAGAGGGCTTCTGGGTGGCGGAGCAGAATTTTGATTTCGATTTACTAACACCCCAGAAATTGTTGGAAAAATATGTGGGCGAAAAAGTGGGCGTCATCTCCACGCACCATGAGGAGGGTGGCAAAATCATCGAGAAGCGGGAAGAAGCCCTGGTGCTCGCCACCAACAGCGGCACGGTGCTGCAATTCCCGGATCGCATCGAGAGCAGCTATGTGGGGCGCATCGTCTTCCCAAAAGTACCGGAGAACCTGCGGGCGCGGCCAACCCTGGTGATCTCCCTCAATTCACCCGTGGACGCAAAGCAGAAGCTGGAACTGAGCTACCTCACGGGCGGCTTGGCGTGGCGCGCGGATTACGTGGCGAACCTGGCGGCGGACGAAAAGACCATGGACCTGAGCGGATGGGTGACGCTGACCAACACCAGCGGCGTGGCCTACCCGAACGCGACGCTGCAGCTGGTGGCGGGCGACGTGAACCGGGCCCAGCAGCCCCGGGCGATGGGCTACGCCATGAAGAATGGAGGAGGCGCGATGGCCGAGGCGGCGCCGCAGATGAAGGAAGAGGGCCTCTTCGAATACCACCTCTACACCCTGGATCGGCCCACCACCATCAAGGCCGACCAGACGAAACAGGTGGCCCTGCTCAGCGCCTCCAGCGTGCCGGTTCGCAAGGAATTCCTGTTGCGCGGCGAGAGCTACTACTACCAGGGGAGCTACGGCGAGATCGCCGCGAAATTGAAAGTCGGCGTCTACGTCGAGTTCGATAACCGCGACACGAACCACATGGGGATGCCCCTGCCCCAAGGCGTGGTGCGCGTCTACAAGCGCGATAGCGAGGGCCGCGCCCAATTCATCGGCGAAGATTCCGTGGATCACACCCCAAAAAACGAGACCGTCCGATTGAAGCTGGGCGATGCTTTCGACGTCACCGCCCGCCGCAAACAGACCGACTACAAAAGCCTGGGTAAGCAGGGCCGCTTCAATAATGTCTACGAGACGGCTTTTGAAGTGGAGTTGAAAAATGCCAAAAAGGAATCCATCACGGTCTCCGTGCTGGAGCCCATCTACGGCGACTGGGAGATCCTCGAAGAGAGCCATCTCCACACCAAGGAATCCGCCGGCGCCGCGAAATTCAAAGTACCCGTACCCGCCGAAGGCAGTGTGAAACTGACGTATAGGGTAAGCATGAAGTGGTGAGTGAGGTATGAGGTATGAGCTTTGAGGTACGAACAAAAGCGGAGTCGCCAGTCGTTTTTTATCTCGGCTCATAACTGTTAGCTCATGGCCTCTCCCGAATAAATCCATCTTGAAGGAGCCATCCCATGCGCACAGCCCTACTCATTCCCGCCCTGAGCCTCTGCCTCGCCGCCC
>JANXXC010000246.1 GCA_025350765.1 Holophagaceae bacterium | reverse complement strand
GGCGCTGTGCAGAACCA
Organism: Holophagaceae bacterium; assembly: GCA_025350765.1. GTDB lineage: Bacteria > Acidobacteriota > Holophagae > Holophagales > Holophagaceae > JANXPB01. Next base: position 6,428 of record JANXXC010000246.1, on the reverse strand, counting down.
GCGACGCACCGTGTTTCAAAGGATTCTGCAACACCGGCGTGGCGAAGGTGGAATCCACCAGGACCGGCACGGAGCCCGCCTGCGCCACCACCGATTCAATGTCCACCAGTTGCAAAGTTGGATTGGCTGGCGTCTCCACGATCACCAACGAAGTATCGGGCCGCAAGGCCTCATGGATGGCATCCGGTTCGGCCCAGGTCACCTCCAGGCCCAGCAGGCCGGACGCGATGAGATGGTCCGAACCGCCGTAGAGCGGACGCACAGCCACCACATGGCCGCCCTTCTGCTTCGCCGCCAAAAGGCAGGCCGTGAGGGCCGCCATGCCCGATGCGAAGGCCACGGATTCATCGGCGCCTTCGAGCTTAGCCAGGGCCTCTTCAAAGCGCCCCACGGTTGGGTTGTAAAGCCGCGAGTAAACCGGATTTTCTTTGTCTTGGCCCCCCATCGCCATCAACTCCAGGCTCTCGCCGCCCCGCGCCAGATCCTTGAGCGGATAGGTGCTGGAGAGGTCCAAGGGCAGCGCGTGGACCCCGAGCGAGGCAAGATCCTCGCGGCCCGCATGGACCGCCATGGTTTCGAAGGATGGCGAAACATTGAACATTTGGACCTCTCGGTAACAATCGGTTGCATTTAGTCTGGGTTTCACTCAATTTTGTTTCAGCCGAATTGATTGCGGAGAAATGCCGTGGAAAGCATCTTGGACCGAACTGATTTCAAAATATTGGCATTTTTACAGAATGATGCTCGGCTCTCCAACAAAGAGTTGGCCGCCGCCGTGGGCCTCGCGCCTTCCAGTTGCCTCACCCGCGTGCAGCGATTGCGGGAAGCCAAGGTCCTGCGTGGCTTTCATGCGGACGTGGCGCCCGAGGCCCTGGGCATCGGCCTCCAGGCTCTCATCGCGGTGCAATTGCAGAAGCACAGCCGACCCAAAGTGAAGGCTTTTTGGAAACATCTCCATGCCCTACCTGAAGTGCTGGCGGTGTTCCACATCACCGGCGAGCACGACTTCCAAGTTCATGTGGCCGTGCGGGACGCGCACCATCTGCGGGACCTGGCCCTGGACGCCTTCACCACCCGCCCCGAAGTGGCCCGGATTGTTACGAGTTTGATCTTCGAATCAACGCGGAAGACCGAGTTGCCTAAGTTGTGAGGACAGAACGGGACACAGAAGACAGGGAAGGAATGGAAAAAACGGGGAAAAGGAAAATTGATTTTGAGCCACGGATTTCTCGGATTCACATGGATTTTCAAAGCCAACTTCTTCTACGGATTCTGCGGCTAGTTTTTTCTGTGTCCTCGGCTTCTTTCCTTTTCTTTTGTGTCCAGATTCTTGCATTCACCCCGCCAGCGCCCGATCCGCGAGCCGGCCCAGATCCGCGCTGCCCTGGCTGTTGGCGAGGGATTTGGTGACGGCTCGCAGCAATGGGGCGACGACATGGGCGGGCAGGAGCGGCGCAAGATCCGCGGCGGCGGCAACGCTCTGGACATGGTGGCTATGGTTAAACGTCGGATCGTTCTGGCTGGCGGCCTCCGCAAGAACCCGAAGCACCGCGTCGGTGCCTTGCTCATCACGCAGGGCGTCGCAGAGAAACATCGCCAGGGGCGGTTCCGAATCCAGGATGGTATCGAGCAAGCCCGCGGCTGAATCCTCGGGCATCACGCGGGGCGGGACCGGCTGCACCCGCCCCGTCTCTTCGTCCGTGGGAAAGAGATTCACCAGCGCCGCGCCTTGAGCGTAAAGACAGGGATCGCCACTCTCCATCTGGCGTGCTGCGTGGGTCGCCAGGTACACGAAGGTCCAGGCCGTTTTCCCCTCCAGATCGCGGCGAGCATCCAACTGCTTTTCCGCCGCGGCGAGGACCAGCATGGACAACAGATCGCCACTGAGGGAGCCATTCCGAATGCGGGCCATGAAGCGATCCAGCAATTCCACCAGACCCAGGTCGCAGATTTCGCGCGCGCCTGCCGCGTGGTCCGCAGCGCTCAAATGCGGGGCAGCGATCCCAACTTTCAAGCCATCCGCCCCCACACGTTTCGCGGCGCGCTGATTCCAAAACATATCGCAGGGCTCCGTCGCGGCCAGCCAAGCGGCGATGGCCAACATTCGTTTGCCCGTGGCCTTGGGCTCATCCATGTCGAGAAACAATGCTTCGAGGTGGTGCGCCATCACGGCCTTGTGACCCACATTCCCCATATCCGGGGCCGCTAGTTTTCCAACCGTCGCGAAGTCCGAGGCCGATAAAGATTCGAGTCCCAGCATCTCGCCATAGGCGATGGAAGGCCGGTGTTTGGTGATGGAAGCGCGCACGTTCTGCCAGGACCCACTGCCCTTCCCGATGGATTTGAGGCCCCCCGCGCCGAGCCGTCGTCCCTCGTGGGCAAAGGCGTGAATCTGGGTTGCCATGAGCCGGTGATAGCTTTTTTCGGCGAGCAAGTCGCGCAGCCGGAACACGCCGCGAAGGCCCATCAATCCATGGGGCACGTGGGGCAGATAGGCTTCCCAATCAAGGAGCGGGATGAGGGTTTTCACCGCTTCCCGGGCCGCGTCCCGAAGGCCATCGGGTTCCAGGATGCGCGTCGCGAAAGTCCTAAAGAACGCCTCGCCCGGGTTCTCCAGTTCGGCCTTCCAGGCCTCTTCCGCGGTGTTCACCACGGGGCTCATTTGCCCGTTTTGAAAGGGTAGATGAATTGACCCACGAAGGTCTGGGGCAGCGGCTCTCCAGCCACTCCCAGCTCTTTAGGCCAGGTGCCCGGCATGTGGGCGGTGCGAAAGAGCCAGTCGTAGACCGGCAGAAAGACGGCGAAATTCTTGTCGATCCCCTCTTCGTCCTTGGCGTGGTGCCAGTGATGGAACTCAGGGGTGGCCAGAATCCAGCGCAGCACCGGGAACTGCCAGCGCACGTTGGCGTGGATGAAGACCGCGTGGAAGGACACGAAGGTGAGATAGGTCAAGAAAGGTCCCATGGCGAAGCCCATGAGGAAGACTGGGATGTAGGCCAGGCTGCGGTTTACGATGGTGTCCACGAAGTGGCTTCGCGAACCCGCCAGCCAATCCATGTGCTCCGGCGAGTGGTGCACCGCGTGGAATTTCCAAAGCCAAGAGACCTTGTGGAAGGCCACGTGGATCCAGTAGCTGATGAAGTCCACGATGAGCAGGATCTCCGCGATCTGGAGCAAGAAAGGTTGGGCCGCGACCTTGGCTTGGAAAGCCGGACTCAGCGCCCAGCTGAAAGCCACCTTCGCGGGCCAGGCGATGAGGAAAGAAATCACCTGCACTCCCACGTGGCTCAGGAAAAAATGCTGCATGTCCAGACCCCAGCCATCCCTGAGGATCTTTTGGGATTCCACCCGCGCGAACATCCGCTCCAGGGGGATAAAGATCAGGCAAAGCACCAGCAGTTCGAGCAAGAAATAGTCCAGTCCAAAGTGGATGGGCCGCGGTGAATCGGCGCCAATCTTGGCTTGAGCCCCACCCATGAGCGTCGCCAGGACCGAAAAAAGCAGGCCCGCCAAGCCGAGCTTTTTCGAGCGACTCAGCCTCACGCTCAGCAGCCCCAGGAAGAAAGCTCCCACGATGAACAGCTCGATGAGGCCCCTAAAGATGCCTAGGTTGTGGGCATAGAAATCCTTGGCTTCGGGGGCCGTGAGCAAACCTGGGAAGAGCAGGCAGAAGACGCCGCCGGTGGCGAGCATCCCGCAAACGAGGCCGATGAGGCCACTAATGCGACCCTCTCCAAGGCGAAATTCAGGACTTGATGCGGGGGAGATGGCGTCGTTCATGTGATCCTTCGGCGAATCTTCCATCTTACGTTCTTAAGATGGAATGCCCCAGGCCTCGGCGACGCGCAGTTCCCAGTGATGCTGGAAGGCCCGATTCCACACTAAGGAATCAGGCTTGAGCTGGGCCTCTGTCAGCCGCGCCTCCAATTCCTGACGAATGGCGCCGGTCTGGGCTCCGAGCCCTTCCTCCGCGAGGGCGAGCAGCGCCCGCCGTGCGGAGCGCTCTGCGTCGAAGTGGTCCAGGAACCCGGGCGCGTCCGGGGAGGGCGCAGAGGCCTTGAGCCGTTGCCATGCTTCGAAGGCGAGGCGGGCCTTGGGATCCGAGCGGAGAGGCTCCAGGACACGGGCCCAGGCCCCGAAATCCACCTTCGGCGTATCGCCGCGGTCCGAGGCTTCCCGCAGTTTCAATCCCTTGGCCACGTCCTTGGAAACATGCTCCACCTTCACGAAAGATTTGGTCCGGGGCTTTTTCGACCGGCGCTCGAAATAGGCCCCCATGGCGTTCACGATCAGTTCCGCAGCTATGCCCTCGCCCTCCCAGATCTGCAAGCGGTGAAAGTCTTCATTGCTCAGAAAAGCGCTGCGCCCGTGCAGGTGGAAAGCCCACTCCGCTTCGATCCAATCCCATTCTTCGCGGGTGTAGGGCATCAAGGTTTCGGCACCAGCATGCCGCCATCCTTAAGGCGCAGGACGCCTTCGTCGAAACCTTCGATATCGCTGGCCTGGATGGCCGAGTGGGGGGCGCCGTGAAGCTCATAAAGGCCGTCGGCCTTCATGGTGATACCGAAGTCATGCCAGGCCTTGACATGCCACAGTCCACGCTCGGCGGGGGTCACAATAATGAAGGCGCTTTCATTCCCGTAACGATGCCAGGAGGCGTCCGCGGGCACTCCCGATGGCTTCCGGGGCGCTTTGTTCCCGCATGCCGAAGCCGCCAGGCACGCCATCACCAAAACCAGCGCTGCGGCTTTCCGGGATTTCACGTTCCACCTCTTGCTCTAAAGATTCTAGCCCACACCCAAGGTAGACTGTGGTTCTGGAGATCCCCGTGCTGTACCGCGAACAGATCCGCTATAAGAGCCGCAAGGAGATCGAGAAACTCCGCGTGGCGGGACGGCTCGCCGCCAACGCGCTGCGTGTGGCGGCCCGAGCGGCGAAGCCCGGCGTGAGCCTTTTGGATCTCGACAAGCTGGCTGAGACCTACATCCGGAAGAACGGTGCGGTCCCCAACTTCAAGGGCTACCATGGATTTCCGGGCACGCTCTGCACCTCGGTGAATGACAAAGTCGTGCATGGCATTCCGACCGATTACATCCTACAAGAGGGCGATGTCATCGCCATCGATTGCGGCTGCCGCCTAGACGGATTCAACGGCGACACTTGCCTGACCGTCGGCGTGGGCCAGATCACCGAGGAATCGAGGCGCCTCATCCAGACCGCTCAGTTGGCCATGTACGTGGGCATCGAGCATTGCCGGCCGGGACTGCGGTTGGGCGACATGGCCACCGCCGTGCAGACTTTCGCCGAAGAGCGCGGCTACAGCATCGTGCGCGAATACATCGGCCATGGCATCGGCCGGGATCTGCACGAGGATCCCCAAGTGGTCTACGCGGATCAGCGCCCCGGCACTGGGTTCCGCATGGAACCGGGCATGACCATCACCATCGAGCCTATCTTGAATACCGGCTCTCCCAAATGCATCGTCGAGCCCGACGGCTGGACCGTTCGCACCAAGGACGGCGGCCTGAGCGCCCAGTTCGAGCACGATGTCGCCATCACCAAGGACGGCCCTGACATCCTCTCGATTCCCGATCCGGAATTCGAGCTGGAGGATGGCTTGTAGCGCCATGTCCCTGACCTTTCTCGCGCCCGCAAAATTCAATCGCTACCTCGGCATCCTGGGGCGCCGGGCGGACAGCTTTCATGATTTGGAATTGGTGACGACGGTCCTGGATGGGATCGCGGAGCTCACCGACACGCTGAGCGCCGAGCCTGCGGAAGCTCTGGGCTTGAGCCTTTCGGGGCCGGCGTCGGAAGGTCTCGCGGTGGACGAATCCAATCTCGTGATGCGGGCTTGGAGGCTGTTGGAGCGCGAGGCGCGGCGATCCCTCCCCGCGAAGCTGCACCTGGAAAAGCGGATCCCCCACGGAGGCGGATTGGGTGGCGGCAGCAGCGATGCGGCGGCGGCTTTGAAGCTGGGAAACGAACTCTTCGAACTCGATCTTCCGCAAAAAACGTTGTTGAGTCTGGCGGCTTCCTTGGGGTCGGACGTTCCCCTGTTCATTCTCGGAGGCAGTGTGCTGGGGCTCGGCCGGGGCGAGCGAGTCTTCCCCCTTCGGGATATCCCCCTGGAACCTTTGCTCATCGTCAACCCAGGGCTCCATGTGGGAACACCTTCGGTCTACCGCGCGCTTTCTTCGGTTGGTTATCCCTTTCCAGATCCCTTAAGCGGTCTCAGAGAAGGCCAAGCCCCGCCCTGGCGCAACGATCTGACCGGCGCGGCGATCTATGTGTGTCCGCCCCTGGCGGAGGTCCGACGGTCCCTGGAGGAAGCCGGAGGTGAGCCCCTGCTCTGCGGTTCGGGCGGCTGCTGGGCGGCGCGCTTCGAATCCGCTCAAAGGCGGGATGCTTCCGCTGGCGCCCTGCGC
>JANXXC010000243.1 GCA_025350765.1 Holophagaceae bacterium | reverse complement strand
CGGGCCGGGGCACCACGTTCTGCATCTATTTCCCCGCCCTGAGCCCCGCCACGACCGCGCCTCAACCCCCTCTGGAATCGACGCCACTGGGCCTTGGGAAGGAAGGTCTTATTCTCGTGGTGGACGACGAAGACGTGGTTCGCGAGGTGGCCGCGGAGTGCCTTCGGCTCGCGGGCTACAAGGTTCTGGAAGCCAACAGCGGATTCAAGGCCCTGGAGTTGATGGACCAGCATGGGGACAAGGTATCCCTGGTGCTGCTGGACATGACCATGCCGGAAATGGGCGGCGAAGCCACCTTCCGAGAAATCGCCGCCCATTGGCCTTCGGTCCGGGTGCTCCTGAGTTCCGGGTTCCCAGAATCCATCCTGGCCTCGCCTTTGCTTGGCAAGCGTTTGGCGGGCTTCATCCAGAAACCCTACACCCCGGCCCAGATCCGGGCCAAGGTCCAGGAAGTCCTGACGCGATAATGGGTCGGCGCGGTCTTCTTTTCTTTTGGGAAATGACATGGTCGCCTACGAAGTGACGGTTGAGGTGGATGACGCACGGGCGGCGGCCTTCGAGCAATACATGCGGGAGAAACACATTCCGGAAATCATGGCCTCGGGTTGTTTCACCGCGATTGTTTTTGAGCAGGCATCGCCCCTGAAATTCCGAACCCGCTACGAAGCCAGCACCCAGGCCGATTTGGACCGCTACCTGAACGACCACACCGCTCATTTCCGAACGGATTTCACGGCGCATTTCCCAGAAGGTGTGACGACTATCCGCGAGGTGTGGAAACTCCATCAAACCTGGGAGGGGTGAGCCGTCCATGAATTCCGATCACCGGGAGAGAAAGACCCGGACCACCGGAAACAGCGTGTCGGGCTCTTCCACATGGGAATACGACCCGCTCTTCTCCATCATCACAAACTCCGCTTGGGGCGCGGCCTTCTTGAATTCGAATTGGAGCTTAGGATAGAGCGCTCGATCATAGCGACCGGCGAGGATGAGCATGGGCATCGTCAGCTCTTTGAGGCGGGGACGGAAATCGGGGATCTTCGCCACCTCGCCGCCCACGAACCAGTCGATGTCCTGGCCGACGAAGCGGAAGTAAAGATCTAAGTCCCGCGGGTTAATCTCGTCGGACAGATCCGGCATCAGCGCGCGGTTGGACGCATCGTGGAAGCGGATCAGGGGACTGTGAATGTTGAAATGGCTCCGCATGCGGGGATCGCTGGAGTGCACGCCCTGAGCCTTCAACTTCAGGATCTCGTCCCAGACTTCTGGAAATTGATTCTCAAGTTCTCGATTGATGTTCTCGTGGTTCCGCTGCCACATTTCAGGGCTGTGGAGCGTGTTGGCCAGCACGAGGCGCGTCACGCGCTCGGGGTGCTCCAGCGCGAAGGCCTGGGCCACCAGCCCGCCATAGGAAAAGCCGTAGACGTTCCATGTCTCGAAACCGAGGGCCTTGCGCAGGCCTTCCAGATCCTCCACGTCCCCGGCGAAGGTGGCTTCGGACGGAGCTTCGGAACGGCCGCGGCCCGCGTAGTCGTAGTAGATGATTTCGAACTGATCGGCGAGCCGAGAAAAAGTGGGATGGAGTAGAAAGTGCGAATCAGCGGGGCCGCCCGTGAGGACGATCAGGGGTTCGCCTTCGCCCTCCCGCTCGACCCACAGCTTCTTGCCGTTCACCGTCATTAATTGTCCGGGGGCGTGTTGGATCATGGCGTGGACCTTTCGATGGAACTCAGATGGAAGGGAGGGATTGATCAAAAAAGGCGGACGTAGGACGTGGCCTCAACGTGGAGGCAGATTCAATACGACCTGGTTTTCTAAGCCCTTCGCGCGCGCTCGAAACCCAAGATGGCCTGCTTGCGTGGAGCGCCCCAATGGTAGTGGCCGAAGGCACCCGTGGACTGGATCACGCGATGGCAGGGGATCAAGCAGGCGATGGGATTCTGGCCCACCGCCGAGCCGATGGCCCGGGAAGCTCCAGGAGCTCCAACCATCTGCGCCAGATCCCCATAGGCCAGGGCCCGTCCCGGTGGAATGCGAAGCAGGGCTTCCCAGGTTTTTATTTGAAAGGGAGTCCCCTTGAGTACCAGGCTGAGGGGCTGATGGGCCTTCCCTTCGATTCGCTGGTTGAAGGCCTCGGCATAGCCACGGATCAGCAGGGGCGAGGCCTCCAGCTTGGCCGCGGGCCACCTTTCGCGCAGGGTTTCAAAGGCCTCTTCGGGCCCACCCTCCACCAGGAAAGACAATCCGCACAACCCGCGATCCAACGCCGCGAAGAGCGCGGGCCCGAATCGCGTTTCTTCCACACCCCAATGGACCGTGAGGCCTGAAGCTTTGGCCTTGTACTCCCCAGGCGTCATGCCTTCAAAGTTCAAAAAAAGATCATGCAAGCGGCTGGGACCCGAGAGCCCCACATCCAGACTCGTCTCCAAAAGACTCTTGGATTCCGAGAGCATTTTCTTCGCTTCCTCAAGGGTCAGAAACTGAAGAAAACGTTTGGGACTCACCCCCGCCCAGCGTTGAAAAAGTCGCTGGAAATGAAATTCGCTGAGACCGACTTCTTCCGCCACTTCCGCGAGGTTGGGTTGCGCATGCACCCGCGACTCGATGAACCGGATGGTTTGTTCGACCTTGCTGTAATCGCTCAGGCTCATGATTCCTCCCGAGATCAGCTTCGAAGCTTAGCAACAGGCCGCCCACCCGATTCTTGCGGCGATCGAGGCCGGTGGGAAATTCTGGTGGAGTTTGGGGCCGTTTCGAAATGAGCAGTACTTTCCAGATCATCCCATTTTGGCCTGTATCTCGTTCCTGCCGCAGCACCTCTAGATAAATTGCGAACGACACCGCACCGTCTATTACTCCCGAGTTCTTGTGCCTTTGTGTTGAAATTATTCATTTTGGCATCGAATCCGTATCAAGCCCTAGGGACCCAGGGTCCAGGCAATTGCCCCACTCGCCACGCGTCAGGGGTCATTAGCGCATTGAGGCAACTTGCCGCTGATGGTGAGCCCATTCTTCGGTTCAGCGGACTACTCCGCCCCAAAGGAAAATGTCATGACCCATCAATTTTTTCGCAGGAACGGTTGCAAGCTACCTTCGACCCATCTTGGGGTTCTCGTGTTGATGTTTGCCCTCGCGGGCACTGCGAGCGCGAACGGGCCTTCCCGCGTGAGCCTCGGGACGGCAGGCAACTACGCGATCTTGGCCAAGACTGGAATTTCCACGGTGCCGCCTTCGACAGTAAAGGGCAACATCGCGGTCAGTCCGATCGCCGCGACCGCCATGACCGGCTTTTCCTTGATTCAGGACTCCACGAACGCCTTTTGGACCTCTGACTAGGTTATCGGCAAGGCCTTCGCGGCCGACGATGCGGTGCCGACTCCCTCCCAATTGACCACTGCGGTCTCGGACATGGAGACGGCCTACACCGACGCGATGAGCCGACCAGGGCCCGACTTTCTAGAGTTAGGCACCGGCAACATCAGCGGGCTGACCCTAGCTCCGGGTCTCTATAAATGGACGAGTGGGATCACCGTCCTGGCGGACGTGACCATCACTGGCGGCAAGAACGATGTATGGATCTTCCAGACGACCGGAAACCTGAGCATGGCTTCGGTCCAGCACATGATTTTGGCGGGTGGCGCCCAGGCGAAGAACATCTACTGGGTGGTGGCGGGCAACGTGGCCATAGGCACCGGCGCGCACTTCGAAGGCGTCTTGCTCTGCAAGACCGACGTCACGCTGCTGACTCGCGCGACCATGAACGGCAGGGTGCTAGCGCAGACTGCGGCAGTCTTGCAGATGGCTACGGTGGTCGAGCCGCCTCTCTAACTCGGATTCGGTGAAGCCCGAGGGGGCAGGCGCAACGCGGCCTGTCCCCTCGAATTTTTGTTCAATCAAACCCAAGACCTCTCTGATCACGATGCAAGAACAACCAATGCCCGCCCCTATTGGGCTTCGATGAGTTTCAGCAGGGCGTCGTCATTGGGGAGTTGCTTCACCTTCGCCAAGCGCCGGGCGGCATCCCGCCATTTGGGTTCACGGCGGAAGACCTCCTTGAAAATGGGAAGAGCCTCTTGAACCCGCCCACCATTCACCAGCGCGACGGCGTGCCAATAGGGCAGCTCCACGATCTGTGGCGCGAGCTTGGCCGCGCTTGAGTAGGCCTCCAGCGCCTCCTTCCATTGATTCTTGGAGACGAAGGCATCCCCAGCATTCATGAGCGAGTAGGCGCGCTGTAATTGAATAAGCCGCGCCAATTCGGAAATGGGATCGGCGTTGTCCTCCACCCGAAGATCAAAAAGTTTGTCGTTCCAGGGCTGGCCGGACGGCCTTCCTTTGACGATGAGGATGGCCGCGCTCTGCATGCCGCGAAAATCACCGCCCTCGCCTTGAGCCGCGCGAAGGGCCGCCAGCAGCCGATCCGCGAGGTCGAGCTTGGGGTCTTTCAGTGCCTCTCGATAGGCCTTCGCCATGGCGGGCCAGACGGTATTCTTGCCCATCATGTTGGCCTGCACGGCGAAGCCTTCACCCACGATGCCGCCCGCTTCGGGGATGTCCATGTCGCCGGTGTGCGACGCCGCGCGGCCTTGCGAGTCCACCATGCCCACTTGACGCACGGCGGCTTCGGCATCCACGGAAAGCAGCGCCTTCAGGGCCTCCGGCGCACTCTTGCCCGCCTTCATCAATTGCAATCCCAAGGGGCCATAGGCCGGGTCCGGGATGCTCTGCGTCGCAACGGCGCCCACGCCGGGTTCCGCCGAAATCACCACGCTGCCCACGTTGAACCAGTGGCTTTGCACCGCCACACCCAGATCACCGCTGATGGGATCTCGCGCCACGATGGAAAAGGTGTGGATAGGCCGCTGGGGACGGATTTGCGGCGTTTGAGCGAAAAGAGAAAGGCTAGCGGCGGTGATGAGGCAGAGGCGGCGCATGAGGGCTCCCGATGGCACCGAAAAGACTATCGCAGTTGCGAAAGCACCAGCAGCACGAGCGCGGCGTCCGCCCACAAATGGGTGAGCAGCGCGATGCCCAGGCCGCCGCTGCGCCGCGCGCTTTGAGCCCAAAACATTCCGATAAGAGATGGCAACAGAAAGGCGGGCACGGCCCAAGCCCAGCCGAATTGCAACAGGCCCGCGACAAAGTGATGCAGGCCGAAGGCGAGGCCGTGAACCCAAGCGGGCCAAGGCTTTTCGCGCACCAAGGTGCCCCGCCAAAAACCTTCTTCGATGGCCACATTGAAGATGAAAGAGTAGATCGCCCAGGCCCACAACCCCGCAGGCCAATGGCTTATCAATGTGGCGACTTGAGTACGTGGGAAGAAGGGCAGGGGTGGCATCAGCAGGATCAAGGGCAGCAGCGCGAAGGCCACCGCGATGGGGATCCAGGCGCGGCCCAGACGGCCCCACTTGAAGGGTCCGCGCAGGCCGATTAAACAGACCCCATGATAGGCCAGCACCGCGATCCACGGATGCTGCGGCCAGAGCAGCCGCGCGGCCCCGATGATCAGGGCCGGCAGCCACCAAGGGATGCGGAGCATAACGCTACAGCGAGGCTTTCAAAGCCTCGAAAGCGGCGATGATGCCATCCGGTTTGGCACCACCACCCTGGGCAAGATCCTTCTTTCCGCCACCCCGTCCGTCGATGTGTGGCGCCATCAGTTTCAGCAGCGCGCCCGCATCGGCGTTGAGTCCTGGCGACACGGAAACGAGCATTGCGAGCTTGTCATCGGCGACTTTCGACGCGAGCGCGATCACTGCATTTTGGTGGCGCGTGCGCACTTGATCCATCAGCTCTCGCAGCGCATTGCCTTCCAGACCTTCGACGCTCAAGGTGACGAGAGTTAACGCTTTGACCTGCTCCACCTTCTCGGCGCTGCCTCCTCCACTGGCGGCTTTGAGCTTGGCTTCCTTTAACTCTTTTTCGAGCATTGCGATGCGCGAATCCTTCGCGTGAATCAGCGTGCCCAAAGCTTCGCGTCCCGCGTTGGCTTGGCGAGAAAGAGTTGTGATGAGGGCCTCATCATCCTGCAGCAGTTTCAGGGCGGCTGCGCCCGCCACGGCCTCGATGCGCCGCACGCCGCTGGCCACCGCGCCTTCGCTGGTGACTTTCACCAAACCGATTTCGCCGGTGCTGGAGACGTGTGTGCCGCCGCAGAGTTCCACCGAAAAGCCAGGTACGGACATGACGCGAACTCGATCCCCGTACTTCTCGCCAAAGAGCGCCATGGCGCCTGCGGCCAGGGCCTCATCAATGGCCATTTCCTTCACGCTGGTGGCTTGGGATTTCAGCGTCTGTTCGTTCACCAGCCGTTCGATTTCGGCCATTTGATCGGGCTCGATGGGCGCAAAGTGTGTGAAATCGAAGCGCAGGTGCGCGTCATCAACAACGCTGCCTGCTTGCTTCACATGAGTACCCAACACTTCTCGCAGGGCTGCGTGAAGTAGATGCGTAGCTGTGTGATGGGCGCGGATTTTGGCGCGACGATCGGCGTCCACAGTGGCATGGACGATATCGCCCTCCTTCAATTCGCCGTGGACGTCCACTTTGTGGAGGCTTCGCTTGGAGGCGGGCGTGGTGCAATCCAGCACTACGGCGTTGGTTCCGCCGTAAGAGAGGCGTCCCTTATCACCCACTTGGCCGCCGCCCATGGCGTAAAAGGGCGTGCGGTCCAGCAGCACGGAGCCTTCGCCGGATAGCGCGGCCACCCGCTTGTTGGATACATCGAATAGGGCTAATACCTTCGCATCGGATTCGGTGCTTTCGTAGCCGAGAAATTCTGTGGCGGGCAGTTCCGCCAACACCGCGAAATCCCCCGAAAGACGTTGGTCATGGGTCTTCATAGCGGCGCGGCCCTTGGCCTTCTGTTCGGCGAGGGCCGTCTGGAAGCCTTCGAGATCGCAGTTTAGATTCCGTTCGAGGCACCAGTCCTCCACGAGATCGACGGGGAAGCCGAAGGTGTCATAGAGTTTGAAAATGTCAGCGCCGGACAGCGCGCCGCCACTCACGTCGCAGGCTTCCAGTTGCCGCAGTCCCGCAGTAAGCGTCACGGAGAACTGCTGCTCTTCTCGGATCAACACCTTCCAGATGCGGCCCTGCTCAGCACTCAGCTCGGGGTAAGCATCGTCCATGGACTTGACGACTGAAAAAACCAGATCCGCGAAAAACGCACCTTCAATTCCCAGTTTCTTCCCGAAGCGCAAGGCTCGTCGAACGATCTTGCGCAGCACGTAGCCTCGACCTTCGTTGCTGGGCACGATGCCATCGAAAGTCATAAAGGTCGCGGCGCGGATGTGATCGGCGATGACTTGTTCGGCAATTCGATGAGTAGGGTCGTTCGATAGAACATCTCTTCCAAGAAGATATTTGTTCAGCTTGGTGGTGCGCTCTTCTGGATCCTCGATTTTAAAGAATCCGCGAAGGTTGGGTTCAATCGAACGAATTGCCTCGAAAATGGGCTTAAAGAGATCAATCTCGTAGTTGCTGTCCACGCCTTGCAGAATGCTGGCGGTGCGCTCCAGGCCCATGCCGGTGTCAATGCTGGGCTTGGGCAGGGGAGAGAGATTGCCCTGGGCATCTCGCACGTACTGCATGAAGACCAGATTCCAGATCTCCATGACGCGGTCGCCTTCTCCGTTGGGCGTGACATCGCCGGGGTAGCTTTCGCCGCGGTCGTAGAAGATCTCCGAGCAGGGCCCGCAGGGGCCCGTGTCGCCCATCTGCCAAAAATTATCCTTCTTGCCGCAGCGCGTGATGCGATCTGGCGAGACGCCAACGGCCTTCCACATTTCTTCAGCTTCGGTATCGGCGGGCACGCCATCGGCGCCTTCAAACACCGTCACCCAAAGCCTTGAGGCATCAATGCCCAGCTTGCCTTCGGAAACCGGGCCCGTCACCAAATCCCAGGCGAAGCGGATGGCGTCAGCTTTGAAGTAATCGCCAAAAGAAAAATTGCCGAGCATCTCGAAGAAGGTGTGATGCCGCGCCGTGAAGCCCACCTGGTCCAAGTCGTTGTGTTTACCGCCGGCGCGCAGGCATTTCTGGCTCGAGGTGGCGCGGCTGTAGTCGCGGTTCTCTTTACCTAAGAACACGTCCTTGAACTGAATCATCCCCGAATTGGTCCACATGACCGTTGGGTCGTCGGCGGGCCCAACCACGGACGAAGAAGACACCTGGCGATGGCCCTGGGCCACGAAGTAATCCAGGAATCGCTTGCGGAGTTCAGAGGTTTTCATGGTCAACCGCGAAAAGGCGCGAAAAATCGCGAAATAAAAAAGCGGGTCAATCCCCGGATAGGACCACCCGTTTCCACTCCAGCTTATCGTGAGCGGAGAAATTCAGAATCAAGGCCAGTGAGAGTCCCGTGACTTTCAAATAGCTCAGAACCTGGGCCATCTCGATATCTGTGATCGCACGGATGGCTTTCAATTCGACAATGATCTTTCCGTAAGTCACGAGATCGCAAATGTAATGTTTGTCGAGGGGTTCGCCTTTGTAGAGCACGTCGAAGGAAACCTGTCGGCGGAATGGAATGCCGCGCTTTTCAAGCTCACGCGCGAAGGCTGATTCATAAACCCCTTCGAGAAAACCTGGCCCCAGTTCCTTGTAAACCTCGAATGCAGCCCCCATGAGCGCGTAGCTCTCGTCGGGGAACAATAAGGCGGCCATCTCAGTTTTTTTTAGCGTGTTTTGGCGCATTTCGCGGTTCCTGATCTCTTAGTGTCTGAAATGCCGCATGCCGCTGAAGAAGAGCCACACGTTTAGTTTCTGCGCGGCGGCGATGACCTCGGCGTCACGCAGGGAACCGCCAGGTTCCACGAAGGCGCGGACGCCGTGCTTGGCGGCCAGCTCCAACCCGTCCGGGAAAGGGAAGAAGGCATCGCTTCCGAGCACCGAACCTTTGGTCCGCTCTCCGGCCTTGCGGCAGGCGATGTCCACGCTATCCACGCGGGACATCTGACCCGCGCCGATGCCTACCGCAGCGCCACCCTTCACCAGCGCGATGGCGTTGGACTTCACGGCTTTGGCGAGTTTTTGCGCGAGTACGAGATCTTCCTGCGTGGGCTTGGGGCCGCTGCCGGTGGCCTTCACTTCCCATTTCTCGAAGGGTGAAAACTGGTCGTCGGGCCGCTGCACCAGAAAGCCGCCTCCGATGCTGCGGAGGTCCAGGCCCGATGCCGACAATGGCCATCGGTGGGGGGTCCTCAGCAGACGTAATTGTTTTTTTGCGGAGAAGATCGCCAAGGCTTCTTCGGTGAAGCTTGGAGCCAAAATTACTTCCCAGAAATTCTGAGCCATGGCCCTTGCCACTTCGACACCGAGGGGCCGGTTGAACGCGACAATCCCACCAAAACTTGAAAGCGGATCACCCGCTAGAGCTTTGTGGAAGGCGTCGAGGGGATGGCTCGCCACGGCGGCGCCGCAAGGATTGTTGTGCTTGACGATGACGCAGCCTGGAGCCTCCAACTGCCAGACCAGCCGAGCCGCGGCGTCCGCATCTAGTAGGTTGTTGAAGGAGAGTTCCTTGCCTTGCAATTGTTCACAGGCGGCGATGCCCTCCATCTCGGACCCGGACTCGATGTAGAAAGCCGCAGGCTGGTGGGGATTCTCGCCGTAGCGCAGGCCCTGACGTTTGGAAAGGCGCAGATCCAGGGCATCGGGGAGTTCTTCGGCGGCGGGTGCGAACTGCGATTCCATCCAGGTGGAGATGGCAGAATCGTAGGCCGCGGTGCGCCTAAAAGCCGTAAGGGCGCAGCGCCGGCGATCCTCGAGGGACCAGGTGCCCGCCTTTTGTTTCTCGATGAATTCGAGATATTGGGCGGGATCCGCGAGCACCGTCACGGCGCCGTGGTTTTTGGAGGCGCTGCGGAGCATGGAAGGGCCGCCGATGTCGATTTGCTCGATGCATTCCTCCACGGTGACGCCGGGTTTGGCGGTGGTCGCTTCGAATGGGTAGAGGTTCACGACTACGAGGTCAATGGGCGCGATGTCGAGCCGCAGAGCATCGGCCACGTGGTCGCTGGATTCCCGGCGGAACAGCAGGCCGCCATGGATTTTCGGGTGAAGGGTCTTCACCCGCCCTTCGAAACATTCCGGGGCGCCAGTGTAGTCGGCCACTTCCATGACCTCAAGGCCCGCGTCCCGCAGAGCCTTCAAAGTGCCCCCGGTGGCGAGCAGATCCCAGCCCAAGGTCTTCAGGCCACGGGCCAGATCCAGAAGGCCGGTTTTGTCGTAGACCGAAAGCAGTGCGCGGGGCATGTCCAACTCCAAACTTTCATTCTTTCACGCGGGTTTGACCCGTGGAACCTAAGGTTTGCCGAAGACATGGGAGGGAAGCTGGCAAATCCCGGGTGAATCCAGGATGCTGTTGGAAGGAGTTCTACTATGAAGCTGCGTTCCCGTTTGTTGATTCCGGCCCTATTGATCACGTGTGCGGCCTCTTCGGCCCAGGCCCAGGAGAGCTGGGATGCGGGGTTCAAGCTTGTGGCGGGCAATTTCAGCGGCGCCGATCAGGCCGGCATCGGCCAGTCCAAGAATTATGGCGTGGCCATGTTTGGCGCCTACATCCTGACCCGCAACCAGAGTTTGGTGTTCGATGGGGGCTACCGCTACTTCCCGAGCACCACGGTGGTGAGCAAGGGCACCGCGCAGAACGATAAGACCGATGGCTACTATGCTTCGGCCATGTATCGCTGGGCGGTGATCCGCGAGGATATCTACGTTCAAGGCGGTCTGCGGGCCTCCCAGTTCAGGGCGGATCGCCTGACCTCCTTTTCCGATGGCACCAGCTCTAAGGTTAAGGGACCCTTCACCAATGGGGTGAAGCCCCTGGTTGGCGTTGGCGCCCGGCTGGCGGAGAAGTACAGCGTCGAACTGAATCTCGTGGGCTTCGAGAGCGCCAATGTCCAAGGCACCTCTAAATCCGGCGTGATGGTGGAAGTGGCCTTGGGAATCCACC
>JANXXC010000222.1 GCA_025350765.1 Holophagaceae bacterium | reverse complement strand
GGCCGAGATCGAACAAGCCCTGGATGACGGCGGCGAATTTTTTCGCGGCGGCGGCCCGGGCGTTCATATCGTTGCCGGCGGCGGAACTGTCCTGACCAAACTCCTGCATGGCCTGCTGCAACTCGCGGCTATCGGCTTCCGTCAGCAAAGCGGCCTTGGCACTGAGATCATTGAAGGCTTTGTTCGCGGCGGGATGATCCGCGACCGGCAACAGAGAAACCACAGAGGGCTTCATCATCGCCACGCCCGCCACCTGGATCTTGGCCGCGAAGCTCTTGCCTTCGGCCGCGGCCTTACTGACGGCTCGTTTGCCGAGGAAATAGAGGCCCACACAAGAACCGCCGACCAGCAGCAGAATCACCCCGCAGCCGATCCCGACCCATTTCAGAACGGATGAACTTTTTCCTTCAGCCATAATTTCTCCTCGTTGGAATGAGTGCGTAAGCATCGCACAGGGCATGCGGTCGGGCCAAGGGGGAGCCGCATTATTCCTTGCACGGAGTCCAGGGTGGGGCGCAAAGTATGAAAATTACTGCCCATTTGTGAGGTTTGCATGTCCATGAGCCGTGACTTTAAGGATTTCATTGCCAAGGGCAATGTCTTAGATCTGGCGGTGGCCGTCGTCATCGGTGTGGCTTTCGGGAAAATCGTCACGGCCTTGGTCGAGGGCATCATCATGCCCCTCGTGGGTATGGCGGTTCCCGGGGGCGATTGGCGAGCCATGTTGGCCGGACCCTTTAAGGTGGGGTCCGTCCTGGGTGCCACCGTGGATTTCATCTGCGTCGCCCTGGTGGTCTTCCTGGTCTTCGTGAAGGGCTTTGGTTCCCTGAAGAAGAAGGAAGAGCCCGTCATGATCGACACCAAGACCTGTCCCGGCTGCCTGGAAACCATTCCCAAAGCCGCCACCCGCTGCAAGCACTGCACGCAGCAGGTGTGAGGGAAACAGGCGTGAGCTACGAGGCTTGAGGTACGAGGTTCAATGAAGATGCGGCCCTTCGGGGCCGCATTTTTTCAGCCCTTGTGCCAGCCCACGGTCCCATCCTTCCGATCTTCCACGATGATGCCCATGGCCTTGAGTTCATCGCGGATGGCATCAGCTTTTGCCCAGTTCTTCGCGACTTTTGCGGCGCTACGTTCCTTCACGAGTATTTGAACTTTTTCCTCATCAGAAGACATAGGTGAAGTGTGGAATGCTTTGATTTGCTCCAACAGATTTCGACCAAGGGACAGGGCGTTCTCTTCTTCTTCGGTAAGGGTTGCGCCAATTCTGGGGATTTTCGAGTTACCCCTAGAAAGTAGGCCATCCCTGAAGGAGATGTAGTGACTTTGCGCCGATTGCAATAGGTCAGGTCCGTATTCGGTGATGAGTTCCATCACCCAGGTGAGGTCGTGTTTTTTGTTGCTGCGAACAATGCGTCCTAGGAACTTGTTTCCCGTAAATGAATACCAAGCAAAGAGGCCCAGATGGGAGTTGATCCGTTCAAAAGGATTGCCAGAGTCCAATGCCTCTTGTGGGTTTAATTCATGGGGCCACGCTTGAAAGATCGAATTGCTCTCATCCAGAAAGGAAAGTACCGCATCACGTTCGTCCCGGGTGAGAACCACACGGTCGTCCTGGGCGTTAATGTCGTTGATGAGGGTGAAGAGGGCGGCGAGAGCCTCAGGGGTATTTAGGTCGTCGGCCATGGCTTTCCAAAATGCCTCTCGGGCCTCATCTAACCTCTTTAGCGGATCAATGGATTCCTTCCATTCACCGCCGCCGCCAATGTTTCCGTTGCCCTCCATGCGCCGCCGGAATGCGCGAATGCGGTTCCGGGAGTTTTCGGCAGCTTTAAGGCCCTCGAACGAAAAGTTTAGAAGCTTGCGGTAGTGGTTGCTTTGAATGGCGTAGCGGAAGGTGATGGGGTCGATGCCTTTTTCTTCCACCAGATCGCGGAGCGTGAAGAAGTTGCCCAGGGACTTGGACATCTTCTCGCCTTCGACCATCAGGAATTCCCCGTGGACCCAATGGTTGACCCAGCGATGGTCCAGCGCGCCTTCGCTTTGGGCGATCTCGTTTTCGTGGTGGGGGAAGATGAGATCCACGCCGCCAGTGTGGATGTCCACGCGATCCCCAAGATGCTCGATGCCCATGGCCGAGCACTCGATGTGCCAGCCTGGGCGGCCGGGGCCCCAGGCGGAATCCCAGGTGGGCTCGCCTTCCTTGGCGGCCTTCCACAGCACGAAATCCTGAGCCTGGTCCTTCTCGTATTCATCCACATCCACCGAGGCGCCCAACTGCATGCCCTCGCGGTCCAAATGGGCCAGGCAGCCGTAGTCCTTGAAACCAGCGATGCGGTAATAGACCGAGCCTTCGCGCTCGTAGGCCAGGCCCTTGTCCATCAAACCCTGTGTGAGTTTTTTCATGTGTTCGATGTGATCCGTGGCCTTGGGCATCTCATCGGGTTTCAGGATCTGGATGGCGGCCAAGTCTTCCAGAAAATAGGCCGTGTAGCGTTCTGTTAGAACCTTCATTTCCGCATGGCGATTCTCGTTGGTGGCGTCCGCAGGCAAGTCCTTTTGCGAATCGCGGATGATCTTGTCCTCCTCATCCGTGATGTTCATGCAGTGGCGAACTTTGTATCCTGCGGCCATGAAAGTCCGCTTCATCAAATCCTGAAACAGAAAGGTCCGCAGATTGCCAATATGGGCGAAGTTGTAGACCGTGGGACCGCAGGTATACACCTTGATCTCGCCGGGGGTGATGGGCACCACCGGCTCGACTTTCCGAGAAAGGGTATTGAAAAGCGAAATTGGGCGTATGATCCGCATCACTCCAGTTGACCACATGAGCAACCTTTTTGGCCCCTCTCGCAAGGAAATGCAGGACCTCCAATCCCGCCTTAACCAGGTGGAGCAGGAGCGAAACGTCCTGCGCAACGAGATGGTGGAGATCCAGGAGCTGATGAATCACCTGGATCAGGAAAAGGGCCTGCTACTCATGGCCTTGGAGCGTCTGCGGCCGGGCATGGACCATCGTGTCTTGGCGGAGACCTTGCTGGACCTGAGCTTCCGCCCCCTGAACCTCGCGTCGTTCTATGTGGCCATCGCGGATTACCCCGCGGATCGTTTGCATTGGGTCATCTATCACGAGGGCGGCCGGGCCCGGAATACTCCATCCCGGATGATGAGCGTGGAAGGCGGCCTTACGGCCAAGGCCATCCTGGCCCACCAGCCGCTCTACATCCGCACTTTGGAGGATGCCAAGGCCGAAGGCGCGGCCTTTTCCGAAGCCGAGCGCATCAGCGGCCTGGTGCCCCAGAGCTGGTATGGCATTCCCCTGGGTTGGGGCGAGCGGCCCTTCGGATTGGTGAGCTTTCAGAGTTTCCAGCCCGATGCCTTTTCCATGGAGACCCGCCGCCTCATGGATGCCCTGGCCAACCTTCTGGCCATGGCCATGCGAATGCCCATGGAGGCGTGGAAAGGGTAGGGACCCTCTGATTTTCGATTTTTGATTTCAGATTTTCGATTCGGCGCGCGCGGTTGCGCCGCAGAGGAATCTTTCAAGTACCGAGCAGGCGGCGGAATTCCTCCGGGAGCACCCTTGCTTTGCCATCGCCCCCAGTGACGAGATGGATGGTGTGGCCGACCGCCAGCAGGGCGTCTTCACGGGTGACGCGGTAGCCGAAAACCACGCGGCGGCGGCCTGATTCCAGGATGGTCGTATGGATTTCCAGAAGGTCATCGAAATAAGCGGGCGCGCGGTATTTCAGATGGACTTCGCCCACCGTGAGGTGAACTCCGGCCTTTTCCCATTCGCGGTAACTCTGTCCCAATTCCCGCAGGAGTTCCGTGCGCCCTAGCTCCAGCCAGGCCAGGAATGACGCGTGATGGACAATGCCCATGGCGTCAGTTTCGATGTAGCGAACGCGGAAGGAGACGTTGGATTCCATGGTTTCAGGCTACCTGCCGAAAATAAAAAATGCCCCGCCATTTCGGGCGGGGCAGGGAATGCGGAAAAAGCGCCTGGTTCTACTCCACCGCCACCTTCACGTGGTCACCCTTGTTGGTGGTGATTTCAAGGAGCATGTCGCCGGGGTGGGCGGATTCCAAGAGCTTTACGATCTGATCCAGCTTGAGCTTCTGGGTCTTGTTGACCTTCTTGGATCCGCTGTCTGAATCCAACGTGCCGTTGATGCTGATCTCCTGGTCAGAGATGGTTTCCAGAATGCCTTTGGCCAAATTCAGGGGCATGCGGATGTGGACTTCCGAGGGACCATCCTCACCGTGATGGTGGCCTTTGAAGGATTTTCCGATCACGTCCACCTTGATAAAACGGGTCGGGTTCTGAGCGGCCATGGGAAGGAAGGTGACGAAAGCCAGGGCGAGGGGGGCGAGCAAAGGGCGCATGGAAGTCTCCAGGTTGTTGGGTTGGGTGGAAGACCGGGTCGTGGAGTGTTACGGGGTAGGGCTACATGTGGTTAGGGGGAGGAGAGATTTTCGTTTCCGGTGTGGGCCACGACCGTTTTTCAGATTGCGTTATCCTCGGCTAGCGAGGGAACGCTGGGGCAATTGGCGGCATCCCACTAGCTGAACGGAGTCCCCCATGCGCCTTGCCGCTACCCTCACGGTCCTCACTGCTCTCACGGTGCCCATGTTCGCCCAAGGCCCGGCGGTGGGCTGGGAACACAGCTTGGCCGCCGCCCAAAAACGGGCCAGGGCTGAGAACAAGCTGATCTTCATGGATCTCTGGGCGGAGTGGTGTGGCCCCTGCCAGATGCTTCAGAAGAAAGTTTTCCCCACGCACACGGCGCAGAGCGCCCTCACCAAGGTCGTCCCGCTGTCCATCATGGTGGAGACCGTGGACGGTACGCCGAACGAGGAAGGCAAGCGGCTGGCCGACCGATACAAGCTGAACGCCTACCCGACCTTGATTGTCATCGACGGCAATGGCAAGGAAGTACGCCGCCATGTGGGCGCCCTGGATCCCGACAGCCTGGTGAAGTTCATCGAAGGAAAATGAGAACAAGCAGCTATGAGCGGTGAGCTGTCAGCCAAGAGCTTGGGGTTGCATCGCTTTTGCTCGTTCCTCATACCTCATCGCGCATAGCCGCTTTTCAAATGTCCTTCACGCCGGCCGGGGGTTTGGGTTTCTGCGGCATACGCTGCTGAAAGCCCTCTAGCTCGTCTTGCCTTGCGCCCTGGCTGGGACGGGGCGGGGGCGGCGATTTGGGGTTGGGTGGCGGGGGCGGCTCAGGGTTGGGCAGCAGGCTTTGCAGATCGTGGACGGCCTCGGTGCGGCCCGGCGATTCCATCAATAGCCTTTCGAGCAGGGCCCTGGCTTGGTTTGCCTGGTTCAACGCCACCTGGGCCCGGGCAGCCATGAGCAGGGCCGGCACTCGCCAGGCCGGAAGGGGCCTCGGCGCGCCCTGCCCGGTGAGGGGCGCCAGGATCTTCAAGGCATCCGCGGGGCGCTTCGAGCGAAGATCGATTTCCGCAGAGAGCAGGCGGTGATCGGGCTTGGCACCCCGGGGCCGCCATTTCGCCGCGCTGACCAGATCGCCTTCCTCCAGAGCCCTTTGGGCGAGCCAAGCCCGTACGCCCTGAGGCAAGGGCACAGGGAGGTCGGGAATCTCAGCCTGCCCTCGCGGAGCCGCCCCGGCCATGAGCAGCACCAACAGGATGGGTCGCCACTGCACCAGGGGTTTTCCGGCGGCCATGAGCCAGAGCAGCAGGCCCAGAATGGCGATCCAAGCGCCCCAGTCGGGATGGGCTGGAATGAGGGAGCGGGACACCGGTAGGGCGGCCTTGCCCTCGGCCAATTTCTGGAACAGCTCTAGTGGAGATTCTTCAAGGCGCAGCAATCGCCCACCGCTGCCTTCAGCGAGGCTGCGGAGAAAGTCCGGATTCGCGGTGCTGGCCAGCAATTCGGGGGCCTGCCGAGGGTCATCTGGAATCTGGGCGGGGATTGGACTTGGGCTGTTCTGTCCTAAGGCGATGCCATAGAGCGGAACTCCCGAATCCTTCAGCGCCGAGGTGGCCCTTTGCAAGGCGTCGGCTTCCGCGAGCCAGCTCTCCTCCCCATCGCTTAGCACGAAGAGAATGGCCGGCTCCTTGTCCGGCAGCCCTTTGAGGATCTGTGGAACGCCGCGGCCAAAACTGGTGCCGGGCGAGCCGATTTCGCCCGGTCGCACCGCCCGCAGCGCGTCCCGGAGCAGGGTGCGATCCTCACCGGGTGGCACCAGCGGCACCGCATCACCCGTGAGCAGGTCTAAGCTGAAACGAAGGCCTGGAGCTGGTTTCGAGAGGATCCGATCGATGACTTGGAGCGCCGCCTCCCAGCGCGTGGCGCCATTCACATCTTTGGCCAGCATGGAGCGCGATGCGTCCAACACGATGTGGACCGTGAGTCGCGGCGATTCAGGAATGCCCCAACGCGGCTCCGCCAGGCCGATGCCAAGGCCACCGATCATCAACGCCAGCCCAAGTCCCAACGCCCACGGTCGCTGCCCCACCACCCGCACGCCGAGTCCCGCGCGGCCTTGAGCCCAGAGCCCCGCGAGAACGGCCAACAGCGCCAATGCGGCGGTGGGTCCCAGCAAGAGGGGATGGGTGAAGGGCAGGTTCATGGCTCCACCCAGGAAGGCGCCTTGCGGCCGCGCTTGCGGAGCAGATCCGCAGCCAGGGGAAGCGTGAGCAGGGCGGCGATCATCAGCAGCCATTGGGCCAGGGGTTCGCCCTCGGTGGGCGGGTCCACGGGCAGGGTGGTTTTTTCCAGAGTGCCGATGGCCTGGAGGCTGCGGGCCAGCCCTGCGGGATCGTCGGCGGCGAAGGACTCGCCGCCCGTGAGCGCCGATATTTTTTTCAAGGTCTCGGGATCCGTTTCCACTTTGAGCCAGGCCCGGCCTCCGCCTTCGAGGGGATACAGGCTTTCGCCGCTGGCCTTGCCGATGGCCACGGTGTGGACGCGGATGCCCTGGGACTTGGCTTCTTGCGCGGCTTCCAGGGCGCTCACGCGGCCTCGGTTCTGGGCGCCGTCCGTGAGCAGCAGGATCACGCGGCTTCTTGCGGGACTGTCCGCCAGGCGCCGCACGCCGGTCATCAGCCCCGATCCGATGGCGGTGCCGTCGTCCCGGGCTTCGATATTGAGTTGATCCAGCACCCGCAACAAGCGCCCGTGATCCGCCGTGAGGGGGCTCAGGGTGACGGGATGGGCGCTGAAGAGCACCAGCGCGAACCGATCATCCCGGCGCCGCGCGATGAAGGATTCCAACAGACGCCGCGCCGCATCCCAGCGGCTTTCCTTGCCGTCATCCAGCGCTTTCATGGAACTGGATCCGTCGAGCACCACGGCGAAATCCACCACCGGCGCCGCTCCCCGCACCGCCAGCCGCCATTCTGGCCCCGCCGCGGCCACCACCAGTACTGCGAGAATCAAGGGGGGTAGCAGGTTGGCGGACCACCGGGCGAAGGTCGAGGCCGGACGCGGATTCGGAATGCCCCAGCGGTACACCGCCCGGATGGAAAGCCAGAGGCCCGGCACCAGCAGCAGGAGCAAGTAGGGATGGCGCAGCTCCATCATGGCTGGCCTCCCAGGGATCGCTTGAGCTCCAGCAGGTTCGGAAATGCCGGCGTCGCCTTTCCGAAGCGCGCGGCGTCCAGGCTTTCCACCCAGGTGGCCCAAGGGCCCAGCGCGTGGGCGCGGAATTCCTTCGGGCCCCAGGCTCGGGCCTCTTCGCTCAGCGCCGCGGCGAGCCATTCCCGTCCCGCGGCGTGGGCGGCGTCAAGGGCTCCACGCTCCTTCGTGGGAGGCGGCCAAGCCTTCGCGAAGGCGCGCTGGGCTTTCTTTTGCAAACGCTTTCCGGAATTTCGCCGCCAACGGCGGATGAAGAAGTACCCCATCACCACGAAGGGCAGCAACAGTAATGAAGCCCAAATAAAGGGGAAAGGGATTTCCGGCAGTTCGTCTTCGTGGCCGCCGCCCACGCCCATCCAGAGCTCGCCGAATTCCACGTCCCGAGCTACTTTCACCCGCAGCTCCGGCGTGCGACGCCCGTCCCCCAGGTCCATCGGCGGAATGATCGCGAGCCCCGGCGCGAAGGCCTGCACCGTGAGTTTCCAGCCCCGCCCATCGGGCATCGGATCCACGCTTCGCAGCGCCAGGGGACCTAGCTTTTCATCACCGGGGCGCGGCAATGGCGGCTGCTTGGGATCTTCTTCTCGCAGTTCCAGCACCGCGAGTTTCCCGAAGGGCAATGCTGCCGGTGCCCGCCAGGCGGGGGTGGCTGACAACGACGCGGCAGCGATCCACAGGCATCCAGAGGTCCAAAGCCCAGCGGCGCTCACGCCCCACCCGCCTTCATCCAGGCACCGATCTTCACCACCGGATCCAGAAGGATGTCCCAGGACTGCCGCTCCACGGTGGCGGGGAATCGGGGGTCCGGCCAGTTCAGCATCCGGCGCAAGGCGGGCATGTCCGGACGGAACCACACCACGCGATGGCGGGCGGCGATGGGTTTCATCAGCGGCGCCAGACCTTGGAGACCCGCGCCATTGCTCAGGATCCACCAGCGATGATCATGGCCTTGATCGCCCCAATGGCCGAGCGCTTGGGTCCAACTGTCGGGAGTAAGGACCGCCGGGCCGCGCTCTACCAAGCGTTCCAGCAACTGGAGCGCGTGGACCCGGCCGCGCTTGGGAGCGAGCCGCAGGGCGGGCATGCGCGCATCCCCCGGCACGATGATGCCCAGGCGGTCGCCCGTGGCGTTGATGGTCGCCATGGCTGCGCCCACGATCTCCAGGGCCCAGCGCAGGGGGCTCACGGGATCCCCCAAAAACATAGAGGGCGAAGGATCGATGACGAGCCACAACACCAGATCCCGGGAGGATTCAAAGCGCTTGATGATGGGCTCGCCCGTGCGAGCGGTGAGGGGCCAATTGATGAAGCGCGGATCGTCCCCCGGCACGTAGGCCCGATTCTCCACGAAAGTCAGGCCGTGCCCCTTGAGCCTGGATGGATGCAATCCCTCCATGCCCCCCCGCAGCCGCGACCTCAAGCGCAGCGGCAAGCGCCGCAGGCGTGCGAGAAAGCTGGCAGGAAGGGGCATGAGGTAATTTAGCAGCTATGGGCGTTGAGCTATGAGCCGACCGCCCTAGGCCAACCGCTCCGAGCTCATGGCATTTCAATCCGATTGCGGCAACCCCAGAAGGCTCAGCTCGGGGATTGTGCCGGTATGGGGGGCGCGGACGCGGAGGGATTCTTCCACGGAAGCGTTGCGGTGGGCCGGGAGTTTCAGCGTCCAGGTTTTCACGCCGCGCTTGTCCTCTTTCGCGATCGCGCTTTCGAGCAATAGCTCGATCTTCAACTGCTTGGAATTGGCGCGCAGGCCGGGCTCTTGAATCTCGATTTCCAGGGATTCGTCCCTTTCGTTGGAGCCCGCGAATCGCTGTTTAAGCAACCAGGCGCGATCTTGGCCGAAGGCACCGACGCTTTCGGTGCGGGCTTCCAGGATCTGCCGTTGCACTTGGACGCCGGGCAACGGACCGAAGCTGAAGCGCACGGGTTGGCCGGGGCTGAGCGCCTGCAAAGTCAGTTCGCCCAAGCGGTCGCCGCCGCGAAACACCACCACGGGAGAGCCGGGAAACCAGGGGAACTGAACGTCCGGTTGGACCGTCGCGAGCAGATAGACATCCGCGGAAATCCGTGGCACCGATCGCAAGGTGAGATCGGGCGCGAACGTGCTGCGCGTGACGGTGAAGCGATGGGGTTCTGCGTCCGAAGGAATATCCTTGGCGCCCTCAAGCACGTAGGTGCGGCTCAGGCCCGCAGCGTCTTCAATGCGCGCATCCGCTCTTTCAAGTGCGGGGGCCGGTGCCTCTTCGTCTTCGGGGGTGCCACTAGCAACGACCATTACGACTGCAGTCGATTCGGCACTTAAACGAACCACTAGGTTTTGCCTCACCCCCGCAGCCAATCGGACGGATGACCGAGTGCTTTGGTATCCATTCGATTGGCAGACCAAGGTGTGATCGCCTGGAGGAAGCAGTGGAAACCTGAAATTGCCCGTGCTATCTGTTCTAACGACTCGATCACCTGGCATCGTGGGGCCTTTGATGCGTACCTCCGCACCCGGGATAGGCTGACCCTGCGGACCCACAACCACACCGGCGATCATTCCTGTGGTGGCGTTCTCGGGGGTAATCCCGGGCGCCAAAAAAACAACGCCATTCAAGTGGTGGCCCGACGCTGGAACATTATTCAGAACGTCAATTCCATCTACGAGAAATAGTGTTTGAGTGCTTGAACCGCCCCGAATTGGCAGCGGGGGTGGAGGCGGCAAAGGCGCCTGATAACTGAGGCTCACACCCGCTCTGGGTTTGGGTGCGTCGAGGTTGCGCGTGGTTTGGGCATGGGCGATCTCGACGGTGACGCCATTCCAATCTTCCCCGCTCAACTGGCTTACCGAGGCAAGGCAGATCAGTTCCATCGCCTTGCGATCTTCCGAAAGGCGGGACTCGTAGGATGGCTTCCAGCGGGCTTCTTTCGTGCGCGTCTGGATTTCGATCAAGAATTCACCGGCCATGGGAGACGACACTTCCACGGAAACAACACTGGGTTCTTTTTGGTCCTGGTTTTTCAGCTTCTCCATCGCCTTAGAGATGCGATTGCTCTTTTCATTGAGCTTGTCCTGTTCAGCCATCACGCGTTTCTCGCGCTCGAACAGAACCTCACAATCCGCTTGAACACGGCGGCTGAGATCCAGCAAGGACTGGGGATCCGGCGGTAGGTAGGCAGGGCGGTTGGCACCTTCTCCACCTTTGCTGGCTTGAATTTCCCTCAGGACCTTCCGGGCATCCTCCAGGGCCATTTGTTGGGCCATCAATCGGATGTTCTCTCGATTTAGCGTTTTGGATTCGGCGTCGAGTTTCTTCCATGCCTCGCTCTGATTGAGTTTGCGGGGTTCATTGGAGACCGCGACGTTGCCCAGGCGCGTGCCCTCCGCACCTTTAACGCTGACGCGGACATCATCCAAGGTGAGCCCCGAGGGCAGATCGGCGACGCGGTATCGCTGGGATCCGGCGCGGGCGGTGACACGGGCTACGCGGCTGACCCAGGCCTCGTCGGGATGCACGCGCACCTTGACGATGGGGGCTTCGAGGTTGATGTCAGACGCGCTTAGAACGCAGCCAAGAGACGTGAGTACGGGGATGAAAATCAAGGCGCGCATTAGTTGCCCTCCAGGTGCAAATCGCCGAGGTTGGTGAGGTGGCCTTCGAGCGGAGCGCGCACGAGGGTGCTCAGTTCCACCGCATGGAAATCGCGCGGCGGCACCGTGAGACTCCAACTCCGCAGGCCCGGCTTTGGTTCCTTCCAACCTTGGGTGGTGCCTTCGCCCAAGGTGACTTTCACCGTCTCGGTGCTAGACCGGATGGCGCGATCTTGCACATCAATCTCCACGGCGGCATCGGTGCCGTTGCCAACTTCCAATCGCTCCTTGAAGGACCACTGCCGCTCCTTGGTGAAGGTACCCACGAGATCCTTCTTGCGCTCCACCATCCGCAATCGCGCACTCAAGCCCGGCGCGGGGCCGAAACTCAACAGCATGGCCTCGCCTGCGGGCGGCGCGTCGAGGCTTTGAGAACCCAGCCGCTGACTGCCCACGAGCAACTGGATGGGTGCTTGCGGGTAGAGCGGAAATTCAAGGCCGGGGCGCACTTCGGCGAGCTGGAATACCTCCGCGGATTCCCGGGGCAGCGCGAGATAACGCAGGGTCGTGGGCAGGTCCGTTGAACTCACCTTGAAGCGTTGAGCCTCGGTGCCTGAAGGTAAATCCTGAGTGCCATCCAGGGCAAACACCGCCGAGGGCAAGGCGCGGCCCTGAGCTTGAGCTACGCCGCTGCTTCCACCGTGGCGGGTGCCTTCATGCAAATTGAGAAAGATGGGCGCGGTGATCTCGGGCGCTTCGAGGCGGGTCTCACCCGGTTGCGTGGCGATCTCCAGACGAACGCCTTTCCAGTCTTCGCCTGTGCTTTGTTTCACCGAGGCCATGAGCACCAGCTCGAGCCTTTTCTTGTCGGGGCTGAGACGCGCCTCGTAGGCGGGCGTCCACAGGCAAGTGAGGGTGCGGTACGCGAGGCTCACCACCACGGTTCCGACTTTGGTGGTGTTCAGTTCCACCAGGGTGGTGGTGGGGCCTTGGCGCTTCTGATTTTGCAGTTGGGTTTCAATCTTTGAAAGGCGGTCTTCGGCCTCGGTCAGTTCCTGTTCCTCCACCTGAAGCTCCAGTTCTTCCTGCTTGAGTTCGGCGCCCCGGATCTCCTGCACCTTGGCCAGGTCTGACAAGGACTGGGCCGGAGGGAGATTTGAGCCGAGCCTGCGGGAGAGTTCTTCGCCGTGCGCACTCACCAGGCTATTTAGGAATTTCTCGGCCGCTTTGTGAGCTTCCTTCCGGGCATCAAATCGGGATCGTCGCGCCTGGGTTGGATCTTGCTCTGTTTTGAATTGCTTCCATTCCGGTGTTTCTTTCAACAACATCGGATCGGATTTCAGGCTCACCTCGCCCAGCCGAGTGCCGCTGGGACCTTTGGCGGAGACCTTGATATCTTCGGCGCGCAGGCCGGGAGGCAGGTCGTGAATGGCAAAACGATGCCCACCCGTGGTCTCCATCTTCAAGCTCCCCATTCGCGTGACCCAGGCTTCGTCTGGGTGGACGCGTACCACGCGGATGGGCGCCGTGAGCGGGATGGGCGCCGCGGCGGAAAGGGTGATGGAAAGGGCGGATAGGAGCAAGTGCCGAGACATGGGATTCCTTTCTCAATTCGTATGGAAACGGTTTTTCTAAGCCGTCGTCACAAAACAATCTTTCCCTTCGCTCGCGTTGGCCGGCATAAGGGGCCGTAACGGAATTGCAATCAAGGCAAAGGGTTTTCCGCGACGGCCCCTAAGGTTCGGCTCTACTCGAGGCCCAGCTCTTTCAGGCCCGTGAGGTCGCCTTCTTTGGGAGCTTTGAGAATGAGGCCCGTGGTGATGTCCCTGGTGCCTTTGGCGGGAATCTGAAGAGCCCAGGCTTGGATCAGGGGACTGCGTAGAACCGCGCCGGGTGTGGTGTCTGGCGTGGCGGCGAGCTTGATGGATTCGTGGATGCTCTGGATGACACGATCTTGAACTTCCACCTCCAAAGGCAAGTCCGAATCATTGGTCAGGGTGATGATCTCCCTCACTTCCCAAGTGCGGCCTTCGCCGTTGGCGATGATTTCTTCCTGTACCTGGTTCTTGACGATTCCATTTTGGACCTGCCGCGTTTCCATGATCTTAGTCATACGGAAGGGGCGCTGCTCGCTGACGCGTTGCAAGGCTACCCGCAGACCATGATAGGGGCCAAAGCTCAACTCGAAAGGTTGGTTCGGCGGTGGCGTCGAAAGGCTGCCTTGGCCCATGCGCATGGTGCCAATGGATCGCAGGATGGGTGCCCCGGGAAACATCGGCAGCTTGGACGGCGCATCGAATCGGACGACTTGATAGGGCGTCGAATCCAATCGGGGCGCGACGACGATTTGCAATCGAGGCTTTGTGTCCCGGCTGGCCACCAGAAATCGATGGGTGTCGCCATCGGAGGGCACGTCTTTGGGGCCTTCCAGCTTCCAGGTTTGGGCGAGGCCTTTGGCTTCCTCGATCGATGCGGCGGGGGCTTCCAGAACAGGCAGGGGCTGGGGTTCGGGGGGATGGTAGGGGGCGGCGGTGGTTAGTATCCCAGGGGAGAAACTGGCCGACATTTTGGAAGTCGTAATGTCCGCGGAAGGAATCGTCCCGATGACCTCAACGGTGGCGGACCCGCCTCGATACGGTACTGGTGGTGGCGTCCAACCGATGCGCGGCGACCCATTGAACTTCGGCATTTCCTGCACGCGGCTGGGGTGGCTGTTGCTCAGCTCCATCTGCACGCCGCTCCAGAGTTCCCCAGAGGCTTGCGTCACTTCGGCGAAAAGTACCAGCTCCAAATTTTTCGCATCTGGCGCAAGACGCGCTTCATAGGTGGGTTTCCAGCGAGCCTGCGCCGTGCGGTAGCTGATCTCCAACTCGACTTCGCCGGAGCGCGGGGTCACCAGTTCCACCGTTACCTGCCTGGGATTCGGGTTGGTCTCGAGCTTGCCCTTGAGCTTCTGCCAATCGCTTTCCAGGGTCTTCATCTCTATATCAATTTTTTCTAATTCCTTGCTGCGAGGCTGGGCCTGGGTGGCCAGTTCTCCCCACCGCGCTTCCAAGGCGCGGTTCAGTTCCGTCAGCGCAGACCCGGTCGGGAGCGCGATCTGCGTGCTGCCGTTGCCACCGCCCCGGGGCAGGGCCATGGCCGCTTCCAGAAACTCACCGGCCTTCTCAGCGGCTTTCTGATGAGACTCCAGCAACGATTTGCGCTGATGCAGCCCTTCGAGTTTGGCGAGCAGAGTCTTGGATTCAGGCGTCTCCGGCGGCGTGTAGCGATCAGGCCCGACCAGGATTTCGCCCAGGCGCGTCCCTTCGGGTCCCTTGACCTGGACTCTCATTCCCTCGGAGGTGAGATCGCCGGGGAGCTGAGCCAGTTTGAGTTTGTGGGTGCCCGCACCGCTGACGCGAAGGGTGCCGACGCGCGTGACCCAGGCTTCGTCCGGATGCAGGCGGACGCTGCGGATGGGGGCTTGCAGCGGCAGCGGCGCTTCAGCGCAGAGCGAGATGGCGAGGGCGGAAAAAAGCAGGTGTCGCCGCATGAGAGCTCCTTAGGAAGTTCTGCTCATGCTTGCATCGAAACCACGGCGAAAATCATCGCCCAAGGCCTTGTTACGTTCCTTTTACGTTCGCCAGCGGCAGGGTGGAAATGCTCAACGCTGCTTCAGACGGCCTGAGTCGCTGCTGTTCGATGAAGCGGCGAAGGGCTCCAGGATTGGCTTTGCGATAGGCCTCCCACGCGGGCCAATGATGGAATTTCGGCGCGAGGATGAAGGTGACTTCCTTCAGCAGGCCGCGGCGGGAGAGAGCCTTGAGGCGAATGCGCGAAGGTGAAGATGCGCCTTTGGCGAGGCGGACATTGGCCGCGAGATCTTCTTCGAAATTGTTGCTGGCGTTGATCGTGTTCCATAGGTCCAGATGCTCCAAAGGCGCCAGGCCCTTGGCTTTCCGCAGGTTGCCCAAGTCCTCCCAGGCATGGGCGTAACCGGGATCAATGTCGAGGGCGGCGTAGGTTTCGTCCATGGCTTCATCCAGTCGCCGGAGCCGTGTCAGGGCCAGTGCGCGGTGCTCGTGGGCCTTCGCCATAAGGGGATCAATGCGCGACGCTTGCGCGAACAAGGCCTCGGCCTCCTGGAAGCGCTGCTGCTCGTAGCGCGCATCTCCCGCCAGCAGCGCCGCTCCGGCGAATTCGGGGTCTTTCTCCAGCGCGGATTCATAGGCGGCCACGGCCGTGTCCCAATCCTTCGCGCGGAAGGCGACGCCGCCCTCCACATAACTCGCCGCAGCCTCAGAGCCTTTCAAAGGCACGTGGGGCTTGGGTTTCAGGGATTGAGCCGAAAGGCTGAAGGCGAATAGGGCTGGAAGCATCAAGGCGCGCATGAATCTACGATGCTTGAAGTGAGCGGGATCTTCCATTCCTTCTCACAAAGGGAGATTCAGACCCTCGAGTCCGGAGATGTAGCCTTCCTGCGGCGCTTTAATCATGGTGCTGAGACTGATGGTGCCCGTGGCTTTGGGACCGAGGTGAAGGGTCCAAGTGAGGACGCCGGGAATGCGTTCGGTGGCGCCTTGGGTGCTGTCGGAGGTGGCGCTGATCTTCAAGATCTCCACGGTGCTCCGCAGGACTCGATCGTTGATCTCGATCTCCAGCGTCTCGCTAGTGTCGTTGCTGGCTTCAAACTTTTCGTGCAGGGTCCAATGGCGTCCCTTGGCGAAGGTTCCCACCTGTTCCTTCTTCACGTCCACCCGCGCAAAGCTCACACGGAGGCCGCGGTAGGGGCCGAAACCCAATTCAAATTTCTGCCCCGCGGGGGGCACCCCCAATTGCGTTTGGCCCAGGCGCTGCGTTCCGGCGTACTGTACGATGGCGGCGCCGGGAAAGAGCGGGAAGGCGCTTGGCGTCGCGAAGCGCGCGACCTGATAGGCGGTGGGATCCAGGCGCGGCGTGGCCGTGAGAATCAGTTCGGGTTCGATGTCCTTGGCCAGCACTTTGAAGCGGTGGGGCTCCCCGTCGGAAGGAACGTCCTTGCTGCCATCCAGATTGAAGGTCGTCGCGAGGCCCTGGGATTCCTCGATGACGGAGGTGACGCCTTCGGACATTTCCATGGACGGAGGGGGGGCTGGGGCTGGGGCTGCGTCTGCGGGGGCGTAAACGTTTTGGGTTGAAACCATCCCTCCCGCGAGGCCTTGGCCCCTTGATACTGAGCGGCCCAAATCCTTCTCATCCCTCGCGATGATCGCCTGCCAGGCCGCGTCTTGCCCGCCGCTGTACCTCGGCACCGCGAGGCTCCGGCTGGCGCGGGTGTTGCTGATTTCCAGCTTCACGCCGCTCCAGTCCTCCCTGCTGCGTTGGGTGATGGCGGCGAAAAGGACCAACTCCAGTTTCTTGCGATCGCCGGATAGCCGGGCCTCATAGGTGGGAACCCAGCGGGCGGCGCGCGTGCGGTAGCTCAGCTCCAGCACTACGTCTCCGGCCTTCGGTGTGGTCATCTCGACAGTCACTCGGCTCGGCACGCTGCGCTGACCGCCACTCTGTTTTTGCAGTTCCGCGTCGAGGCGGTGCTCTTCGAGGGAGAGTTTTTCTAGTTCGCGTTTGCGCCTGCGATCCCGGGTCATGAGGTCGTTGGTGCGGGTCTGGATGCCCTTGCTCATTTCCAACAAGGAAGCCGTGGAGGGTGGCGCATTCACGAGCTTCAGGGAAACATCCTTGTCGTAGGTGGATTGCAGATTGCGAAGGAAATTCAATTCCTGAGCCAGGGATTCGCCTTCAGCTTCCAGCGCGTCCCGCCGGTCTCGAAGGCCCTCACGTTCCTTTTGCAGGGCCTTGAATTCCGCCGTCTCCGTCACCACGCGAACTTCCGAATTCACCGCCAGATCCCCCAAGCGCGAGCCCTCGGGCCCCTTGGCGCTGACGCGCAAATCATCAAGACTCAGGCCCGGCGGCAAGTCTTTCACCACGAGCTTCGCCGTCCCCGCGCCGGTGATGCGCACCTCGCCCACCCGGGTCACCCAAGCCTCGTCCGGATGCAACCGCACGCGGGTGATGGGGGCGTCCAATGTGGTAGGCGTTTGGGCGGCGAGGCAGAGGCTCAGGGCGGG
>JANXXC010000198.1 GCA_025350765.1 Holophagaceae bacterium | reverse complement strand
CACTCGCAATTTGATGCGGCCATCCTGAGGCAGGCGCTTTTCGGCGATGTTGAGTTTTGCCAAAATCTTAATGCGGGATGTGAGCGGGTCTTTTAGCTTGAGGTTCGGCCGCATGACTTCCATGAGAAGGCCATCGATCCGGAACCGGATGCGGTAACTCTTTTCGTAGGGCTCGATGTGGATATCCGAAGCGCCCTTGCGGATGGCATCAATGAGCACCATGTTCGCGAGGCGCACCACCGGCGCGTCTTCACTGGCCTTGTTGAGGGCGGCGACATTGATGTTGTCGCCATCATCTTCGTCCAGAGTGTCGTATTGGGTATCACTGTCCATGTCCTCTTCAAAGGACTTGAGATCCAGAGCTTCATCGGGTGCTTCATCGAAGTTGAAGGGCTGAGAAGTTTGGGCGGCCTGCTGTGACTGTGCGCCGCTGGCGGGGCGGCTGGTGGTAGGTGCGTCTTCCCGCAGCTTTAGGCCGCTGGATCCGCCGTAGTATCGCTCGATAGCTCGGGCCAATCCGATCTCGGAAGAAACAACCGGATCCACGTTGTAGCCCGTGTGGAAGCGCACGTCGTCCATGGCGAAGATGTCCGTGGGATCGGACATGGCCAAGGTCAACACATTCCCAGATCGCTGCAGCGGGAGAACCCGGTGCTTGTGGGCCAGCTCGGACGGCACCAAGGCGATCACCGAGGCGTCGATGGCCGGCCACTGATCTAGATCCGCGGCGGGAACTCCGTATTGCATCCCGAGAAAGCTAACGATGTCCTGATCCGAACAAAACCCTTGCCGGACCACGATGCTGCCCAGCTTGCCGCCGTCCCTTCGCTGGAAACGGATGGCTTCATCGAGCTGTTCGGCTGTGATGAGCTGGGCTTTGACGAGCATATCGCCGAGCTTGGTAGCCACTGGATTCCTCCGGAGGGGTGTGCCGAGTGTAGCACCGCTAGGATTAAGTCGATTGGACTCGCTGGTAAGTTTGATCGCCCCCGCTATCCTAGATCCATGTCCCCCGAAAAGACACCCAGCCAGCGCCTCCAAGAGGTCAAGGCATTGATCCGTGAGAAAGGGCTCTCGCGGCAGGATCTAACGTTGCTTGACGATATCCTTCGGGCTGGCTCAGGGGACCTTTCACCGCTTATAGAATCCAATCCAGCAGCGGGTTCCACTGCCTCCCGTGAACTTCCGAATCTGGCAAGGCTCCGACGTTCCTTTGGCCTGTTCCTGGCATTCCTGAATCGATTCTCGGACAAGAACCTTGGTGAGATCCGGCCCGCCATGGGATTAGTGCTGACCCATACCCTGGGCAGGCTCGGACAATTGGCTGAATCGGCCCACGAAGAATTGCTGATGGTGAACGAGGAACCGGAATGGATTGCCCATTTGTTGGGGCTTTCGGCCTCCCTGCGCGCCATGTCTACTTCCATGGGGATCGATGGCCAGCCCCAGCTCAGGGAGCACTGGGCCGCGTTCCTGGTGGAACGCAAAGATCATTTCAAGGAATTATTCGGGGCTCTTGGCACCGCAGAAGCGGGCCCTGAGTTAGTGAATCGCCTCAATTCGCAGATGAAGATCCTCAATAGAGCCTTGCAGGGCGAAGGAGGGAGACCCACTGACGCGGTCCGCAAACTAGCGGAGATCCTTGAAAGCGCGGTGCCTGAAGCCACTCGCCAGCGCATCGAGCCGCTTCAACTGGTGCAGCATGTCATCGCCAGCCTGAGGATGACTTTGTTGCGTCCGCTGGATCGTGGCTTTCACTGGCCCGCTGTGGAGCAGGTGCGTGGCAGCCTTCAGTGGCTTTGGAACCACCTCGGCTGGACCCTGCCGCGAGTTGAAGAGGGCCTTCTCGAAAAGTCACTGCCGGTGGAAGTGCGCCGTCTTTTGAAACAGATGAAGAAAGACCACCCTGCGGCTTTCCTGGTGGTAGCGCGGGCCTTGGCCAGCCACCTTGCCTTGTCGAGTCTGGTGGAATCCATGGAACCCGCCGCCAACGCTACGGTGGTGGAACGCTACGCCGCGGTGCCCACCTACTACGTGATGGAAGCGGAGCTGGGCCGCCTCGCCGAGCGGGTTTATCACCCGCGCGCGGCGGAATTGCTGCCTAAAGGGAGCGAAGAACAACTG
>JANXXC010000191.1 GCA_025350765.1 Holophagaceae bacterium | reverse complement strand
TTAGGTCAACCCTAACATCCGCTGGTTGGGCTCTTCAGCGGCCCATGGGATACTCAGGCTTTGGCCTTCGGAGCGTTCATGGCTGCGTTTGATCTCATCGTCATCGGTTCGGGGCCCGGAGGCTACATCGCCGCGGTGCGGGGGGCCCAGCTGGGCCTCACGACGGCCCTCATCGAAAAAGATCCCGCGGGTCTCGGCGGCACCTGCCTTCGCCGCGGCTGCATCCCCGCCAAAACGTGGTTGGAGTCCGCCCATCGCTTCGAGCAGATGGAGAGCCTCAATGAATTTGGCATCGCCGACGTGGACGTATCGAAGATGCGCGCTGATTTGCAGGCCATCGTCACCCGCAAAAACCGCATCGTCCTGAAGAATGGCAAGGGCATCGAGTACTTGATGAAGAAGAACAAAATCACGGTGCTGAAGGGCATCGGGAAATTGCTCGGCGGCGGGCGCGTGGTGGTGGAACAAGAGGTCCACACCGCGAAGAAAGTCATCCTTGCCACGGGCTCGGTGCCTCGGGAATTGCCGGGCCTGGAAACCGACGGCCAGCGCGTGCTAAACAGCGATCACATCCTGGACATCACGGAGCTGCCGAGCCATCTCGTGGTGCTGGGCGGCGGCGCCATCGGCGTGGAATTCGCTTCGACCTTTGTGCGACTGGGCAGCAAGGTCACGCTGGTGGAATTGATGGATCAGCTGGTGCCCGTGGAAGACACCGCCGTGGGTGAGGAACTGGCCAAGATTTTCGCCAAGACCTACAAGATGGACGTGCGGGTGAAGACCAAGATCGCCAAGATCGAACGATTCGCCGACAAGGTGATCTGCCATCTCGAAGGCGAGAAGCCGGGGATTGTGGAAGCCAGCCACGTGCTCATCGCCGTGGGCCGCGCGCCCGTGACGCTGAACATCGGATTGGAGAACACCAAGGCCACCCAGGACCGGGGCTACGTGGACATCGACGCCTTCATGCAGAGCAAGGAAGAGGGCCTCTACGCCATCGGCGATATCGTGAAGACGCCCTGGTTGGCCCACGTGGCAAGCGATGAGGGCATCGTTGCCGCCGAGCACGCGGCGAAACAATTGGGCGTGGACGTGCATCCCCATCCCATCAACTACGACCGCGTGCCGGGCTGCACCTACTGCGATCCCGAAATCGGCAGCGTCGGCCTGACCGAACGCAAGGCCATCGAGAAGGGCTTTGACGTTCAGGTCGGTCAGTTCCCCTTCATGCCCATGGCGAAAGCCAACATCATCGGCGAACCCCACGGCTTCATCAAAATCGTGGCGGATAAAAAATACGGCGAGATTTTGGGCATCCACATCATCGGGCCGAAAGCGACCGAGTTGGTGGCTTCCAGCCTCGCCCTCATCGGCGGCGAATACACCGTGGATGCGCTCATCAACACCATGTATCCGCATCCAACTTTGAACGAAGTCTTCCCCGAAGCCGCCCGCGCCGTGTATGGCCGTGCGCTGAACGTTTAACTACTGGTGTAGGAGAGCAAGTGATTCCTGTTGCAAAATTGGGCCGCGTCATCGAGGGCGATTACAAAAACTGGTTCGTGATGGTGCACGACACGCCGGGCATGGGCCTGCTGGTGGTGAAGGCGCTGGACCCGGAAATGAGCAATACCAAGCTCTTTCATGGCCCCCTAAAGAACATGACCGAAGTCGAAGCCTACTTCGTTGAGCAGAAACTCATGGTGGATTGGGAAGGCTAGGCGAATGCCTGTCCAAGCCTTTCCCCATCTGCTGGCTCTCTTGGAAAGGGCCTCCGAAGGCCTGGGTTTCGATCGAAAAAAACTGTTCGGTTGCGAGGGCCTTTTCGCCGAAGGCGTCATTTACGGCCTGGTGTGGAAGACAGGCCGCATCGGCGTGAAACTCACAAACGGCGCGGATTTCGAAGCCCTGATGGCGCAAAAGGGATCGGATCCCTGGACCGCCGGGCCCAAGGCCATGGCCCATTGGGTGCTGGTGCCCGAGGCCATGTGCGAGACACCGGCGGAGCTGCACGTCTGGGTTCGAAAAGCCCATGCCCAAGCCCTGGCTGCCCCGGTGAAGCCTGGGAAAACTGCCGTGAAGCCACAGGCCACTTCCGCGAAGATGAGCGCCTGATGCGCCTTGGTGGGATGGTCATGGCGGCCATCATCGGCCTTGCCCTGCCCGCCCAAAGCCCGCAGGGCGCGCTGCGCTTCAGCTCCGGCGCGAAGCGCATAGATCTCCAGGTGGTGGCGGGCAATCATCCGGCCTTCATCTCGCTTCGGCATGAGACGGGCGAAGCCGAAGCCCTGCGGATGTTCCTGCTCACCCACTCCGGTCCCGAAAAAATGATCGCGCCGAATTCACTGACGATGACGACGCAGGCGCCCTCGCGCTGGAAAGTATCTAAGCATCGCGGCACGCGCCTGATCCAAAGCGACGAGGCCATCTACTGGTGCTACACGCCGGGCCTGGTGCTGCCCTCGCGCTTTAATCTGGGCAACGCTGCCTGGAAGCTCGAAAGCGCCGATCTGCCGCCGCTGATGTTCGTGGAAATGCCGAACTGATCTGGTCACGGAAGACACGGTATTTCAGTACGGCGCTTTCGCGTCTCGCCATCGCATTGCTGGGCGCGCGACGCCCGCGGTCTGCCTTGGATTTGTTCCGAAATAGCGGGCTTGGGTCGGCGTATCTTGGTTTCAAAATCATTCATATTCGATCCTGATTACCAATGAAACTGAGCCGAATGGCCAACCTCATCAAAATGCACCACGCGGAGGGCAGCGGAGGATATCAGAGGGAAGCAGAGAGGCTCGTCCGTTGCGCGCAGGGGCGCCCGCGTTAGCGGGCATCACCGCTTCGCGGTGATGATTCGGGCGCGGCCTAGATCGCCTTTTTGGGAGCGAGTCATCGGCCGCGCCCGAATCCTTGGCCCCTGCTGGACGGATCTCAAAAGGGGCAGCTCCGCGAACCTCCGCTTCTCCCTCCCGTCTGACGGCTGCACGCAGCCTCCCGCGCGCTTCGTTTGCGGAGACAGGAACCCTCCCTCCACGTAGTGTTTTTCTGCTGACTTCATCTCAAACGCCCAATTTATTTGGAGATAAATGAGATGAGAATCCTTGGTAATCAGGTATTCGATTGAACGAAAATTCGCAGGATCCCTACTTCACCCGCTTGGCCGGCATCGTCCGGCCGCCCTGGGTAAGGGTGAGCTGCTCGGCCCTACCATCGGCCCCTTTCATGAAGTCCAGGGTGGCGTCGACCACTTTTAGGAAGTAGCGGGTCTCACTTTCGGGAAATATTTCGGCGGGGCTCTGACCGCTAGCCTGGGTAAGGAAGCGGCCCCCCTCGCGCCAGAACTTCAGCTCGAAGCCCGGCGCCAGCTGGTAGGTGCCGGCCAGAGCGTCGAAGCTAACAGGGTCGACCTTGGCCACGGTGCGGGGCTCCGAGACGACCTTCTTCGCAAGGTCCTCCTCGGGTCCACCCACCACCTGGCGATGGACGCCGAGGATTTGATCACCCGCCATCTCGAAGCGAATCATCGTATCCGAGCCCTTCAAGAGGAACGTGAACTCGGAGGTAGGGATCAGTTCAAAGGCCGTGTCACCACCTACCTGGCTGGTGAGGCGGCCCTGTTCAAAGGCGATGGTGCGGCGGAATCCCTCATGCTGATAGGACCCCGCGAGGCGGTCGAGCTTTTCCCGGGCCACGGCGACACCCGCAGGTTCCACGATGGGCGTGCCTGCGGCCAGGGCGAGCAAGCGGCGGCCGAGATATTCCGGGCCCACCTTGGGTTCATCCGTGTTGCAGAGGACGACCACCGCCGTGTGCGCCACCGGGTCAGCCTCCAAATGGCAGACGAAACCGTTGATGCCGCCGCCATGGCCTACGAGCCGGTGGCCCTGGGATTCGCGGAACATCAGGCCGAAGCCGTAGGGATGCTCCTTGCCGTCAGACGTCTTCACCGGCGTCGTCATAAGTTTCAGGCTCTCAGGCCTGACGACCTTGCCCGCGTGGAGGGCCAGGGTCCAGTGGGCCAGATCCTCTGAAGTGCTCACCAGCGAACCAGCGGCGTAAGGCTGGGTCATGCTCAGGTAGGGCGCGGGCTTGCTGTCCTCAGAATAGCCCGAGGCCATGCCTCGGATCAGTTCCGTCTCCGTGCCATAGCGGGTGTGGGCCATCCCCAGAGGGCCGAAGAAGCGCGCCTGCAGGTAGTCTGCGTAGGGCTTGCCGCTCACCTTCTCCACGAGGAGGCCCAAGAGGTGATACCCAGAATTGCTGTAGTGCCACTTCGTGCCGGGCGTGAAATCCATGGGTTTGGGGGTAACGAGGGTCTCCAGGAGCTTCATCCCCGGCAGATCCTCGCGCATGTGGACCCGGTACTCAGGCCCCTCCGTGTAGCTGGGGATGCCGCTCGTGTGGGTGAGGAGTTGTTGGACCGTCACGGGGCGCCAGGCCTCCGGCAGTGAGTCCAGGTAGCGGGAAATGGGCGCGTCAAGGACCAGCTTGCCGTCTTCCACGAGGGTCATCACGGCAGCGGCGGTGAATTGTTTGGTGACCGAGCCGATGCGGTAAACGAGGCCCGGAGAGTTGGGCACCTTCAGCTCCACACTCGCCAGCCCGAACCCTTTGGCGTAGAGGATCTTCCCCTCCTTCATCACCATCACCGAGGCACCGGCCTGGTCCGCGGCGAAGTAGGGCGTTAGCAGGGCATCGTAGGGGTTCGCGGGCTGAGGCGCGACCTTCGCCATCGGGGCGGTCGGGGGGGCCTGAGCCGCGAGACCGAGGGGGAGAAGGGCGAGCATGAGGGCGGACGCAAAACGGGCCAATGGAATCTCCTTGAGATAAGGCGGCTACGCTGGACTTTGGCCCCAGGTTAGGGCTGACCCAGCACCGTGGAGATCGTATCTACCCGCCGCCGATCTACCGCCGTTGAGGTTTCGTGGAAATGCCGAACTGAAGCTGGCCACGGAAATCGAATGCGGTTCTTTGCGCGATGTCATCGCATTGCGGGGCGCGCAGTGCCAGCGGTTTGCTCTCCGCCCACTATAAACCCAGGCAAGCGCGGTCGGCGCGCCTTCCATGTTCTTCCAACTTTTTTTGAATCTTCAGTGTTCAGCCCTTTCTTCTATGTCCACCCTATTGAAGCCATCCCCCCATGAGCGCAAGCTCGACCAGAATGCGGCGGGGGTTCCCATGTTCCAGCGGTCGGCAAGGCTCCAAGGTTGGATCGACAGCTACGCGCGGGACCATCGCAACCCCGTGAACCACGTCATCCACATCGTCTGCATTCCACTCATCGTGTTTTCGGGACTGGGCCTGCTGAACTGGATTCCGCTGCACCTCATGGTGATGAATCACGCCGCGGGCTTCGGTGATGTCGGCATGGCGCTGCTGCTGGCCTTCTTCGCGCGCCACGATGGGAAGCTCGCCCTGCTGGCCCTGCCCTTCGCCGCGGTGATGGTGATCGGCGCGCGCTACGTGCCGCCCTTGGGCCACCTGGCCCTTTTCGCCCTCGCCTGGATCGCCCAATTCTTCGGCCACGGCCTCTGGGAAAAGAACCGCCCCAGCCTCATGTCCAACCTGGTCTCCCTCTTCGTGGCCCCAGCCTTTTTGCTGGATGGGCTAATGGGTGGGGGGATGGCGGCGAAATCTAGTTAGGCCCACATCTCAGCTCCAAACCCTTTTAGTCGACCCAGACCTCCACAAACGTTCATGGAGCAAACATGCGTATGAGGTTCCCTTGGATCCAATATCGATCCGTCTTACTCCCCCTTAATCAGCCTCTCCCGCAATTCCTCCAACAGGTTTTTCTTCACTTTGTCTTTCCTCAGCATGGCTTTGTAGGGCTTGTTGGTGAGCAGGCCTGAGTGGACACTCCGCGGTGCTTGGCTTCGCCGAAGTCCCATGAAGAAAAGAGACCACGCTGAAGGGCAGCGGAGAAGAACCTGAGGGCAGCGGAGGAAAAAGTTTGTCTTTACTCTGCTTCCCCCTGCCCCTCCGCTGCCCTCCGCGTAGTGTTTTAGTCTTTTGAATCTGG
The DNA here is from genome assembly GCA_025350765.1 of Holophagaceae bacterium. Taxonomy (GTDB): domain Bacteria; phylum Acidobacteriota; class Holophagae; order Holophagales; family Holophagaceae; genus JANXPB01. Next base: position 3,907 of record JANXXC010000191.1, on the reverse strand, counting down.
ATTTCTACTCAGCGCTCAATCCGGCTTCAGCATTTCTGGCCGCAGGAGCTGTTCCACTCGCAGAACGGCCACGACCCAAAGGGTGTTATCCCGGCGGTGGTAGATGATTCGACACGGATATGCAGCGACCTCCCGGTGCGGCAAGTCTTCGAAGACTCGGGGTCCCATCTCGGGAAATTTCACGAGCTTTTCCATCAGGCTTTCGACGTGCGCGGCGATCTTGTCGGCGGCGTCTGGATTGTCGAAGGCGATGTAGTCCAGGATGTCCGTGAGCTGTCGTTCCGCCCGCCGGGCAAAGCGAAGCCTTACTTGCGCCATTTCTTAAGCCCGGCTTTAACTTCCTTCCAACTCACATGGTTTCCGGCGGCGATATCCATTTCGCCCATGGCGATCTCTTCCAGGATTTTCAGGCGCTCTCGCATGAGATCGAAGGTTTCAGGGTCCAAAATCACCCCTGCGCTTCGCCCGTGCTCCGTCACCAGAACCGGCTGCTTGGTGACGCGAAGTTCTTCAAAAATCTCTGCGGTATGGCGTCGAACTTCGGTGAGCGGCTTCGCCGTGGCAGCTTGAAGATTCATGGGGCACCTCGGTGAAAAGTATAACTAAAGTTACCTTTTATGCCAGATGTGATCTTCACTCCCCCCTGACCAACCTTCCTCTCAATTCCTCCGATAGTTTCTTCTTGGTTTTGTCACGTTCCAGCATGGCTTTGTAGGGCTTGTTGGTGAGCAGATCTTTTGAGGTGAGGCCGCGGTATTTGGACTCGCTCAGGATTTCGCCGAAGGCTTCCAGCAGGACTACCGCAGCGCCCTGCGCCGCGGGCCATCTCGTTGCTTGCGTTGCATCGCGGCTGACCTCCTCCGCGAATCCGCGCCCCATTCCCATGGCGGATCGAGGGTCTGCGGCTGGCTCGGAAGGGGCTGATAAATTCATCGGCCACCCGCGAGCCAGGTGGGGTTTAGACTCTCACCATGAAACGCTGCCCTTCGTGTTCTACGGCGTTAGACGCCGCGAGCTTGGTGTGTCCTAAGTGTGGGCTTTCGGTCGAATCGCTCCTGCCGACCGAGGCGCTTCCGCCCAAAGCGACTCCACCGCCCGGCTCGAAGAAATCCGACGCCGGGGTTTTCCGCACGTCCCCGGAATTGGGGCGTTTCCTTCCGGGAACGCTGCTGGGCGAACGGTATCGCATCGTCGGGCTGCTGGGGCGGGGCGGGATGGGCGAAGTCTATCGTGCCGACGATCTCAAGCTGGGTCAGGTCGTGGCACTGAAGTTTCTGCCGGAGGCGCTGGCCCTTGATGCCGACCGCCTGGAACGGTTTCACACGGAGGCCCGGATCGGTCGGCAGATCTCACACCCGAATGTCTGCCGCCTCTACGACCTGGTGGAGCTGGATGGATTGCAGTGCCTGACCATGGAATATGTGGATGGCGAAGACCTCGCCTCGCTGCTCAGGCGCATCGGCCGACTGCCCGCCGACAAGGCCGTGGACATCGCCCGCGACCTCTGCGCCGGGCTGGCGGCGGCCCACGACAAGGGCGTCATCCACCGAGACCTGAAGCCGGCCAACGTGATGATTGACGGCCGAGGCCAGGCGCGGATCACCGACTTCGGTCTGGCCTTCCTGTCAGGGGATACGGACGGGGAATGGCTTGTGGGCACGCCCGCCTACATGGCGCCCGAGCAGTTTGAGGGGCAGCCCGCCTCGATCCGCAGCGACATTTATGCCCTGGGCCTAGTCCTCTATGAAACCTTCACCGGCAAGCGACGATTCGAAGCGAAGTCCCTCGCGGAGATCAAGGCGCTGCACGCCGAGAACAAAATGCCAAGTCTGTCGAGCGACGCTCGGGATATTCCCCCCGCAGTGGAGCAGATGATTCTGCGATGCCTAGAAAAAGCTCAGGAGGCAAGGCCGTTAACGGTGCGCGCGATCATGGCTGCGCTGCCTGGGGGCGACCCATTGCAAGCCGCGCTCGCCGCCGGCGAGACGCCCTCGCCCGCCATGGTCGCCGCCGCAGGGAAGGTGGGCGACCTTCGCGTGGGAGTGGCCTGGGCCGGACTGTTAGCTGCCTTGGCCGGGTTGCTCCTGGTCGCCTTTCTCGCCGGGAAGACAACCGTGATCGCAAGGGTCCGGCCCGATAAACCGCCGGAGGTCCTCGCGGAGAAAGCCAAGGAAATCCTGGTCAGGCTTGGCTATAGCGATCTGCCGGCGGACACCTGGCACAGCTTCTATTTCGATGATGCGTATCGGCAGCACGTCGTGGAGCATGATTCGTCTCCGAGCCATTGGGAGAAACTCGATGCTATCCGACCAGGGCCCGTTCTGTTCGTCTACCGCCAGAGTCCCCGCAGGCTAGTGGCACTGAGCCGCGCGGTGGGACTCGGCCCCAGCACGGTCGGTTTGATCCGACCAGACGACCCGCCCGTAGATGTTCCGGGCATGACCGAGATCGTCCTGGATCGGCGGGGATGGTTGACGCGCCTCCGCGCGGTGCCACCGCAACTCGACGCGGCCGTGGCCCCGAAGGATCCCGACTGGTCGGCCCTTCTGGCAGCGGCGGGGCTGGACGCCAGCAATTTGACGCCGACGCCGCCCCGCCGGGCGGCTCCGGTGGACACCGACCGCAAGGCCGCCTGGGACGGTGTCTACACCGGCCAGACGAAGATTCCCATCCACATCGAAGCGGCCGCGTATCACGGCAAACCCGTCTGGTTCGAGGTCCAGGGCCCTTGGGTGCGTCCCGTATCGCCGGAAGGTCCAGGTCCACTGCAGACTGCCGCCGCATGGATAATGCTGAGCTTCTTCGTGGGCGCGGTAGTGGCGATGGTCGTCCTCGGCCGCCGGAACCTCCGCCTTGGGCGTGGGGACAATTTGGGGGCGGTGCGGCTGGCCAGCGCCCTGTTCGTGACCTCGACGCTCGCTCTGATGTTCAGAGCGGACCACGCGAATTCTCTGTTCGACGAATACAGCCTCATGGTCAATATCCTCTCGCAGACCCTCTTCTGGGCGGTTCTGGTCTGGATGTCCTACCTGGCCCTGGAACCGACAGCGCGGCGCCGCTGGCCGGAGCTCCTCATCTCCTGGAGCCGGCTATTGGCTGGCCGGGTCAGAGATCCGCTGGTCGGACGCGACCTCCTTCTGGGCGGGCTCGCGGGCATCGCCTTCAGGCTATTGAGCGACCTGGGTGCCGTCATCTCACCCTGGTTCGGCCTGCCCCCACGGGCACTCCGGGGTGGCTACCTCAGCACGCTTAGCGCTTCGCGCCACCTCGTGTATCTGTTCTTGCTGGTAGTGTCCATCGCCGTATTCATCGGAGTGGGCGGCCTCATCGGCCGGTTCTTCTACCGCGCCCTCTTCCGATGGCATTGGTTCGCCCTCGGCATCCAGTTCCTCACCACCTATGTGCTCTTCGCCGTGATGATCGGCGCGGACGATCTGCGGTCGGTCTCCGCCGCGCTCATCACCGCCCTCTGGCTGGCGGTCCTGCTGCGCATCGGTGTGCTCGCTTCGGTCGTGAGCCTCTACTTCTTCTTCCTCCTACTGCTTCTGCCGCTGACCCTCGATCTCTCTGCCTGGTATGCAGGTCCAACGCGTATCGCTTTCGGTCTGTTCGCTGCTCTCCTGCTCTACGGATTTCACACCTCGCTCGGAGACAAACCGCTCTTCGGCGCTCCACTCCTTGATCCAGAAAACGTCGAGTGAGATTGCATGAGGGCCGGGCACCACGCCTTCAATTCCTCCGACAGCTTCTTCTTCTATTTGTCTTTCCTGATTATCGGCCTTACTCAGCCTGAAATGCTTGAACCGCTAAAAACGCGAAACGCCCTGGGCGCGCGCGAAAGGCGACTGATACTGATTCGCAGTCAAAAATAGAATTTGACTATCGGCATCACCCCGCTTTTGGATTT
>JANXXC010000170.1 GCA_025350765.1 Holophagaceae bacterium | reverse complement strand
CCCTGTTGGCGATTCTTACGGTGGCCTGGATGAGCTTCATGGGCTGGCGCCTCAGCAGCGCCCGCGCGGGAGGTTGGGCGGGATTCATGGTGGGAACCTCGGAATTGTTTTTCCACCCATACGAGAAAGCCCAAGCCGAGGCCGAAACTCACCGCAAGAGTGAGCCCCATGTCCACGACAGCCGAATGCCCCGTGCGGAAAAACAATTCCGAGGTTCCCACCATGAATCCCGCCCAACCTCCCGCGCGGGCGCTGCTGAGGCGCCAGCCCATGAAGCTCATCCAGGCCACCGTAAGAATCGCCAACAGGGCCGCGGGAAGACGCAGCCAGAACACATCAAAACTTCCGGTCGCACGGCAGGCCAGGGCGCCCAGCACGTAATAAAGAGGCGGCTTTTCCAGGTAGGGATGGCCATTCAGCGTGGGCACCACCCAATCCCCGCTGGAGGCCATTTCGCGGATGATGCCGCCCACGTAGGGTTCGTGGAAACCCCAGAGCCCATGATTGCCTAGGCCCACCAGAAAGAGCAGCACCGTGGCGGTGAGGGTCCAGGCCAAGGTTTGCCATCCGGCGACACGCATGCCGGAAACCTTGATGGTCTCGGCGGCCCGAAGGTGGGAGGTATCGATGGGATGGCTCATGGGGTCCGGGTTGAATCGTTTGATAGCAGGTTAGAACACCCGAAGCAGCGCGATGAATCCGTTGACGGTCTTCACGCCAGGAATGTCGCTCTGCAGGCCGACGCCGAGGTTCAGGCGCAGGGCGGTGAACCACCAGAAACCGGGGAGATCCCCAGCGATGCCCAGGCCCGTAAGGCCGTAGGTTTTTTGGTTGTCCAAGGCGCGGGCTTCAGCATGATCCAGGAAAAGGGATAAGCGCAGGTTTGGGCCGGCGGGCAGCACTGTGCCGATTTGGGCGTAGGCGATGCGATCGGCGGTGATGGAATTGCTTCGGATGCCGCTGACGAGGCCGTTGAGATCCAGTGCCTTGAAACGATCAAAGCCCTGACCACCCACCACGCCGCCGCTGCCATGGAGCCAAAGTCCATTCGATAGCTGACGGTCATAACCAAGATTCCCGCCCCAGCGCGTGAAGTCGCCGTTCATCGGCACGGATTGGGGATTGGCGGCGGTGCCGTAAATGCCTTCTGGGCGCTGCCCCTTCCCGTAGAATCCTTTGATCTGGAAGCCGCGATAGAGCCAGCCCAATTCGCCTCGCAATTCTCGGGTGAGGCCCGAGGGAGGCAACGCGAAGCCGGGCGTCTTCGTCGCGTCATCCTTGGTATCGGAATAGCGGTCGTAGTGAAAACGCGCCATGGCCTCGAAGCGGAAGCCTTTGCCGAGATCGTGGCCCAAGTTCAGGTTGAGGGTGCCGAATCGCCGCGCCACTTCATCTTTGGTGGAGAGCTTGCCATTCACGACGGGGCGTTCGCCGCTGGGATAGAGCAGCAGCGTGGAATCGAGATTGAGGTCGAAGCCGCCCGGCAGATGGGGCACCGCTACGGACGCCGTATTGAATAGAAGCGCGGTGAGGGCGTTGATCTGGATACCCCGATCAAAAGCGTTGAAATCGTAATAGACCAGTCCCGCCAAGGGGAGCACCGGGGGCTTCAGGCCGGGATCCACGACGATCACCCCGGCGATGGCGCGGCCCGAGGTCTTGGCCTTTTCTTCCATCTTGCGGGTGCCATCGGCCTGTCGCGTGAAGTAGCGCAGACCTTCGGGGCTCTGTTTCAGCATGGTTTGCCCGGATTTGCGGGCCGCGTCGCGATGGGCCTCGAAGTCCGGGTCATTCACCCCGAGGCTGGTCAGCGCGAGCTTCCGCTGGACCTGGGCCACACCCCCCGGGCTCACCCATCGTTCGAAAGTCTGGGTGCTCAATACCCGCCAAATGCCCGGCGCGGCCTCGCCGTAGGTTAGGATGCGCCGTTCGGATTTCACCGTGCCAGATAGATTGGAGCGTTCGCTGCGCTCTTCAATAATCCGCCCGGAGGCTTCATCCACCACCAGCTCCCCATGGAAGAGGGTGGTGTCTTTATCCACGGGGTCGAAACGGATGGTGCGGCGGTGGGGCCCCGCGGATCCGCCATCTCGATAGCGATAGCGTTCCGTAAGGCTCAGGGCCACCGGCGCCGCAAGGCTGGTGCGGCTTTCCACGATGGGCAGTTGGACTTCTCCCTTGAGATTCGCTTTCATCCCGTTGAAGCGCACCTGCTCCTGAAGCATCTCTGGGGTTTCGCCGGCCCGTTCGAAATACTTGAAGGTGAAACCCAAGTCCACCCCTAAGCTCCGGGCGCCCTGCATATGCAGATCCACATCCAATCGGGCCTGGAGATTCCGCTCTGCGGCGCGGCTGCGCAATTGCTCCGCCCGCATCTTTGCTAACAGTGCACCGACGTCGTAGGTGTCTGCTTCGGAGATCGCGACTTCGGCGCGTTCCGTTGGCAAGGCCGCGGGACTCCACTCCCCGAGAAGGAAGCGCCAACGCTTCGCCCCGTGTCCCCCGCGCTGACGTAGCATCAGATCGCCTTCGCCGCCTTCGACCTCGGTGGCCCCTTCGGGAAGGGTTTGGGCCAGGCGAGCCGCGGGGCCCCCGGCGGGCACGATGATGCGTCCCCCGTCGCCGAGGATCGTGGAAGCCGAGGCCCCGGGATCCACCGGCAGCCAGAGGAACCAGGGCCTTCCGGGGAAGGTCTCTTGGGCCTTCGCCAACAGGCCCCTCCAGCGCGTGACATCCTGGCCGAGATCCGCAGACAGCAGGGCGCCTCCGTCCACGGCCCCCCAGGCGGTTTCATCAATCAGGGAAGGAGCCTCCGCATCGAATAGGATGAACAATTTCTGATCCGGGTTCGAGGCACGCAAGGCTTGGCTGGCGGCCAGCAGGAGCGGCAGGCGCAGGCCCGATTTCGGCAAACGAATGCAAACGGAAGGGACCGCGCGGAGGTCTTGGATGCGGGGGAGCCAAGCCTTTCGGGAGGCTTCCAGCTGGGCGGGATCGCGAGGGTCCACGGGAACCAGGAGCCGCGCGTCCGCATCCCTCAGATCCAACAGCGCGGGCTCGGGGACTCCCACTTGGATGGGGGCCTGCGCGCGAAGGAGAGGCGCCGCGAACAAGCCTGTCATCAGGCCGGCCATCAGGATTGACGGGATTCTTACGGGATGCGCCACATCAACTCCAGGAGATTGGCTTGAGAAACAAAATTTTCAGGGTTCTCCATTGTACGGAAGGGCCGCGCTGAGCGGGTATTCTCAAAGATTCATGCATTCAACCGAGCGAGCTCCATGCGTTTCACCGTAAAACTGACCACCCCCAATGGCGAAATCCTCACGCGGGATTTCGAGGCGGCCTCCGCCGACGAAGTGCGAAGCCGCGTCATGTCCGAGGGGGGCTTCCCCATCGATATCTCGCGGGCCTCGAGCGCGTTCAAGAGCACGAAGCAGCTCAAGGCGGAGACGCTCATTTTGTTCAATCAGGAATTCCTGGCCCTGCTGAAGGCGGGCATCCCGCTGCTGCAATCCTTGGAATTGCTGAAGGGCCACGGCAAGGATCCCTTGCTGCGAAGCAGCCTGGACCGGGTGGTGGAGCTGGTGAAGGAGGGCATGGCCTTTTCCGAAGCGCT
>JANXXC010000154.1 GCA_025350765.1 Holophagaceae bacterium | reverse complement strand
CAGGAACTACCGTGGTAGTCGGGGAAGGGGCGCTGGCCTTGGATTCCTCGTGAGTGAGCAGCGTAAAATCTTTCTTCATGATTTCCCCCAAGGGAACCTTGAAATGATCCTTGAGGTCGGCGAATCCATCCGCGTGAACGGTGAGATCGTATTCCACGGGATTCAAGCCGACCTGGATGTACTTGCCCTTGGCGTCGCTTTTGATTTCTTTGACGTAGGAAATGTCGGTGCGCTTGAGCGTCAGCACGGCATTCGGAATGGGCTGGCCGCCCTTGTTCACTACTTTGCCGGTGAGGCCTCCGGTGGTGTCCGCGGCCAAGCTGACGCAGAGGGCCGAGGCCAGGAGCATAGGGGTGAGCTGTCGCATGGAAGCCTCCAGAATCTAAGAACCATATGCTCCCATCGGGGTGATGGTGCGCACAAGGTCTCTTCCTGAGATGAAACGAGCGCATATTGGGCGGTAATTGTTCTGGTGTGGTAGGCTTCTGGAAAATCCCGGGGTTCTAAATGAATTCATCGGTTCCGGAACCGTCCTTTTCGCGATTGGTTCATTTACTCGCCGAACAGGCCCTGATGGCCATGGGTGTAGCCCATCCCGAGATGCCTCATCAACCCCCGGCGAATCCAGAAGTGGCCCGCTTTTATGTGGATCTGCTCAGCCTTCTCCAGGCCAAGACGAAGGGGAATCTGGCGGATTCCGAATCCCGGGAAGTGGAGGAGGTGCTCTACCAGCTCCGCCTCCGGATCCTTGATCTCCAGCCAGCCCAGCCTCAGGACTAGGGAATCCCATGCGACCCCTCCGAGCCTTGAATCCTCTGAATTGCATCCTGCTTTCGGTATCTCTGTGGGCCGGACCGCCACCTCAGGCCGCGGTTCCTGCGGTGGCCCCAGTGGCACTGGTGGGTACCGCCCAGGCCCAGCCAGCCCCCGAGCTGATTCCGGCCATCGCCCTTAGCCACCGCGCGAAGCGCCTCCAGAAAGCCTTCGAGAACGGCGATCCTCAAGGCATCCAGGTCGCAGTGCAGGAAGTGGAGCTGCTGCGGCGGAGCTACGCGACCATTGATGTCATGCCCCTGGTGGACGCCATGGCCCTTTGGGCCCGCGAGCTGGGAAAGAACGGCAACCCCGATCTGGGGCTTCAGGTCATCCAGACCGTGGAGCGCTGGGCCCCGGGCCATCCTTCCCTGCTTGGCACCCGCATCGCCTTGATGAGACAGCAGGGAGTCCGGGGCTATGTGTGGAGCCTCCCCGACGTCATCAAGCTCAATCAACTGCGGGTGAAACATCCCACGAACCGATGGCTTTGGATCGTCCACCACACGGGCTGGCTCCGGGTCTTGGCCGCGGCGCTGCTTTGGAGCTGGACCCTTTGCATGGCCTTGCGTTACCGGCGCGTGTTCCGGCATCTGTGGGAAGAGAAACTCCTGCGCCGGGACATCAGCCCTCTGGTGTTAGCCCTTCTCGGCGGGCTGATCATCACCCTGCCGGTCGTCGCGGGGCTGGATCCGAGCGTCGTCGCGATGTTGTGGCTCTGGTTATTGGCTCCCTTCCTGAACGTGCGGGAAGTCAAAGTGGTCTTGTTCGTGTTGGTCCTTCAGTTGGTGCATCCGGCTTTGGCGGTCTTCGAACCCCAGGCTTCCCAAGAGCCTTCGCCGAGCATCGTGGCGCTGCAACTTCAACCGCAGGTGCGGGTGGTGGATGCGCAGGTGCTGCGCTTCCTGCCGGACCAGGACCGGGAATTCCTCAAAGGCTGGCAGCAGCTCCAGCGTCAAGACTGGAAGGGCGCCGAAACGACCTTCCGCGCGCTGCTGGGCCATCATCCGGATCAGGCCGAGGTGCTCAACAATCTGGGCGTGGCGCTCTATCAGCAGAACATTCACGAGGAAGCGGCCAAGGAATTCGATAAGGCCTTCCAGCTCAATCCCAAGAGCATCGAGATTCTGGTGAATCAGAGCGTGCTGGCCTTCGAGCACCTGGATACCGTGCTGGGCATCGGAAAGCAGGACGAGGCCCGGCAGGTGGACATGGTGGCCTACGAGAGGCTGGAGGCCGTGAACCAGTCCAAGAAGGACCAGCGCACCTTCGCGACGCCATTGCCGGACACCCGCGAGCGAACCCGGGCCCTAATGGATGCCTATGGCACCCCGACCCCCACGGAATGGTCCGAGCACCTTAAGGACAAGGGCATCGCCCTTAATATTTTCCTGCCCATCCTTGCACTCGCCCTCTTCCTCGCGCGGCTCAAGCGCAGCATCCAGCAGGCCCACGCCAACCAGTGCACCCGCTGCGGCGAACCCTTCAGGACCACCGACAGCGATGATCACGCGGTCTGTTCCAAGTGCCACCATCTGTTTACCCTGAAGGATGGCCTCCACGCGGAGAGCCGCAAACGCAAACTGGATGAGGTGGCCGAGTTCCAGACCTCCCAGCGTCTGATTCACAAGAGCTTGATCGTGCTGCTTCCAGGCGCGGATCAGGCTTTCATCGGCGAGACCCGAGAGGGCTTCTTGGAGCTGCTGTTCTTCTGCTTTGCCTTCGGGCTCACCCTAGCCACGGGGCAGACGGTGCGGTATCCCGGTGAAATCCTGCCGGACCCCGTCAGTACCTGGCTTCCGGTGGGCATCGTTCTTCTGGTGGTGTTGTTCCTTCGGTCCTGGATCAAGCTTCTGCCCCGAAGGTCCTAGCCACCAAAGTCTTCTAGGCAATCGCCCGTTTGCTGAAAGGTTTTCCCCATGGCACTCGAAGGCTCCCTGAGGGATTTCGATCTTTTCTCCCTCTTCAACATGATCAAGATCCAGGGCAAGAGCGGCACGCTGGTGCTTTCCCGCGGCCAGGAATTCGTGAAGGTGTTCTTCGATCAGGGCGAGATCGTGGGATGCGATTCCAACCAAGTGCGCATGGAAGACCGCGTCGGCACCATGCTGGTGCGCCTGGGCCGCCTGAGCGGCGAAGAACTCATGCAGATTGTGCAGCTGCAGCGTCAGACGCTGAAGCTCATGGGCACCCTGCTGCTGGAAAGCGGTAAAGTCACCGCCCAGGATCTGCAGGACGCCCTTTTCAACCAGGCCATGTCCATCATCTACCGGACCTTCCGCTGGAAGGAGGGCGACTATCGGTTCGATTCGATGCTGCCTCTCGATCTGGACCGGGAGCATTTCCCGCCCATCCCCGTGGATACCGTCCTCATGGAGGCCGCGCGTATCCAGGATGAGTGGCCGGAGGTGCAAAAGCGTCTGCCGGATCTCATGGTGCCTCTGGCTCGCACGGCCAAAGGCAAGGCCCTCAAGCTCGACATTGACCGTGAACTTTCCACGATCCTGGAAGGCCAGGGCGGGGGGAACTCCCAAGGCAGCTCTGGATTGAGTCATGAGCAGGAGACCGTGCTCACGTATTTCGAACAGCCCCAGAGCGTGCAGGACGTGCTGCTGGTGAGCCGTTACGAGGAGCTGGATACCTGCAAGACCATCGCGGATCTGCTTGAGGACGGCCTGCTGGAAGCCATCCGTGACCAAGTGGACCGTCCCTCGCGGCCCTGGACTACCGATGCGCCTGCCATGGGCAAGTCCGAGGAGCCCGAAGGGCCCTCCACGGTCTTCTGGCCCTGGGTCGCCGCCCTGCTTCTGCTGCCCCTCCTTACCTACGTCCCCAAGGGCCGGAATTCCCTAAACCAAGGGCTCGCCAGCTTGCAACCCGCGGATCTGCGGGAAACGCCCGACGTGGTGACGCGCATCCGCCAGGCCTGGGCCCTTCGCATGGCCTCCCCCGTGGATGGAGGCATTCCACTGGCCAAGTCCCTGGGACGCCCTCTCGAAAATTCCATCAATCCTGTGCAGGACCTCACCAAATATCCCGATCCACTCTTTGCCCCGTTCCCCAAATCCGCGACTGAAGGAACCGACGCCACCCGCTCCACAGCGGCGCCGGAGCCGACCAAAGATTTGCCCGCTAAGGACAAGCCCGCCAAGGCAAAGGGCCAATAGCGCGATGTTTGTCCACCAGCGCAATGGTTCCATCGAGGTTATCTGCGGGCCCATGTTCAGCGGCAAGTCCGAGGAACTGATCCGCCGCGTGAAGCGGGCCCTCATCGCCCGCCAAAAGGTCCAGGTTTTCAAACCTTCGATGGATGATCGCTACGATGTGTTCGCGGTGGCGAGCCACAGCCATCAAAAAATGGATGCCACGCCCATCCGCCATTCAAGGGAAATCCGCGAGCTGCTAGAGCCCGGCGTGGAAGTGGTGGCCCTGGACGAAGCCCAATTCATGGATGAAGGCGCCGTCGCTTTGGCGGAAGAATTAGCGGATCGCGGCGTGCGCGTCATCGTCGCGGGCCTCGATCAGGATTTCGCAGCGCAGCCCTTCGGCATCATGCCGATCTTTCTGGCGAAAGCCGAATTCGTCTCCAAACTCCAGGCCATCTGCATGGTCTGCGGCGCCGTCGCCAGCCGCAGTCAGCGCACCATCCGCAGCGGAGGGCTGGTCCTCGTGGGCGCCGCCGAAGCCTATGAACCAAGGTGCCGCCACTGTTACGAAAAACCCGCCTCGGAATCCCGAGAGTTGATACCCGACCCCGCCGCCGCGCCCTTTCCGCCGAGGTTGGCGGAAGGCTGATCGACGAGGCTATGAGCTTTGAGCCATGAGCCAAGAATTCAAAAACCACCAGCCTTGGTTTGGGACTTGATTCTTCAGCTATTAGCTCATAGCTCATAGCTCATAGCTCATAGCTCATAGCTCATAGCTCATAGCTCATAGCTCATAGCTCATAGCTGATTGCCCATAGCCCATCATCTCTTCGCGATCTTCTTCGTTGCCTGTAAACTCGAAGGTTGGGCTGAGCCTTGCTCGGTCCCAGGGCGCGCTGCTGCAGTGCCTTGACATTAACCGTTCGCCCCAAGTGTGGCGGACAAACGCCCGAGGCTTCAGGGCATAGGAGTTTTTATGGCCGGCGCTTACGCCACCTTTACCCACATGACCGACTACATGGGTTTCCAGGCCCTGCTGACGGACGAAGAACGCATGGTCCGCGAAGCGGCCCGCGAGTTCGTGAACGGTGAAGTGCTCCCCATCATCGAGAAGCACGCCCAGGACCAGACTTTCCCGAGCCACCTCATTCCCAAGATGGGCGAGCTCGGTTTCTATGGTCCTTCGTTGCCGGAGAAATACGGTTGTGCGGGCCTTTCCAGCGTCGCCTACGGACTGCTGATGTACGAACTGGAGCGCGGCGATTCGGGCCTCCGCTCTTTCGCGTCGGTGCAGGGTTCGCTCGTGATGTGGCCCATTTACGCCTACGGCAGCGAAGATCAAAAAAATTACTGGCTGCCCAAGATGGCCAAGGGCGAAAAGATCGGCTGCTTTGGCTTGACCGAGCCCGACTTTGGCTCCAATCCCGGCGGCATGCTCACCAAGGCCGTGAAGGAAGCGGGCGGCAAGTGGCGTATCAACGGCACCAAGATGTGGATCACCAATGGCACCGTGGCCGATGTGGCCATCGTCTGGGCGCAAACCGAAGACGGCATCCGCGGCTTCCTGGTTGAAAAAGGCACGCCAGGTTTTAGCGCGCCGGAGATGAAGGGCAAGTGGAGCCTGCGCGCTTCGACCACTTCAGAATTGGTGCTGGAAGACGTCATCGTGGACGAGGAAAAGTCATTGCTCCCGAACGTCAAAGGCTTGAAGGGACCCCTGGGTTGCCTTACCCAGGCCCGCTACGGCATTGCCTGGGGCGCGCTGGGTGCGGCGGATGCGTGCTACCAGTGCGCGCTGGATTACGCGCAGCACCGGATCCAATTCGACAAGCCCATCGCCAGCTTCCAACTCCAGCAGGAAAAGCTCGCCTGGATGGTGACGGAGCTGACCAAGGGCCAGTTCCTGGCCTTGCAAGTGGGCCGTATGAAGGACGCGAAAACCTACACGCCCGCTCAAGTGAGCATGGCCAAGATGAACAACGTGAACGTCTCGCTGGAAATCTGCCGCAAGGCCCGCACCATACTCGGCGCCAACGGCATCCTGGACGAGTACCCGATCATGCGCCACATGGCGAACCTCGAAAGCGTCTACACCTACGAAGGCACCCATGACATGCACATCCTGGTGATCGGGCAAGAGGTCACGGGAATACCGGCTTATCGATAAAAAAAGAGTCCGCGGAGGCGCGGGGTCGCAGAGAACAGCGAACCCGTGAAGCCGAAAAAACTGAATCAGCCGCAAAGGACACAATGCACCCAAAGTAGTTCTTTGTGATCTCTGCGTTCTTTGTGGCCAATTTTTTTCTTCAATCCAGCAAGAGCCCCGCGAGGGGCTTTTCTTTTGATATGTTCAAGGACCAGGAGCATTTCATGACGCTCGGTCCACCGATAAAGAGGCGCATCCCCACGCTGCCTTACCGCAAGCCTGAAGAAGGCCGCGATTACTGGATCCAGGATGATTTCCTGCCCAACGCGAAAGAGGTTTCCGAGCGTTGTTTCGCACGGGAAGACTGGACCTTGGGCTTTCCGCACCGCCAGGAATTCTGGCCGGGGATGCGCTGCGAGGGCGGGCTAGGGGACGATGAATTGGCCTCGGTGGACGCCTGGGTGAAGGCGAAGACCGGCGCGAAAAAACTTTGGCAGGAGCGCACGCCCGAAGGCGCGATGCTGAACCACAACTGGATCCAGTTGGTGGGGGAGAAGGAATCGGGGCCGCGGCCCCACACGGACTCACGGAAACTCTGTCGCTATGCCGGCGTGATTTATCTCAGCCCCAAGGCGCCTGCCAGGGCGGGGACTTCGTTCTACCGCCTGCGGATGCCCAACGGCGCCCTCAGCGGGAATTTCGTGCCGCCGCCCCACGCCAATGTCCCCGAGGCTCTGGGGGTCAACAAGATGCCGCTGGAGGCCTGGTCCGAGGACCTGCGCATCGACAACGTTTTCAATCGCCTGATCGTCTACCGCGGCGACATGGTCCACTCGGCCACGTCCTACTGCGGCATCGAGCACCGCGACAAGCGCCTGACCATCGTGTTTTTCTGGATGGCGTAAAGAAATTCATCCAGCGATTTTCAGCGATTCCTGTGAGGGGGACCCGCATTATTTTTTATCGTGGAAACCGTTGGAATCGCTGGATTTTTTATGTATTTTCTACGCAATCACTTCACTTCCAGTTTCCGCGCTTCCAGCAGCGTTCCCAGGGATTGCTCCAGGGAGGTCACGGCCTTGGCGTAGGTGATGCGGGCTTGCAGCTCGCTGGCCTTGGCGGTGTCCAGCTCGTCGGCGCGCTGCAGCACGAAGTAGTTGGTGCTCATGCCATTATCGAATTTCTTCTTTTCGGCATCGAGGTTCTTCTCGCGGAAGATGCGGGTCTTTTCCGCCGCGGCCACGCCCTTTCCCGCGGCTTCGAGGTTCCGGTAGGACTGGCGCACTTGCAGCGTGATGCCCAGCTCCTGGTCCCGCAGACTGAGTTCACTCTGGCGACGGTTGGCCCGAGCCTGGGACATACCGCCCTTGGCCGCGTGGTTCGCGAAGGGGATGGAGAAGGTGAGCCCAACGTTGTAACCGGGGTATTTGAAACCCGTCAGGTCGGTGTTCACGCTGCTGAAGGAGTCGCGGGTGTTGGAGGCGCCCAGGTAACCCACGTTCAGGTCGAGCTGGGGCTTGAGCTTGTTGTTGGCGGCGGCTTCCAGGGCCTGCTTGGACTCGAGATCCAGCTTGGAGACCTTCAGCTCCAGTCGCTTTTCGAGGGCCGTCTTTTCCGCCGTGCTCACGTCAAAGCGGAAGGGCTCGATGCTCGGCGCGTCTTCGGGATCCAGGTTGGTGGGGTGGGTGCTGTCGGGGTAGAGCGCCCGGGCTAGGGCATCCTTCGCGTTTTCCAGCTGCGCTTCGGCGGCGATGATGTCCTGTTCCCGCTGGGCCACGGAGGCGTCGGCGCTGGTGACTTCGATGGGAGCCAGGGTTCCCACCTTCACGCGGATCTGGTTTTCGTTGAGCTGCTTCTGGGACAGGGACAGGGACTGCCGCTTGTTTTCGAGGTTGCGCTTGGCGTAGACCAGATCCCAATACTTGGATTCCGTGTCCGCCACCAGATTGATGATGGATTCCTGGAAAATGTAATCCGCCTGGAGAGATCCCTTCTTGGCGACGATGAGGTTCACGCTGGCGGCGTCCCGGCCCGCGTTCCGCAACAGGCTCTGGGTATAGGTCGCCGACAAACTGCTGTTGTAGGGGAAAGGATTGGCGTTGAAGGGTCCGAAGGCCGTGGGTCCCGTGACTTGGCCGTTCGCGGCGACCACCGTGCTCTTGCCGGAGACGTTGGTAGAGGAATAAAAGGGTGAGTTGGAACCATAGGCCAAGGAGAAGTTTCCACCCCACTCAAAAGGCTTGGTCACCGTGGCGTTGATGTTGCGGGAGGTGGTGGCGAACTCAGATTCCGTGGTGCTGACGGCGCCGCCGAGATTCTGGGTTCGGATGCTGGCGCTCTTGGTGTGGCTGAAGCTCAGGCCACTCTGAAGGGACCAATCAAAGGCCCCCTGGTTGACCAGCACGCTGGCCTTGGAGGCATCCCGCACCTGTTCGGCGATGCCCACCTGAAGGTTGCTCTTCAGAGCGGTCTGGACGGCGGATTGCAGAGAGATGCGCTGGGGTGCCGGGCCGTTGTCCTGCGCGACGAGGCCGAAGGCGATGAAAAGGGCGGGAATGGCTGTGGATCGGGGCATCATCACTCCTGAATCGGCAAAATCGGAAAGCTTCAAACAACTGTCGTAAAGACCTGCGCCCTGGAAGGCTCTCGGGGCCTACGGGCCGCCAGTGGGTAGGGTTTAGGGACCGTTAAGGAATATCCCTACACCTTTGAGAGATTCCGTTACGGCCCCGTAGGATCGTTCTCTCTCTTGCTTAGACCAAGGTAAGTTTCTGACGACGACTTAGGCATCAAGGAACCAGCAGAATGCCTTCCTCGTGAAATGAGGGCAAGCGGAAGTTTCATCACCCGTTGAAAAAAACCGCCGGAAGGCCACGCCGTGGTTC
>JANXXC010000152.1 GCA_025350765.1 Holophagaceae bacterium | reverse complement strand
AGCGCTTCGTGGATCTGGAATTGGCCGTGGCCCTGGTGGGTGGGTTCTCCGCACCCATCTTGTTCCAGGCCTTTGCCCACACCCATGCCTTCCGGCCCCTGCTCTACGGATTGGTCGCAGCCATCGGAACCCTGGTGGGCCTCGAGATTCCCCTGCTGATGAGAATCCTAAAGCCTCAAGTAGCCTTCAAGGATCTCATCGCGCAGGTGCTTACTCTGGATTACATCGGCGCCCTGGCAGCCAGCATCCTGTTTCCCGTGTTGTTCATGCCCAAACTCGGGCTGGTTCGGACCTGTTTGATTTTCGGCCTGCTGAACGCGTTGGTGGGTTTCTGGTCCACCCACCTGCTGAAGCCGCTGCTCGGCAATCGCAAGATGCTCCGCATCCGCTGCGCCGCAGTCATCCTGCTCCTCGGCACTGGCCTTGTCTTCGCGCAGCGATTCACCTTGATGGTGGAAGAGGAAATCTACGCCGACGAGATCGTCTACGCCAAGGACACCCCGTATCAGCGCATCGTCATCACTCACGGCCGCGGCAGTTTTCAGCTCTTTTTGAATGGCGGCCTTCAATTCTCCAGCGCCGATGAGTACCGCTACCACGAAGCCCTGGTGCATCCCGCCTTCGCCCTAAAGCCCGGCGCCAAACGCATCCTGGTTTGCGGTGGAGGCGATGGTTTGGCGGTGCGGGAAATCCTTCGGCACCCCGGTGTGGAGAAGGTGACCCTGGTGGATCTAGACCCCGCCATGACCACGCTGGCGGCGAGGATGCCCCTGTTGCGCGATCTAAACAAGGGCTCTCTCCTGGATCACCGGGTGGAAGTGATCAACCAGGACGCGATGGTGTGGCTGAACGAGCAACACCTTGCCGAACATTACGACCTGGCCCTCATCGATTTTCCGGACCCGCACACCTACAGCGTCGGCAAGCTGTACACCACACGCTTCTACAAGCTGCTGCGCAGGGCCCTCGCCCCCGATGGCATCGTGGCCATTCAAAGCACCTCACCACTGATGGCGCGAAAATCTTTCTGGTGCATCAATGCCACGGTGGAAGCGGCGGGCTTCCAAACCCGGCCCTACCATTTGTCGGTCCCGTCTTTCGGTGTATGGGGCTTCGTGTTGGCCTCCCCGGCACCCTTAGATACCCCTGCGACGACGTTGACGGATCTCCGCTACCTCACCGATGGCACCATGGCGGCCATGTTCGCCTTTCCCCATGACATGGATCGCCTGCCGACGGACATCAATCGCCTGGACAATCAAGTGCTGGTGCATCTCTACGCGGCCGAGTGGAAGCGATGGTCTTAACACTGACCTGGATCCGGGGGGGACCGCCTGCTCGCTGTGCTCGCTACGTCCCCCCCGAGACCCCCCACCTCGCGGCCGGGCAGAGCCCGCCGCTTGGTCAGCTCCCGGCTGAGGCGCTCTGATGCGGCGCAGGAATTTCATCGCTGGGACCGCGGCGCTGGGCCTTGGCTGTGACCGCTTCCGCAGGCGCAAGCGCTTCGGAGGCGAAATCGCTGGACCTTCGCTGGAACTGGGCCACAAGATTCGCGACCTCCAGTTGCCCCAGCCAACTAGGTTCGACGAGGTGGAGGTCGTCATCGTGGGCGGCGGCGCGGCGGGGCTCAGTGCCGCGTGGCGCTTCGAAGGGCAGGGTTTCAAAAACTACCTATTGCTGGAGCTGGAACCGCAGGTGGGCGGCACCTCCAAGTCCGGCCGCAACGGCATCAGCGCCTTTCCTTGGGGCGCCCACTATGTGCCCGCTCCTAACCGGGAAAATCGCGCTCTGGTGAAGTTGCTGAAGGAAATGGGTGCCGTGGAATCCTTCACCGAGCAAGGTGACCCCGTCTTCGCGGAAGAAGCCCTGGTGCGGGCTCCCGAGGAGCGCATCTTTGCGTCGGGTCAGTGGTGGGAGGGCCTCTACCTCCGCGCCGGGTCCACCGCCGACGACGAGCGGCAGTACCATCTCTTCTTTGCGGAAGTGGATGTCTGGGTGGCCTGGCGGGACCGAGAAGGCCGCCGAGCCTTCACCATCCCCCGGTCGAAATGCAGCGACGCGCCCGAGCCCCAGGCCCTGGACCGTCAGAGTTTCAAGCAATGGCTCGACAAGCGGGGCCTCACTTCCGAAAGGCTGCTTTGGCTCTTGGATTATGCCTGCCGCGATGATTACGGAACGCGGCTGGAAAGCACCTCGGCCTGGGCCGGCATCTTCTATTTCGCCGCCCGCAAACTCAATCCTGGCGAAGAAAGTCGACCCATAATCGCCTGGCCCGAAGGCAATGGGGCCATCGTGAACCACCTCGCCAAGGCTTGCAGCGACCGCATCCACACCGGCTTCGCGGTGACTCAAGTGATTCGCGTTTCCCCCGACGCCATCCACGTGAGCGCCTTCGATTCCAAGACCGGAACAGCGGTGGGCTGGAAGGCCAAGCACGTGATTTTCGCGGGGCCCCAGCACCTCGCCCAGCACCTGATCCCCACCCTTTGGACCGAGCGCCCCGAAGGCGTCAGCGCCTTTCACGTTGCCCCTTGGCTGGTGGCTAACATCTCGCTCCGGGAAAGGCCCAAGGAAGAGGGGATGGCCCTGGCCTGGGACAACGTGCTGCGGGATAGCGCGGGGCTGGGCTACGTCGTAGCCACGCATCAGTCCTACCGCGATCACGGCCCCACGGTGCTGACCTACTACTACCCCTTCACGGGGCTGGATGACCGGGCGGAGCGCCAGCGGCTGCAGAACATGGATTGGCAGACCTGCGCTAATTTCGTGATGGAAGACCTTCGCAAGGCGCACCCTGATCTCGACCGCCACATCGCGCGGCTGGACATCATGCGTTGGGGCCACGCCATGATCCAGCCCCGGCCCAATTTCCTTTTCAGCGAAGCCCTGCGCCGGGCCAAGGAGCCCCACCAAGGCATCCATTTTGCCCACACGGACCTGAGCGGCATCGCCCTGTTCGAAGAAGCCCAGGACCATGGCCTGCGGGCCGCCGAGGAAATCCTTAACGACATGGGAATCGTGTCGCCCAGCTGGCGGTGAATCATGAGCCAGCCACTTCTCCGACCCCAGCCCTGGCTATTTTCCCGGAACCTGGATCTGGCGGCTTTCGGCGGCTCAACGCTGCTGGCGATTGCCCTCACTTTCCTAGGATGGAAAGCGGGGCTTCTGCAAGGCGCCCTTCCCCTATGGGCTTGGCTGTTGGTGGTGGTCGGCATGGACGTGGCCCACGTCCATGCCACCTGGCTGCGCACCTACCTCGACCCAGTGGAATTCAAAGCCCATCCGCTGCGCTACGCGCTGATCCCTTTGGCGGCATGGCTGGCCGGCGTGATGCTGCACAACCATTCAGGCCTGCTCTTCTGGCGTGTGCTGGCCTACCTGGCGGTCTTCCATTTCGTGCGCCAGCAGGCGGGATGGGTAGCTCTATACCAGCGGAAGGAAGAGACCCTTTGCCGCTTCGATCGCCATCTGGATCTCGCCGCCATCTATGCCGCCACACTATGGCCCCTGCTCTGGTGGCACGGTCATTTGCCCCGGGCTTTTTCGTGGTTCGTGGACGGCGATTTCGCGGGGCGCCTGACGCTGGTAGCACCTGTGGCAGCCTCCTTCGCTACCGCCACGGGGCCCATTTATCTCGCACTGCTGGCGGTTTTCTTCCTTCGCCAAATGCTGCGCTGGAGATCAGAAGCCTTCTTCCCCGTCGGGAAATCCCTCCTTGTCCTCAGCACCGCCCTCACCTGGCATCTCGGCATCGTCACCTTCAACAGCGACTGGGCCTTCACCCTGCTGAACGTGCTGCCCCACGGCCTTCCTTACATGGTACTGGTGTGGCAACGCAGCCAGGCGGAGCCCGCGAAAAAGGGAACCGCGGGGTCATTGCTTAAGGCGGGCCCCTTGGTGTTCGCGGTCCTGTTGGTGGCCGTGGCCTTCGGAGAAGAATGGTTATGGGACCTGGGGATCTGGCACGACCACTCAGGCTTGTTCGGCCCGGGATGGACCCTGGGTCTCGTCGCCCAGGCCCTGCTGGTGCCACTCCTTGCCCTACCCCAGGCCACTCACTATTTATTGGATGGATTCATCTGGAGGTCATCGAAATCACCGGCGGTAGCACCTTCTCCTCTAGTCTGACGGCGCCATCCGCCTTCACGGTGATGATCCAATATCGGTCGTAGGTGTTGGGCCCCCACTGTGGAAAAGGATCTTTGGCCCCCAGCGATTTAGCCAGATCAATATTGGGTCCACGATGCCAGGCCACCAGCACGGTTTTGCCCCGCCAGTTTTTCAGGATTTCCGCCGCCAATTCCGCGCATTTCTCGTTGCTGCGGACGAGAGGGACCAGCCTCGTGTTTTCTAGATAGGGCGCCACGGTCTGCCGCGTCCGCTGCAACTCAGAAATGATGACCACGTCGGGCTTCATCGCCGAAAGCAGTGGCACCAAGGCTTTCGCGCGGACAAGGCCCGCCTCCGACAGGGGCGTGTCCTTGTCGTCCGAAAGCCGTTCCGCGTGGCGCAGGATGATGACGGTGGTGGGGGCCGAAGCGATCGGCTTGGACTTCGTGTCCTGGGCTGGCGCCCTGAAGCCTGCCATAAAGATCAGCACCGTGGCGAATCCTCGAACCCATCCACCCTTCCCTAGCCGGTGTTGTTTCCTCATGGTGATCCCCCAGGATTCCACTACTGGAATCGCTGACGATTGAATCACGCCGCGAGAAATCCGATCCGCCAACCTTGGGTGGAATTGCTTACCGAACGGCGATGACAGGGCCTTCCACGGAAGGATCGCCAGCACGGAGGGTCGGCGCTGCGGCCTTCGGCAACACCCCCACCAAATCCCGGCCATCGAGGAAGCCGCCTTCGGCCGGGACAATCACTTCGCGTTCCAGGCTGGATCGATCTTCTGAACGCGCGGAGTCCGGGGCTTTCTCGGCCAGGAATCTGGACAGGCTCAGAGCCCTGACATCCGCCCCTGTCAATCGAAGGATGTACCGGGCCCCCGAAGGCACATCCTTGAATTCAAAGAACCCGTCGAAGGCCGTGCGAGTGGTCTGGAGGACCTGCCCCGAAGCATCCACCAGCTCCACATGAAGGCCTCCACGGCCCAGAGCCGGGCCAAGCTCCTTTATGAAGACGGTGCCCGTGATTTCAGCCATCAACTGGGCGCGATAGTCCACGATCATGGACTTGCCTGGGCGGGTATAAATACGGCGCACCTCGTTGGAAATTCGGATGATGCGATTGTCATCGGATTCGGGCGGCGCGGCGCTGATCCGAACTTCGTTCCAGGCCCCAATTCCCGGGATCACGCCCCGCCCCTGGAGATCCGCGATGGATTCGTTGACGCCCGCGTTGGCCCGGAACACGGTTCCTGCCAGACCCTTAGTTCCGGGAGCGCCTGGCTTTTCACCATGCGTGTCCAGGTAGGCGCGGGTCGCCACCAGGGATTGCGAGGTCGCGGAACTGGCCTGCGGCAGCCAGGCATGGGTCAAGGGATTCCGGGAGAACCCAATATGGAAGGTGGCGCTGATGCTGACCCCCGAAGAGCGACTATAGGAGGCCGTGGCACCAAAACTGAACTTACCCTCGACCCGTTGCACCGAGGTGAAGCCGCCCGTCTCCCCGGTCCGCACCGCCCGGGTTACTCCGGAGCTAAACCGAACTCCGTGGAGCTGGCCCGAATCCAGACCCAGCGAAAGGGAATCGAGCTCCCGGATCTTCCCAAGAGTGTAGGAGGCATCCCCCCTCATCACCCATTTGCCAATGGGCCGGGTGAAGGCCAGGGAACCCATGATAGGAATGGCCTCGGTCTGCCGGCTGTCCTTGAAGGAGCTGAGGGTGTTGGTGAAGTACCATCCGACGATGCTTGCGCTCAGACCCAGGCGCGCGGTGTCTAAGTCCCCACCGCCTTCCAATCGGTCCCTGCGAAGGTTCAGATTGGCTCCCATATTCATGAGCTTTCCCTGGATGAGGGGGCCACCCAGGTCAAGATTCGTCCGGCGTTTCAGGGGACCCATCTGCGACTGAAAAGTTTCAGAGGTGAAGTTGTCCAGCAGGGATTCCCGTAGTCCGATGGACCATCCCTTCACTTGAGTTTGAACAAAGGCTGAGCCCGCCTTGCCACCTCGATCATCGGAGGCCCCACTGAACAGAAGGCCCACCCCTTTCCACTGTCCCTGCAAGCTCACACTCCCGAAGGACCGGGCGGAAGTCGGTTCATTGGGTAGGGAAATGGCCGAGCCGGTGGGTCCCATATGCATCAACGCGGCCCCAGCGATGAGATTCCACTCACGGCTGAGCCCGTAGATGCCTTCGATCTGGCCGCGGCCCTGGTAGTTCTCGGGACGGCTTACCCCAGCCAGGTACTTGAACTCACCCGCACCAGCCACAAGATCCTGAGTATTGATGCGTGAATTCTCACGCCGCCGTTCGCCCTGAGGGCCGTAGTAGACCAACTCGATTTCATTCATTCCGTAGTTCAAGGCGACGTCCTTGAACTCGAAACGTCCGGTGGCCCCGGAATCCTGGAATCCCCGCAGCTGCCCGTTCACATAAATTTCGATCTGCCATCCGCTGGGAAGAAGGCCATCGAAGGTTCGCAGATTATCGCGAAGGGAGCCGCGGGGATCCCGATTGGTGATCATGGCTCCGTAGCCGAACAGGCCGCCGGACACTAGATCGACCCCAGGGGCGTAGACATCGCCGATGGCAACTTGCTGGGCCTTGAGAGGGCCGAGGAGCCCCCCTCCGGGGTCTCTGCGCTCTAGCACCCCGTGGAGCTTGCTCCAGCGGTCCGCGTACCGGTCCATGCGTAGGTATCCGTTCATCCAAAGCATGTCGCCCGCGATGGCGGCCGAGCCCTGGGTTCCGGGACCTACCCCGTGCTGGCTTCGGCCCCCGCTCAGATTGAAATCGGCCGCGCCGATGTCAAAGGCGCTGTAGGCGGGGATTTCCAGAGGGAGATCCTTTCCCTTGTCCGTTCGGATCCGCATCCCCTGGCCTCGCAAGGCTCGATCCCGGGCCGCCTCGACCGGAAGGAGGACCGTCGGAATCACGGTTATAGACGCGCTCTTTGGGTCCACGCGCACCTTGAGAGGCCACCAGGCCTCCAGTTGTTCGGCGGTCACGTACACGTCGTCCGGGTGCAACTCGACGGCGCCCGCTATCACCGGGAGCAAGACTCCACCGCGGCGGACCTCCCCGGTGCGGAAATCCCAAGTAAAAGTGTCCTCAGGGCTCGTCAGAAAACCGCGGACAATCCTCTGGTTGACATCCACATCGACGGGAAGGTCCAGCAGGCGGGCCAACTGCCCGAGTGGAATGAGAAACCCTTTTTGACCCAAAAGGTAGATAGGCAAAGGGTCGCCCAGCGGCACGGATCTCAGGTAGACCTGACAGAGCAGGACCTCGGTTTCCGACCGGCCGCCTACCTCTAGGAACACCCCGGCTCCGCTTGCCTTGGCTGAGATGGCGATCTTTGACGCTTTAGTCGCGGGCGAGGCCACGGCCGCGCCCGCTGAAGTCGAGCCGGAAGGACTCAGAGCACCCCCGGCCCCCACATTCGCGAGGAGCGAAACCGCACTCAGACTAGCGGCGCATAGACGCCACGCCAGCCGAGATAGGCTCGCGCCTCCAACATTCACTGGGCTCCCTTTTTGACAGGATCCACCGCAGCCTCGAAGGTGCCCTTTTCGTCACCCTGAAGGGTGTACCGAACCACAAGCCGGGACTGGAGCAGTTCATCCGTCGGGCCCTCCAAGCGCACGGACATGGGCCGATAGCTGTTCGGGGGGTAGACCGCGACGCCATGGACCGCTCCAACCGGTCTGAGTTTGCCTTCCTTCTCTGCGAACACGTCCAAATCGCCGAACACTGAAGCCTTCCCGGAACGGGTGATGCGGCCCTCTATCTCGAGCCCTTCCTTAGTAGGCGTCACCTTCCAACCTTCAAGTCCGGTCGTGGTAGGGAGTTTTCCGTGACGGACGATGATGGGGATCGCGAACCCGAAATCCGGGCGCAATCGCAGGTTGACCTTTCCTTTTTCGATGTGGGAGACGATGGTTTCCTGCGTTGAGCCCGAGACCTCCTTCACCAGTAGGTGAGCCCTGTATTCGTCCTCGATCAATTCCGCGGGTTTCCGGACCCGGAACCGGATGGATTGCGATTCTCCGGGCTTCAGGACGACTTCGCGGGGGCTGAACCGCACCAGTTCATCGGCGAATAGTTCTCCCTGTTTCCGAGGCTCAGAGGTGGCGTCCAAGAGCGACCCCTTCTCATCCATGCGGTAGTGCATAAAGCTGAGGTGGTACCTTCCCTCCGCAGTCCCGGTGTTAAGGAGGAGGATTTCACCCGACCGTTTATTGCCCTCCAGGACTAGACGCGGAGGGAAAATGGAAATGTTCGCGCTGCCCGCTGCATCGGGAGGCGGTATTTGGGTTTCCGCCAGGGCGGCTCGGGGCTGGGGGGGAACGGAGTTAGAGGGCACGGAGGCCGCAGCCATGAGGCACAAGGACCCCAGAGCAAAGCCCACTCCTTGAAATTGTCGGAGCGACATGGTTCTCCCTTCATGCGAATACGGCCCAGGAGCTAGCCCCTGGGCCGAGTCACGGACGATGGGCCGTCTTAGTTGTAGGCGACCGTCACGCTCAACTGAGTTCCACCTGCGTTGGAGGCCTTGTAATCGCCATCGATGGGGGTGCCCGCGACGCCAGCGGGGATGACCAGATCAGCGCCGATGAGCATGGTGCTGGTCCCACCCGCGATGATGTTCTGGTTGACGCCAGCCACCGTCATGGCAAACACAGGAGCAGCATCCCATTTGGCCTGGAAGTTATTCACGGTCATGAGGAGCGCGCCATTGGCCACCGTGGCCGAAAGGGCGCCGATCTTGATGCTGACCGAACGGGCCGGGGTGCCGGTCACCAGGAATCCCGAGGCCTGGGGATTGGCAGCGACCAAGGGACCGCCGGTGCCTGCCACGAGGAATGCCGTACCCGCAGTCACAGAACGCGTGGCGGGACTAGCGGGATCCAGGCGGACCGTGGCCGAAGAGGTGGCGCCGGCCCCGGCATCATTCAGCGCGATGGTGCCGAATTCCATGAAAAAGGCCGCAGCGCCTGCATTACCGTTGCCGCCGCCGGTGATGACGAGGGGCTTGAGGATGCGGGCGCCGATGTCCACGGTTTTTGTGACACTGGCTTGTCCGAAGGCTGGAAGGGAGAGGACTGAGAGTCCAAGAATGGTGAGAGTCGAGCGAAACCGCATGGGTGCCTCCTGGAGTTGTACCCCACCTAGAATTCTAATCGCCTTTGTACAACGAACAAGTGGAAATATTGCAAATTAAATAATAATTTTTCATTAAATTTTTATATGTGAAATATAAACATAATTATTAAAAAATCGATTTTTTGAGTTTTTTTGTTGGGTAAGATATTCCTTTATTTGGCCAATTTGGCTCCCCAGGAAGCTGGAAGCCTTCAGTAATTCGGTTGAGAGGTGGGATCGTCGGGACAGTCCTCGCCCATGTGGCCGAAGATTGTTTGTTAGGCCGCCTAGTTGTAGGCCACCGTGACATTGAAGGTGCCCGCATAGGTCCCATCGAAACCCACCAGGGCATTGAATCCCACAGGGATCTGAAGCGTGGCCCCAATATTCAAAGGTGAGGTCCCCGTGGCTCCGAGGTTTTTCGTGAGGCCCACCCAATCGGAAACGAAGGTGTTGACCGTGAGCGTCTGGGTGCCATTGGTCACAGTGGTCGAAGCAGGCAAGGTCAGGAAGGTATTCAGGTTGAGACCACCCGTCACCGTCAGCTGGGCCTGGGCCGGAGCCGGTAGCGCGATGGCCGTCAGTCCACCTCCTAGAGTCCGAACCCCCGCATTCGAGACTTGGACGGTGGTAGCGGGCGCAGCAGTCAGCACCATGCTTCCGAATTCCAAGGGCTGAACAATGGCCACCACCAAGGGTTGGAGCACCCGGGCGTTTACGGTGATGTTTGAGCTGGTCTTCGCGCCCTGATCGTCGTTATAGGGCACCGTGAAAGTCGCCGTGTAGTCCCCCGCTAACTGGTTCGCCCCAACGTTCAGGGTTCCAATCAGGTTGAAAGGTGGAGAGATACCAGGATTGACATTGGAAGGTGTCGGGCCATCAAACCTCCAGGCTGCGTAGTAAGGCAGGATAGGGCCCAAGGCGTAAACCATGGTCGCGCCGCCACCCACCCGGTTTAGGGTGATGTTGGCCGTGTAATTGACCGGCGTGGCTACCACTCCGCCCGCATAGCCTGGATCCCGGGCCACCGCCCAGACAGTGGTGACGTTCGCATTCCCGAAGTACATCCAATAATCGGCGAACCAGCGCCCTGCAACCCCCGGAAATGCAGGGTTCGTAAAATTCTGGCCCTGCATATTGAACACGAAGGTCCCCACCGAGGGGACGTTGCCTTGGGTGGATGTAAACACGCCACCCGTCGTGGCACGCGCGCTGGCTGCATCGATGGTCATGGTTCCAGCGGCGATATTAGGAACCACGGAGCCCAACTGAATGTTGGTGAAGCTGACCTGGTTGTGGGAGTTATGGACCAATCCTGTCTGGGCAACAAGTTGTGGAGCCAAACCGACGGTTGAAACCCATACCAGGGAGGAGACAATTTTTGCGATCCTCACTCGGCCCTCCACGTTGTCCCATCATACCCATACTAGGCAATGCCTACCTACCAGCCACCCTGTGCCTCCTGCGATGCCAAAGGCCCTACTCTCCACCTCGGACCCATTGATTCGAGTTCCACCCTCCATCCCGTATTTCGGGTTTGCCCGAAAACTGTGGGGGAAAACCGACACAGGCTTAAGGGCGGCATCCAACGGGTTCATCGGATCCGGGCTGACCAGTAGGTTCAAAGCTGTAGGCTTATGTGCCGTCACGGAAAGATGCAGTGTGTTTCGGATCATTCCGAAACAGTTCCCATGCAGCATCGTCCTCGCGTTGGGCCTGAAATCGAAAATGATTGCCTTCCACCCTCCTTGGGGGAAACTTGTGCCATCCAAAGCCACCAAGGAGTTCCAGATGACAGGTAAGAGCGTGTCGGCGCCACGGGTAGCGGCCATCGTTGGACCTTATCTATCGGGCAAAACTTCATTGATGGAGAGTCTGCTGCACGCCGCCGGGGCGATTCCCAAAAAGGGCGCCGTGAAGGACGGCAACACCGTGGGAGATCCTTCTCCCGAGGCCCGGGGCCGCCAGATGAGCGTGGAGACCAGCGTGGCTTCTTGCACCTATCTGGGCGAAAGCTGGACCTTTCTGGATTGTCCTGGTTCCGTGGAATTCACCCAGGACACGCTTCACGCCTTGATGGTGGCGGACGTGGCGGTGGTGGTCTGCGAACCGGACCCCTATCGCGCGCTGACCGTCGCGACGATCCTCAAATTTCTCGATGACCATTCCATCCCACACATCGTCTTTATCAACAAAGTGGACACCCATCTCGTGAAGATGGCCGAGGTGCTGGAAGCCTTGCAGGCCGTGAGTGAGCGGCCCCTGGTGCTGCGCGAGATCCCCATCCGCGAAGGCGACGTCATCACCGGCTACGTGGATCTGGTGAGTGAGCGGGCCTACAAGTTCGCGCCCGGCAAGGACTCGGATTTGATGAAGCTCCCTGAAAGCCTGCTGCCCGAAGAACATGAACAACGGCTGCATCTTTTAGAGGCCCTGGCCGACCATGACGATCACTTGATGGAAGAGCTGCTGGAAGACGCCGTGCCGCCCCTGGACGAGATCTACGGGGATCTCAAAAAGGATCTGCAAGGCGATCTCATCGTGCCGGTTTTCTTTGGCAGCGCGGAGCAAGATTTGGGTATCAAGCGATTGCTCAAAGCCTTGCGCCACGAAGCGCCGGAGCCTTCGGTCACCGCGGATCGCCTGAACATCCCCAAAAAAGGCCCCCTGGCCCAGGTCTTCAAGACCGTGCACGCCCAGCACGTGGGCAAGCTCAGCTTCGTGCGCGCCTGGCGCGGGGATCTCTCCGATGGCATGGCGCTCAACGGCATGGCCGTGAGCGGAATGTACAGAACCCAGGGCGCCACCAACGCCAAGGTTCCAAAGGCCATCGAGGGCGAGATTATCGCCTTGGGCAAGCTCGAGAAAGCCCACACGGGCATCGGCCTCGCCCCCACCGGGGCCGTGGAATTGCCCTGGCCCGAAGCGTTGCAGCCCCTCACCTGCATTTCCATCAAGACCACGAAATCCGGCGACGAAGTGAAGCTGAGCGGCGCTCTGCACAAGCTCAGCGAGGAAGACGCATCGCTCACCCTAGAGCAGAATGCAGAAACCAAAGAACAACTGCTCTGGGGCCAGGGCGAGATCCACTTAAAGGTCGCGCTCTCCAAACTCAAAGGCCGTTTCAACGTGGACGTGAGCTCCGAAGTCCCGATGGTGCCCTACAAGGAAACCATCCGCAAAGCCGTTAAGCAGCACGGGCGATTCAAGCATCAATCCGGCGGCCACGGCGCCTTTGGCGATGTGCACATTGACATCAAGCCCCTGCCCCGGGGCTCAGGGTTCGAGTTCACGGAAACGGTCGTGGGCGGTTCCGTGCCCAGGCAGTACTACAGTTCGGTGGAAAAGGGCTCTCTCGAATTCATGAAGCGCGGGCCCCTGGGTTTCAACATGGTGGACTTCGCCGTGAACCTCTACGATGGCAGTTATCACAACGTCGATAGCTCCGACGCAGCCTTCCAGCAAGCGGCCCGCGTGGCCCTGGCCGAGGGCGTTCCCAAGTGCGATCCGGTGCTTTTGGAACCCATTCTTGAACTGCATATCGCCGTGCCCAACGAATTCACCGCCAAGGCTCAGCGTTTAGTCACCACGCGCCGCGCCGGGCAGATTCTCGGATTCAATGGCCGCGACGGATGGAATGGCTGGGACGTGGTGAGCGCTTATATGCCCCAAGCTGAAATGAATGACGTGATCGTGGAATTGCGCTCCCTCACCATGGGCGTCGGCACCTTCAACTGGGCCTTCCATCACCTTCAGGAACTGGTGGGCAAAGAAGCCGAACGTGTGGTGGACACTCGAAAAAAGGAATTCGAAAAATAGCGGAACCGCCATGCGCCACGTCGTCGTCGCCGGGGCCACAGGGCTGGTGGG
>JANXXC010000055.1 GCA_025350765.1 Holophagaceae bacterium | reverse complement strand
GCCCGAAGGGACGGGGCCAGCCGCGCGCAACGCGGCGTCACCGGCCTTGCGCGTATAAACTATATGCGTCTGCGGCCGCTTCCTTGCGCTGCATCGCGGCTGACCTCCGTCGCGGCTCCGAATAATTTACGGACAAGCTCTTAGTCAAGGCGATGAAACGCGGGTCGGCTTTCAAAGAGGCGAAGACCACGTCCGCCCTCGCTTCGGCCATTTCCTTTTCCCGCACGGCGGTGAAGCGTTCGTAGCGGTAGAAGTGCCGATGCAGCATGGCCAGGGCCTTGTCCTTCTCGCCTAACAGGGAATACACCGCCGCCAGGTTGTAGCTGGCGCTCAATAGCGGCTCGTTGGCCTTGGCGATCTTCCGAGCCTCGTCTTTCTTTCCGGCTTCGGCGAGGTAGGCCGCGGCGAAGACGAGGTTGTAAGGATCCTTGGGATCCAGCTCCAGCGCTTTTCGCATGAACCCTTCAGCCTTGACGTGGTCCCACTCGTTCCAGAAGACCGCCATGTTGCGGTAGGTGAGTGCCAGCGGGTAGGCGTCGATGCTCTGTTGGAACATCGATAGGCCTTCCTCGTATTGGCCAGCGTGGACGGTCATCTTGCCAAGGCCGTGCAGGGCCACGGCCCGAGACAGGGGATCCGCATTCATATCCAGCAAGGCACGGAAGGTCTCTTTGGAGAGATCCCATTCGCCGGTGTGATGGCGATACAGCTCACCCAAAAAACGCATGGGCACGGGATCGCCGGGATCCATCTGGTGGGCCTGCTTGTAGAGGCTCCGGGCGGCCAGGTATTCGCCGCGCTCTTCGGCGCGCAGGCCGCGGGTCATCACCCGCTCAATTTCTTTGGGCACCGCGCCCTTGAGAATGGGCTCGGGCGCCTCCATCAAGGCTGATATTTCCACCGTCACGCCGAGTTTCTGGAGCCCTTTGGCGGCGTCCTTGGCCTTGGAGGGGAAAAGGCATTTCTGTTCCAGCACCTGCTTGTAGATGGCGATGGCGGCGTCCTTGTCACCGGCTTCGGCCTTGGCCTTGGCCTCTTTGATTTGGGCCTTCAGGGCGTCTTCCTTGGCGTCGAGATTCTTGGAGACCATCTTCTCCACGTCATAGGCATCCAGGCCCTTGGGAGTCGCGGCCACTCGCGCGATTTCTACCCCGGCGGAATCCGTGAGCACCGCCAGGGACAATTTGCCGTCGGGCGCGTACTTATCTACCAGCGGTTTGTTGTCCGGCGTGATGATGGCCATGGCCACGCATTTGCCGGCGTAAAGGCTCAGCACCCGGGAAACTTGGAGCCTGGATTTGCGGGATTCATCCGCCGAGGATGGGAACCATTGAAGGATGAATCCGCCATTGGCAGGTGGCGTTTGGCCAGGGGCGTAGAGCTTCCATGGCACCACGTAGACCTCGGCCTGCTGGGGGCCCCCGATGCCCGGCTGGGCGCCCCCCCGGCCACCGCCCCCGCCGCCGCCACAGGTGGGCAGGGCGGGGGTCGCGCAGGCCAGCAGGATTCCGGGAACCACAAGGCGACGCGCCAAAATACTCATCGAACTCTGTCTGGAACCGTACAAGGGCACCTCCCGGAAACGGTGCACCACTGTAACGCCAATCCGAGGCTTCGGTGTTTCTCAGTTCCAGACCACCACGGTGATGCTCTGGGCGGGCAGGGTCATGGTGAAAGCGTTGACCAGGGTGATGGGAATGTTGGCGAGGTGATTGGGGACCACGGAGTTGCCTTGCACGGGCGAAGCGGCCGTTATCTGGTAGATCTGCGCGGTGGAGAAACGCTGGGTGTGGGTGATGGCCAGACCCGCGGTGTGGCTCGCCGTGTCCTTGTTGACCAGGACGCTCACCACCCGGTTGGGATGGCCCGCATCCAGGCTTGAGTAAGCCGAGGCCTTGGCCACGTCCGAGGCGGAAGCCGAAAAACTGGTGTCGCCGAAGGCCGCGCCGGCGCCGTCGTAATTCCTGAAAATTCGGAAGGCGCCGAACATGAACGTCTCAACGCTTTGAAGGGGCCAGACGTTGGCGGCGAAGACATTTTCCCGGCCGAAGATGCCCAGGGAGTCGACTTCCGCGATGGCGCCGGAAATGTGATCTTCGCCGCCGTGGTTGTATTCGCTGAAGGCCAGCTTGGTGCCCGGATATTGCGCGGTGATTTTGGTCATCATGCGCGGGATGAGCTGGATGGGGCCAAGAGTGGAGTACTGCGTGATCCAACTGGTCTCGGTGTAGGTCGTGTCCCAGAGCGAACGCGGGGCCTGGACGCGTGCCGCGGCTACCGCGGCGGAGTTGTCCTGGTTGACCACCCGCACGCCGCCGCCTTGGGCTTCGGAGTACCAATGCAGATCTAATACGTCCAGCAACCGCCGCCCTTGGGTCAGGCTGGCGGACTTCATCTGGGACAGGTAGTAGTCCAGGAAATCACCATGGGTTCCGGCGTCGGGAGCGTTCTGCAGATTCACGAATCCATTCCATCCGTAGCTCACGGGCCCGAAGGTCTGGGCCTGGGGAATCTGATCCTTGATGGCCCCCGCCGACGCGATGCTCAGAGGCAGGAACTGGTCGTAGCGCAGGGCCGCGCGCTGGACTTCCAGGTGCGTGCTGTTCCAGAGGTCCGGTTCATTGTCGAGCATGTAGAAAATGGGCTTGTTCACATCGGTCTTGGCGGTGGGGAATCGATTGTCCAGCCAATGCACGAATTCGTCCTGGTAGACCCTGGCATCCGTCAGGTCCGGCGTAGTGGTGAGCGCCGTGGGTTTCTTGGCGAGGTTTGGGAAGAATCGGGAGTTCAGCGGCGAGGTGGGGTCAACGTTGCCGGCTTCATCCGCCGACACCCAACCCTGAATGGGCACGGTGACGATGATGGCCGCGTTGGCTGCCTGGGCGTTGGCCACCGAAGGCCTTACGGCCTCGCCCGGAATCGTACTTGAGCTGAGGTAGTTATCGCTGTGATAGGGACCGTAGTCCGACCCGGCGTTGCTGGCATTCGTTTCCCAGTTGTAGGCGGTCCAGCGATTGCCGCCGAGGCGCCCCAGGGTCGTGCCATTGGGCATTTGCGACCAGTCACCGCCATTGAATCCGTAGATCCATTTTGAAATCGGATGGACGTTTTGGCCGGAGTGCATGACGAACTGGAAATCCGCCGCGCCGGGATTATCCGGGGTGATGAAAGCACCGGTATTGACCGTGACGGTGGCCTGGGCGGTGGTGTTCCCCACGGCGTTGGCGGCGGTG
>JANXXC010000131.1 GCA_025350765.1 Holophagaceae bacterium | reverse complement strand
CCTCATACCTCATACCTCGTACCTCACGCCTAACCTCGCCCAAGGAGCTTCTTCAGCCGCTCGTAGATGTCGTTCTTGTCCCCAGCTTTGCGGATGCCCGCCCCGATCACAATCACTTCCACCACGTCGGCCTTCACTCGGTAAACCACGCGGTACCGCTGCCCAACCGCCCGGACGCTTCGGTATCCCATCAGGTCGTCCACCAGGGGCTTGCCTTGCTGCTCGGGCTCATCTTCGAGTTTCCGTACTCGGTCAAAGATCTTCTTCCTCACCCGGAGGTCTTTGATCGCCTCCAGCATCGCCAAGGCTTCCTCGGTGAACCTGACTTTGAAGCTCAAAACCCAAGCCTAGTCGCGGCTTCTTCAAGGCTCAGGGTTTTCCCCTTATCCGCCTGGTGGATGCTCTTCTGGAGACGCTTGGCAAAGGTCTGGTCCGCAAGGATCTCCAGAGTTTCCATCAACCCCTCGAACTGCTCTGCCGATAGCATCGCCATAACTGGACGCCCATGGCGGGTCACCAGAACGGGCTCGTCCTGAACCTGCTCGGGAAGACCCAAAAACATCTGTCGAGCCTGGCTGATCGTGAGGGTCGTCATGGGAGGATCCACATTGGGCACGATGCCCTCATAAAATGTACAATATTTTGTACATTTTCCATACCTCGTACCTCAGACCTCGTCCCTCATACCTATTTCTTGATCCCCACCTGCCCCAGCATCCATGCCATCTCAAAGGCCTTGTCCTTGAGTGCGTCGTAGCGGCCGGAGGCCCCGCCGTGGCCCGCGGGATCCATCTTGCATTTCAGCAACAGTGGGTTCTCATCGGTCTTCGCGGACCGCAGCTTGGCGACGTATTTGGCGGGTTCCCAATACATCACTTGGCTGTCGTTGAAACTGGTGGTGACCAGAATCGCGGGGTAATTCTTCTTCTCGATGTTGTCGTAAGGGCTGTAGGACTTCATGTAGTCGTAGGCGGGCTTATCGTTGGGATTGCCCCATTCCAGGTACTCGCCCACGGTGAGCGGCAGCGTTTTATCCAGCATGGTGTTCATGACATCCACGAATGGCACCGCGGCGTGGACGGCCTTGAAGAGATCGGGCCTCATGTTGGTGACGGCGCCCATGAGCAGGCCGCCCGCGCTGCCGCCCTCGATGACAAGGCGGTCCTTGCTCGTCCATTTATTTGCTTGAAGCCATTCGGCGCTATCGATGAAATCCGTGAAGGTGTTCTTCTTCTTCATCAACATGCCGTCGTCGTGCCAGGCCTCTCCCATTTCATCACCGCCGCGGATGTGGGTGATGGCGAAGATCACGCCGCGATCCAGCAAACTAAGGTTGTTGCTGGAGAACGTCGCGCTCATGCCAAAGCCATAGGAGCCGTAGGCATAGAGCCAAAGCGGATTCTTACCGTTCAACTTGGTGCCCTTCTTGTAAACCACCGAGAGCGGCACTTTCACACCATCCCGGGCTTCGGCCCAA
Source organism: Holophagaceae bacterium (assembly GCA_025350765.1). Classification (GTDB taxonomy): domain Bacteria; phylum Acidobacteriota; class Holophagae; order Holophagales; family Holophagaceae; genus JANXPB01. The sequence continues at coordinate 3,546 of JANXXC010000131.1, read as the reverse complement.
AGCCGCTTGCATTCGTATTTCGATGCATCAAAACCGCCCAGCACTTCCGTCTGCTTTAACAGCGTCTTTTTGCGCGTGGCCATGTCGTAGTCGAAAACGCTGTTGGGCGTCACCGGAGACTGATAGCTGTACCGCAAAAGTTGGGTGTCGTATTCGGGATTGCCACCATCGAAGGCCGCGTAAACCGGCTCGGGAAACGCGAAGTTGTGCCATTGACCCTTGGCGAAATTCAGCACCCGGAACCGATTCAAGCCTTCGGATTTGGTGGTGGCGACGATGTAATCCTTGAATAATTCCACGCCTTCCAGCAGCGCGGATGGATCGTGGGGAATGAACTCCTTCCACGCTTTGGGGCTAATGTCCGAGTCTGCCGCCGTCACCATCCGATAGTTCTTCGCGCCCTTGTTCGTACGGATGTAGAAGAGTCCTTCGCGGTGATCGACGCCGTACTTGTGATCCTTCTCCCGGGGAAGGAAGACCTTGAACTCGTCTTTGGGTTTGGTGGCATCGAGATAGCGCATCTCGGTGCTGTCCGTGGCACCGATATAAAGCATCATGAATTTCTTGTCTTTGGTGCGGCCCACGCCGATGCGGAAGAGTTCATCCTTTTCTTCGTACACCTTTTCGGGCTGGGCCCCAGGATCAAGGCGCCAGAGAGTATCGGATCGTTTGGTGAGCGTGTCCTCTGTGGCATAGAAAACCGTGGCGTTGTCCGCAGCCCAATCCGCTGAAGTCACCCGCTCCGCCAAGGGTCCGGTGATGGCCCCGGTGCCAAGATCTTTGATGAACAGTTTGTATTGTCGGAAGCCTGTGTCATCGGTGCTGAACATGAGTTTCTTGCCGTCATCGCTGACGTGGAAGGCCCCTAGGCCCAGGTATTTCTTCCCCTTGGCCAGCTCGTTCTGATCCAGCAGGATTTCTTCTTTCGCATCCTTGTCCATGCCCGCGGCGGAGCCGTGCTTGCGGCACTGGATGGGGTATTGCTGGCCTTCCACCGTGCGGGAGTAGTAGAACCATTCGCCGCGCCGAGTGGGCACGCTCAGGTCGGTCTGCTTGATGCGCCCCAGCATTTCCTTATAGAGCTTATCGGCGAAAGGCTTCAGATTCTTGGTCTGGGATTCAGTGAAAAGGTTTTCGGATTCCAGGTACTTCACCACGTCGGGATTCGTCTTCTCCCTCAGCCAGAAATACTCATCACTAACGGTTTCCCCGTGGCGGATTTCCGCATGAGGTTTCCGATTGGCGACGGGAGGTTTGGGAGAGTCGGCCATGGCGACGGCAGTCAAAAGGGCCAGAAGGGCCGGGGTTCGAAGGGGAACTGAGACATTCACAAGGCGCTCCTGAAGCAATGTCGAGGCAGGAAATCATCATACAAAAAAGGGGCGCCACTCGGCGCCCCTTTTGAATCCGGCTACCTCTATTCCGCGGCGGGGATTCGCATGCCGTAGAAGGAGCGCCACACGAAGACCGTGGAGACCAGGAAGAAAATGAGCGCCGCGATGTGAGCGGTATTGGGATTGAGTTCGATGGCCATTTCCACGGCCAGAAGACCGAAGAGGGTCGTGAACTTGATGACCGGATTCATGGCCACCGAGGAGGTGTCCTTGAAAGGATCGCCCACGGTGTCGCCAACGATGCAGGCGTCGTGCAAAGGCGTTCCCTTGGCCTTTAGTTCAGTCTCCACGAGCTTCTTGGCGTTGTCCCAGGCGCCACCGGCATTGGCCATAAAGATGGCCTGGTAGAGCCCAAAGACGGCGATGGAGATCAAATAGCCGATAAAGAAGAAATGGTCTGCGCAGGCGAAGGCCAGGGTCGAGAAGAAGACCGCCAGAAAGATGTTGAACATACCCTTCTGGGCGTACTTGGTGCAGATCTCTACGACCTTTTTGGAGTCCTCGACGGAAGCCCGCTCGGCGCCTGAATCCAGGTTGATGTTCTGCTTGATGAATTCCACCGCGCGGTAAGCGCCCGTGGCAACCGCTTGGCAGGCCGCGCCGGAGAACCAGAAGATGATGGCGCCGCCAGTGATGAGGCCCAGTAGGAACAAGGGGTTGATGATGGAGAGCCCCTTGAAGACGTTTTCGACGCCGAACTTGCCGTTGAGCACTTGAATGATGGAGAAGATCAGGGTCGTAGCCCCGACGACCGCGGTGCCGATGAGCACAGGTTTGGCGGTGGCCTTGAAGGTGTTGCCCGCGCCGTCATTCTCTTCCAGGTACATTTTCGCGTTCTCGAAATCAGGCTTGAAGCCAAATTCTTTTTGGATGTCCGCTTCGATGCCCGGAATGTTTTCGATGGTGGAAAGTTCATAAACGGACTGCGCGTTATCCGTCACGGGGCCGTAGGAGTCCACGGCGATGGTGACGGGACCCATGCCCAGGAAGCCGAAAGCCACCAGGCCAAAGGAGAAGATCGCCGGCGCGACCATGAGGTCGCCGAGCCCGAAGGTAGAAACGAAGTAAGCCGCGCCCATGAGGGCGACGATGGTAAGGCCCGTCCAGTAGGCCGAGAAATAGCCCGCCACCAAGCCGGAAATGATGTTGAGGGAAGCACCGCCCTCCTTGGACGCCGTGACGACTTCCTTGACGTGGCCAGAATTAGTGGAGGTGAAGACCTTCACTAGTTCGGGGATGAGCGCGCCCGCAGCGGTTCCGCAGGTGATGATGGTCGAGAGTTTCCACCACATGCCATTGGGGATCTCTCCAATGAGCACCTTGGAAAGCACGTAGGTCATCACGATGGAGAGGATGGAGGTGAGCCACACCAGGGTGGTCAGAGGGATCTCGAAGTTGAACTTCTTGGAGTCGCCGTAGGTAGCTTTCGCCCAGGCGGCGTTGATCCAATAGGAAAGGGCGGACGTTACGATCATGCCCACGCGCATGACGAAGATCCAGACCAGCAAGGAAACCTGCATGGCCGGATTCGGCACTGCCAGCAGGATGAAGGTGATGAGCGCGACGCCGGTGACACCGTAGGTCTCGAAACCGTCGGCGGTGGGGCCCACTGAGTCGCCTGCGTTGTCGCCGGTGCAGTCGGCGATGACGCCGGGGTTGCGGGCGTCGTCTTCCTTGATTTTGAAAACGATCTTCATCAGGTCAGAGCCGATGTCGGCGATCTTGGTGAAGATGCCACCCGCGATGCGCAGGGCCGCGGCGCCAAGGGACTCGCCAATGGCGAAGCCGATGAAGCAGGGACCGGCAGCCTTACCGGGGATGAAGAGCAAGATCGCCAGCATGAGGAACAGTTCGACAGAGATGAGCAACATGCCGATGGACATGCCGGACTTCATGGGGATCGCCATGGTCGGGTAAGGCTTGCCACCCAAGGAAGCAAAGGCAGTGCGGGAATTGGCGAAGGTGTTGATGCGAATCCCGAAAGCCGCGACGGAACAGGAACCGGCGATGCCGATGAGGCTGAAGCCGAGAATCAGCAGAACTTCGCCCGTCGATTTCCCACCGATCACTCCGAAATAGATGACGATGATGACGGCGATAAAGGCCCACAGGATGGCGATGAATTTGATTTGGGTGAGCAGGTAGGTTTTGC
>JANXXC010000127.1 GCA_025350765.1 Holophagaceae bacterium | reverse complement strand
CTCGAAGGAGTAGGCGCTCAGCTCGAATTCCTCCCGCTGGCGAACCTGACGATAGGTCACCGGAGTCTCGCCGTCGTCGGTCTTCACCACGCCCCAGGTGAGGTCGAAGATATTGTCGTAGCCGCCCAGGAACATGCAGATGCGCTCGATGCCGTAGGTCAGTTCGGCGCTCACGGGGCGGCAGTCCAGGCCGCCCACCTGCTGAAAGTAAGTGAACTGGCTGATCTCCATGCCATCCAACACCACCTGCCAACCCACGCCCCAGGCCCCGAGCGTCGGCGACTCCCAGTTGTCCTCTTCAAAGCGCAGATCGTGCTTGGTGAGATCAATGCCCAAGGCCGATAGGGACTCGATGTAGAGGTCCTGCACTTTGGCGGGTGAGGGCTTGAGAATCACCTGGAACTGCAAATGCTTGTAGACGCGGAAGGGATTCTCGCCGTAGCGGCCGTCCGCTGGACGCCTTGATGGCTCCACGTAGGCCACGTTCCAGGGCTTCTTGCCCAGCGCGCCGAAAAAAGTCAGCGGGTTCATGGTGCCCGCGCCTTTTTCAATATCGTAGGGCTGGCCGATGAGACAACCCCGGTCGGCCCAAAATCGCTGAAGGCGAAGAATCAGTTCCTGGATATGCATGGAGACCCGCGCAAAACCTTCATTTTAGCGGGAAAAGCGGAAAGCAGGAACCGCGAAAGCCGCGAAAGAACGCGAAAAATGAATTCGCTTTATCCGTGTCAGTCCGTGTTCATCCGTGGCTCAAATTATTTCCCGATTGGCAAAAAGTACGCAGAGACCACCGAGGAGCACTTTGTGGACTTTGCGGCTGATTCAGTTTCTTCGGCTGTTAGACTCTTCGTTTTTCCGGAAAGCCCCTCATGCCCCGAAAAATCGCGCTGCTCGCCATCGGTGGAAACGCTTTGCTCAAGGAGGACGAGCGCGGATTTCAAGAGGAGCAACTGGAGAACGCCCGGGATTGCGCGGAGATGCTGGCGCGCGTCGTGGCGCAGGGATACTCGCTGTGCGTGGTGCATGGCAACGGCCCCCAGGTGGGCAACCTGCTCATCCAGCAGGAGTCGGCGTCCCAGCAAATCCCGCCCTACAACCTGGATATCGCCGTGGGCATGACTCAAGGCTCCATGGGTTACATGCTGGAGCGGATGCTCATCAATCGTCTGCACTTCGAGAAGCTCGAAGCCAAGGTCACCACCGTCCTCACGGAAGTGGTGGTGGACAAGCACGATCCGGGTTTCGAGAATCCCACCAAACCCATAGGACCCTTTTATCCCGAAGCCCGCGCGCTGGAACTCAAGCGACTCAAGAAATGGAAGATGAAGGAGGACAGCGGCCGCGGCTGGCGCAAGGTGGTGCCTTCACCCAAACCCCTGGAGATCGTGCAACTGGACGCCATCAAACTCCTGCTGGAGCGCGGCCACAGCGTGATCGCCGGTGGTGGTGGCGGCATTCCCGTCATCCGGGATGCTTCGGGTTTTCTCGTGGGCGTTGAAGCGGTCATCGATAAGGATCGCCTCAGCGCTTTGCTCGCCGCGCATCTGGGCGCCGAGCTTTACATCATCCTCACGGGCGTGCCGAAGGTGGCGCTGAATTTCGGGAAGCCGACACAAACGTGGGTGGATCGGATGAGCGCCACCGAGGCGAGGGCGCACCTCGCGGAGGGCCAGTTTCCGCCGGGATCCATGGGTCCCAAGATCGAAAGCGCGCTGTCCTTCATCGAAGGCGGCGGAAGGGAAGTGCTCATCACCACCGCCGAGGCGCTGAAACAGGAAGACCCCGCCACGGTGGGCACTCGGATCGTTCGGGATTAGGGGCCGCTCCATTACCGCCCCCGTCTGCCAGGCAACGCGAGCGAAGAGAACGGTTGTTTTTTGATGACGGCTTAGCCCATCTTTTCCAGCAGCGCGAAGGCGATGCGGAAGGTGGTGCCTCGCCCTGGTTTGCTTTCCACGGAGATTTTGGCGCCGTGAGCATCCACGAGGCTTTTCACGATGCTGAGCCCAAGGCCCCAGCCGGTGCCGATGTCCCCGATCTCCACCTGAGTGAAGGGCCGGAATAATCGATCCAACTGCCCTGCGTCGAATCCGCGGCCGGTGTCCCAGATCTCCAGCACCCAGGACTCGCCCTTGACGCCGGACCGCACGCCCACGCTTCCGCCGGGGGGCGTAACCTTTAGCGCGTTGCCCGAGAGATTCAATAGAATTTGCTGGAGGGCCAGGGAGTCCGCCAATATTTTCCTGTCTACGCTTTGCGCCTCCCACTCGAAGTGCAGGCCGGCCCCCACGGCCTTCAGGCGCAGCAGCTCCTCCATCCCATCCAGCAGCCTCGATGGCTTGGAGGGAACCATGTGCAACGTCTGTTCAACGGCCTCACTACGCGACTGGTCCAGGAGGCGACGCAGCAGGCCTTCAAGGCGGGCGGCCTCCTTGGCCATGATCTCCAGCTGGGGCGGCGGCGCGTCGCCACGGTCCGAGGCTTCCAGCGCCATGACCTCCGCGAGCAAGTTGATAGAGGTAATGGGGGAGCGGAGGTCATGCACCACCATGCGGGTGAAGGCCACCTTGGATTCAAGAATTTCTTTCACCTCCTCGTGGGCCACTTTCAATTCCTGGTTGCGCTGATCCAGCGACCGGGTTCGCTCTTCCACTCTTGCTTCCAGAATCTCGGCGGCTTTCCTCAGGCGCAGGGTGCGCCATTGAATGAAGGCTCCCACCGCCGCCAGGGCCAGAAGCAACAAGGCCAGGCGCCCGAGAGGATGTTCAAACCAAGTGGGGCGCACCCGTAACGACACGGGAGGGCCCTCGATCCAATGCCTGCCATCCTGGCTGACCCTCACTCGAAAAGCGTAGGAGCCGGCCCCCAGGCGCCCATAGCGGATGCTGTGGCCTTCGCCGGTGCGCTGCCATTGTTCCGATAGGCCATCCATATGCACTTCGTAGATGGGCGGTCGGCTGAAGATCGGCATGCCCTGCTCGAACTCGAATCCGACGGAGTCCGTGCGCGGCGGCAGCTCGAGACGGGAGGGAAGGTGGGCCCGCCCTCCGGACCAGCTGACCTCCAGCACCCTTGGGACCTGCAGCTCGGGTAGGCGAAGGGGCACCTTCGTATCCAGGATGCAGACTCCGTTCACCATGCCAAACCAGAGCCGCCCGGCCTCGTCGAGCCGCACCGAACCCTGATTGGTTTCGTCGGAGAGCAGGCCGAGGCCCTGGTTCAGGTGCTGCAATTGGCCATCGGGACCGAGGAGGCTCATCCCTTTGCCGTGGCCTATGGCGAGGCGCCCTTGGCCGCCGTCACCCAGGAAATAGATGTGGGCGTCCGGAAGGCCATTCTCCGCGCCGTGGTAATCCCAGCCGTTGGGGGTAGATCGAAAGAGCCCCTTGACTGTCCCCACGTAGAGGTCGCCCCCCGCATCGCGATAAAGGGCCACCACCCGGGTATTCGAGAATGGGGCTTGTGGGAAGACCCGCGACAACTGCTGCCCATCAAAACGGTAGAGGCCTTTCGAACAGCCGACCAACACGCCATCGGCCTCCCCGAGCAAGACATAGGCGTCGTTGATCCCCGCCTCTTTGGGCATGTCGAAGGTCCGGGTCACCTTGCCCGAGGCATCCATTTCAGAAAGCCCCCGCTCGGTGCCCACTAAGTTGACCCCCCGCCACCGCAGGATCTGATAGACCCGGGCATCCCCCAAAAGCCTCGGGGAGCGCGCGTGCCCGTCCTTCCATCGCACTAGGCCCTTGGCACTGCCCAGCCATTGGCCCCCCTCACCATCGGAACCGATGCACCAGATTTCGTTATCCGGCAGCCCCTCTTTGACTGTCCATCGGGCGGTGAGGCCCTTCCCTTCCTCCCAGCGGAAGAGGCCCCGGCTGGTGCCGAACAAGGAGCCTCCCCCGGGCAGGGGTTCCATGGCCAACACGGCCCCCAGCTCCAAGGGGGCCACGCCTCTCAGCGCGCGGAGACCCGGCAGGACCTGAGCATGGAGCCCCTCGCCATTGGTGCCCACCCAGAGGGTGCCGTTGCGATCCCGGTAGGCCATGTTGATCTGTTCTTCAGGCAGCCCGTCCTTGTCAGTCAGCACCCGTGGCGCGCCTGCAGGCCCCTGCATCCAGAGGCCCTCCCCTCCCAGGGCGACCATGAGGGATCCATCCTTGTCGAACGCGAAATCCTGAAGCTTGGGAACCCCGTGGGTGCCCTCCAAGGGCACGGCGATCCAGTGATCCCCTTCCCGCCGGAACAGCCCCGGACGGGTGAGGGCCCAGATCCGCTTCGACGAATCCATCAGGAGCTTCCAAACCTCGCGCTGCGCGACTTCCGCCGGAAGGTGCTCCACCTTCAACTGGAGGCCATCCCAGAGGCCCACCTGACCTTTCCGGGTACTCACCCAGAGGCCTTCGGCCGCCTGAACCATCCCATAGATGGGTTCATGGCCCAGGGGACCCAGATCCACAAAATGGAAGGCTCCGCCGTCCCATCTGAGAAGGCCACTGCTGGTGCCCACCATCACGGCACCGGACGCGTCCAGGGCCAGCACATAACAGTTCGAATCCGGAAGGCCTTCGGCGGCCCCGAAACTCCTGACTGGGCTGCCTTGAATCCGCGCCAGCCCTGCATCCGTCTGGGCCACCCAAATGGCCCCTTCGCGATCCTCCAGAAGGGCCCGCACACGGCCAATGCCAAGGCCCTGGGCGATGCCGAAAGATTTGAATCCGGAGCCTCCCAGCCGCGCCACGCCGCCATGCGTTCCCACCCACAGAAACCCCTGGCGATCCTCCAGCAACACCCTCACCTGGCTTTGGGGAAGGCCATCCCGGCCGTCGAAGCGGCGGAAGGCCAATGTCTGCGCGGGAAGGGCCGACGCCAGCCCGAGGCCCACGGCGAGCCCCATCGCCAGGCCTGGCAGCCAAGGGAGATGGGAGGCGATGTGATGAATGAATTCGCGCATGGTCGGAGTTTTGAATGGGAGGAAACAGCAAGAGGGTAGTCGTCTTCCGCGAAAGACGAAATCATTTCCTAAATTTCTAAAGACCATGCCGGGGCCCTGCAAAGAGCGGCGGATCCATGGTTAGCTGGGGCATCACATGGAGAGTGGATGTACGCCCTCGCGATCCTCAGGTACCGAAAACCCCTCGACGAAGTACTGACCGTCATTGATGAACACCGCGCCTATCTCAAAGGGCTGAAGGACCAAGGGCTGTTGCTCGCCTCGGGGCCTTTGGACCCAAGGAACGGAGGCGCCCTGCTCCTCCGCGTGCCGGATGATTCAGTCCATGCCACCCTCGATCTGATCCGTGATGGGGACCCATTCACGAAGACCGGCATGGCGCAATATGAGCTCATGCCCTGGGCCCCCACCATGGGAATGGAAGGACTGAACAGCCTATGACCCTCCGCCGATGCCTCTTACTAGCCGCCTTAACGGTGCTTCCAGCCCAGGCCCAGGACGCATCCCTTCATTTAGATTTCGGCCTTGTCTCCAGCCTGGACCACGCTTGGAAAGTCGAGCGCGACACCACCGGCGGCGCGGGGCTGGTCACGAAATTCCCGCTGGCCCTCGAAGGCGCCTTGGTATTTCCGGTGAAGACCGGCGCCATCCGCGGCGCCCTTCGCTACGCCGTGGACGAGCCCTTCAGCAACCTTCAGCTCGGGGCCGATTGGATCCATACCTTCTCCAGAAAGGGCGCGGAATCGACCTACGGCAGCGCGGGCTTGAGCCTCAACTATCTAAGCGGCCGTATCGAAGTGGTGGCCCCGGGCTACACCAATGGAAACTCCCCGCAACCCATCGCGGGCGTCTACGAAAAGCGCAACCAGAGCACCCGGCCAGGCCTGCGCTTCGGCTTTGGTTATGCCTTCAGCAGGAGCTTCGCTATTGAGGGCGCGGCGAATATCGTGAGCCTGGGGAGCGCCGGCGCCAATGGATACCAGCACTCCAGTTCCCTCTATCTAACGCTCACCGGGTCCTATCGGATTCCGAAGATTTTCGCTGGCAATTAGGCCAATAAAAAAACTTCGCGTGGTGGTGTTTCTTTTTGGGCTCGGTCAGCGAAACCCGTTGTTTCTCACAGCATCCGCATCGCGGTTTTCGGGAGAAGAAACTTCTACGC